>NZ_CP134771.1:3312500-3644166 GCF_031880315.1 Pseudomonas baltica | reverse complement strand
GGCCCACCAGCGTGAGCAGCCCGGGACGCAGCCAGCGACCGACCTGCACGCGTTTTTCCAGCAGGCCCGTAACGACGAGGTAGGCAAAGATCGCCACCCCCGTCAGCGCCAACCCGAGCACGCCCTTGCTGAGCGTCGCCACCGTGATGCCGAAGGTGAACAGCGCCCACGCACCACGGCGTCCGCCTCGATCGCCCTGGTAGAACCCCAGCAGGGCCATGGTCACTCCCAGGCTCAGCAGCGAATCCTCGCCCACACCGCGGGCATTGCTCCAGTAACTGGCCATGGTCGCGAGCATCAAGGCGGCGCTGAACGCCAACGCCCGCGATCGACCGAATTGCCGCAACATCCCGTACAACAACATGATGCTGAACAGCCCGGCAATCGCCGACGCCAGGCGCACGGCCAGCGGACTGGCGCCCAGCAGGCGAATGGCGGCGGTATCGAGCCACAGACTCAGCGGTGGCTTTTCCAGAAACGGCTCGCCGAACAGACGCGGCACGACCCAGTCGTCATCCAGATTCATCGCCATGGCGATCCCCGCTACCCGGGTTTCAGTCGAGCCTTGCAGTTCATGGCCGCCAAGCCCGGAAAAGAACAACAGGCCGCCCAGCAGGAGCAGCAAGAGTGGAGCGAATCGCGTCATGATTTCTCGGCACCAGGGCAATGAACCACTCGAAAGAAGCGGTCCGGCAAACGTGCGAATCTAACCGCCCGATGCTTAACCAATCAGGAACGAAACGCCGATAGTTGCCGCTTCAGAGCCAGCCATACTCGACCATCGACAACGGCTCGCCTTCACCGATGATGATGTGATCCAGCACCTCCACCTCGATCAACCCCAGCGCCTGCTTCAAGCGGTAGGTCAGCTCGCGATCGGCCTGGCTGGGGCGAGTGACGCCGGACGGGTGGTTGTGACACAGAATCACCGCTGCCGCATTGTTGGCCAAGGCGCGCTTGACCACCTGGCGCGGGTACACGCTGGCGCTGCTGATGGAGCCGGCGAAGAGTTTTTCGAACACCAGCACCTTGTGCTTGCTGTCCAGGAACAAACAGCCGAACACCTCATGAGGCTCGTGGCGCAACATTGCCTTGAGGTATGCGCGAACCGCTCTCGGGCCTTCCAGGGCTGACTCGCGCACCATGTCTTCCGCCAGATGGCGGCGGCCCATTTCCAGCACCGCCTGCAATTGGGCGAATTTGGCCGGCCCCAGTCCCAAGGCTTCGCTGAAATGCTCGCGATCGGCCGACAGCAGCGCGCGCAGGCCACCAAATTGATTCAGTAAATGACGCGCAAGGTCGACGGCGCTTTTGCCGGTGACGCCCGTGCGCAGGAAGATCGCCAGCAATTCGGCATCCGACAGTGCCGCCGAGCCCATAGCCAAGAGTTTTTCCCGCGGACGTTCGTTCGCGGGCCAGTCTTTGATACTCATGTCACGTTCCTTGTGTGAGTGTGCCTGTGTCATCGAGCGCCGCTGTTCCCTGGCGGGCGCTGTGATATCTTAGCGCAACTTTTTTGCGCGGCGATCCGGCCTGGGGAGGCGTCGTCGCCGTCGCGTCATTCTTGGATCAAAAAGGCAGGCCTATGCAGCGGCTGTATCGCAAACGCATCGTTCTCGGAGTTGGCGGCGGTATCGCGGCCTACAAGAGCGCCGAGCTGGTGCGGCGTCTCCTTGAGCACGGCGCTGAAGTGCGCGTGGTCATGACCCGCGGCGGCGCCGAGTTCATTACCCCCCTGACGATGCAGGCACTATCCGGGCACCCGGTGCATCTTGACCTGCTCGACCCCGCAGCCGAGGCTGCCATGGGCCATATCGAACTGGCCAAATGGGCCGACCTGATCCTCATCGCACCCGCTACCGCCGACCTGATCGCGCGCCTGACCCAAGGCATGGGCGACGACCTGCTGACCACCCTGGTGCTGGCCACCGACGCCACCGTGGCGCTGGCTCCGGCAATGAATCAGGCCATGTGGCGCGACCCGGCCACCCAGGCCAATCTGCAACTGCTGCAAAGCCGCGCCTTCAAGGTGTTCGGCCCCGCAGCGGGCAGCCAGGCCTGCGGCGATGTCGGTCTCGGGCGCATGCTCGAACCCACCGAGCTGGCGCTGTGCGCCGCCGAATGCTTCCAGCGCCAGACGCTGACCGGCAAGCACGTGGTGATCACCGCCGGGCCGACCCAAGAGAACATCGACCCGGTGCGTTACATCACCAACCACAGCTCCGGCAAGATGGGCTTCGCCCTCGCCGAGGCAGCGGTTGAGGCCGGCGCCAAGGTCACACTGATCACTGGTCCGGTGCATCTGCCGACGCCGGACCGAGTGTCACGCATCGATGTGGTCAGCGCCCGCGACATGCTTGCCGCCTGCGAAGCGGCCATGCCTTGTGACATTTTCATCGCCTCCGCCGCCGTGGCCGACTACCGCCCCGAAGTGGTCGCCCCGCAAAAGCTCAAAAAGGACCCGACCAAGGGCGACGGCCTGTTGCTGCAGATGGTCCGCAACCCGGACATCCTCGCCACCATCGCCACTCGCTCCGATCGGCCGTTCAGCGTCGGCTTCGCCGCCGAAACCGAACACCTGCTCGACTATGCTGCGCGCAAGCTCAAGGACAAGAACCTTGACCTGATCGTCGCCAACGACGTCGCCAACCCCAGCATCGGCTTCAACAGCGAAGAAAACGCCTGCTGCGTAATCGACCGCCAGCTCCACGAAACACTGTTCGCCCAGACCAGCAAGGGCAAGATCGCCCGCCAACTGGTCGCCTTCATCGCCGTCCGCATTCATCAGGTTTAACCCCATGCACGCTCTGCAAGCCAAGATTCTCGACCCACGCATCGGCAGCGAATTCCCGCTGCCACAGCACGCGACCCCAGGCTCCGCCGGCCTCGATCTGCGCGCCATGCTCCAGCAAGACACCGTACTCGCCCCGGGTCAGACGCTGCTCATCCCCACCGGACTGTCGGTGTACATCGGTGATCCAGGCCTGGCGGCGCTGATCCTGCCGCGCTCTGGCCTGGGCCACAAACATGGCATCGTATTGGGCAACCTGGTCGGTCTGATCGACTCCGACTACCAAGGCGAGCTGATGGTGTCGTGCTGGAATCGCGGGCAAACGGCGTTCAACATCGTCGTCGGCGAGCGTATCGCCCAACTGGTACTGGTACCGGTCGTACAAGCGTCCTTCGAGCTGGTCGAGGCCTTTGACGAAAGCCAGCGCGGTACCGGCGGTTTCGGACACTCGGGAAGCCACTGAGCCACGCCACGAACCGCGGCACTGCACACCTTGGTTGATATTTGCGGAGACGTTATGTGAAAGGCTTCACGCGCAGTGCCAAATCACCGATAGCAGCGCCGGACGACAGTCAGGCCAAGGCTATGAAGACCAGCTTCGACCTGGTGCGCCCCGGCTTTGTGCTGGCCATTGCTGGTCTGTTGATAGCCGCCGCACTGGCGTGGGTGAGCGATCCCGACCAGCCCTCGCAAGCCGACCTCGACAAGACCGCCCACAACGTCGCCACGATCGGCGCCGAAAAACTCGAGCAGGCGGCAGCGCAACTGGCGACCCGCACCGCGACCTATGCTCAGGGCGCCGCGGTCATTGAGGCCGTGCAGGGCAAGGACCCAGCTGCCCTGCGCGCGGCCGAGGCGCAGATCATGAGCTGGGGCGACCTGGTCGATGCCCAGATCAACTGGCGCAAACAGGGCCAGATAGACGACAGCCGCGCCGCGCCGATGAACTATGCGGGGCTGGACATGCTCAACCAGGCGGAAGTGGGGCCGCCACCGCCCCTCGAAGCGCAGAAGATCGGCCAGCGCTGGATCGCCTACAGCGTTGCGCCCATTCGCGCCGTGCCAGGACAGCAAGTCCTCGGCACCCTGCTGATCGCGGTCGACCTGCAAAAGCTGGTCGAGCCACTGCAACAAGCCTTCTCCGTGACCAGCGCGCCGTCCATAGGCGCCTTCCGCCTGCTGCAGCGCTTCAACCAAGAGACGCCGCAGGTGCTCTTCGAACTGGGCACCAGCAGCTCCAACAACCATTATCTGACGCAAACCGGCTCGCGCAACTGGTCCCTGGAGTTCACCCCGGGCTCGGCATTCGACTACAAGACGCCATGGCTCTCGGTCGGCATGCTGGGGGTCGCCCTGCTGATCGCCATCGCCGCGCTGTGGGCCGGCCTCACCCTGACCTGCCGACGCTTGCGCAAGCAGGTAGAGGCCGACGCCCACCAGCTGTCGCAATTGCTGCAGGAGCTCTCCGGCGGCAAGGCAGTCAAATCCTTCAGCCTCAGCCTGTCGGAGCTCAACGGCCTGGCTCAGAGCCTGGCGCGCTTCTCGTTACGCGACAAACCCGCGCCCGTGGGCAAGAAGCCGACCGAATTGCCGGATACCCCCGCGCCCGCCTGGCTTGACCCGACTTTCCAGGACAGCGACATTCTCGATATCGATATCCTTGAACCGGATCACCCCGAGCCCGAGCCGGGTGCAGCAAGCACCGCCAGCGCCGACGACTTGCCGCCGGCTCTACCCTTGAGCATCTTCCGCGCTTACGACATTCGCGGCGTGGTGGGCACCACCCTGACCGCAGAAACCGCCTACTGGATTGGCCGCGCGGTCGGCGCCCAGAGCCTCGCGCTCGACGAAGCCAACGTCTGCGTCGGCCGCGACGGGCGCCTGTCCGGGCCGATGCTGGTGCAACAGTTGATTCAAGGCCTGCACGACAGCGGCTGCCACGTCACCGATGTCGGCCTGGTGCCGACTCCGGCGCTGTATTACGCAGCCAACGTGCTCGAAGGCAAATCGGCGGTGATGCTCACCGGCAGTCACAACCCGGCCAACTACAACGGCTTCAAGATCGTCATCGCCGGCGACACCCTGGCCAACGATCAGATCACCGCGCTGCACACGCGCATCCGCATCAACGCCCTGCCCAAAGGCCAAGGCAGCGTCAGCCAGGTCGACATCCTGCCGCGCTATTTCGAGACCATCACCAAGGATATCGTCGTCGCCCGGCGCCTCAAAGTCGTGGTGGATTGTGGCAACGGCGCGGCCGGGGTGATCGCCCCGCAACTGATCGAGGCGCTGGGCTGCGAAGTGATTCCGTTGTTCTGCGAAGTCGATGGCAACTTCCCCAACCATCACCCGGACCCAGGCAAGCCGGAGAACCTTGCCGACCTGATCGCCAAGGTGCGTGAATCCGGCGCCGACGTCGGCCTGGCCTTCGACGGTGATGGCGACCGCGTCGGCGTGGTCACCAATGCCGGCACCATCATCTATCCTGATCGACTGCTGATGCTGTTCGCGAAGGACGTGCTGGCGCGCAACCCCGGCGCCGACATCATCTTCGACGTCAAATGCACCCGCCGCCTGACGCCGCTGATCAAGGAAAATGGCGGCCGCCCGGTCATGTGGAAAACCGGCCACTCGCTGATCAAGAAGCAGATGAAACTCAGCGGTGCCCTGTTGGCCGGGGAGATGAGCGGGCATATTTTCTTCAAGGAGCGCTGGTTCGGCTTCGACGACGGCCTGTACAGCGCCGCGCGCCTGCTGGAAATCCTCAGCCAGGCAAAATCCAGTGCCGAGCAACTGTTCGCCGCCTTCCCGGACGATATTTCCACCCCCGAAATCAACATCGATGTGACCGATGAGGGTAAATTCAGCATCATTGAAGCGCTGCAACGCGACGCGCAATGGGGCGAAGCCAATCTGACCACCCTCGATGGGGTTCGGGTCGACTATCCTCGCGGTTGGGGGCTGGTGCGTGCATCCAATACCACGCCCGTGCTGGTACTGCGTTTCGAAGCCGAAGATCAAGCTGAACTCGAACGCATCCAGAACGTCTTCCGCATGCAGCTGCACCATGTCGCACCCGACTTGAACCTACCCTTCTGACCCCTGGAGCCCCGCATGACCCTCGAACGCGATGCCGCCACCAATGTTGCCAAGGTTTTGTCCGAAGCGCTGCCCTACATCCGCCGCTTCGTCGGCAAGACGCTGGTCATCAAGTACGGCGGTAACGCTATGGAAAGCGAGGAGCTCAAGACCGGCTTCGCCCGCGACATCGTGCTGATGAAAGCGGTCGGCATCAACCCGGTGGTAGTGCACGGCGGTGGCCCGCAGATCGGCGACTTGCTCAAGCGCCTGTCCATCGAGAGCCACTTCATCGATGGCATGCGGGTGACCGATGCGCAGACCATGGACGTGGTCGAAATGGTCCTGGGCGGCCAGGTCAACAAGGACATCGTCAACCTGATCAATCGCCATGGCGGCAAAGCCATCGGCCTGACTGGCAAGGACGCCGAGCTGATCCGCGCGAAAAAACTGACCGTCAGCCGCCAGTCGCCTGAAATGACCAAACCGGAAATCATCGACATTGGCCACGTCGGCGAAGTGGTCGGGGTCAATACCGACCTGCTGAACATGCTGGCACGCGGTGATTACATCCCGGTCATCGCCCCGATCGGGGTCGGTGCCGATGGCGAGTCGTACAACATCAACGCCGACCTGGTAGCGGGCAAGGTGGCCGAAGCGCTGAAAGCCGAAAAGCTCATGCTACTGACCAACATCGCCGGCTTGATGGACAAGGAAGGCACCGTGCTGACCGGCCTGACCACAGAGCAGGTCAACGGCCTGATCGCCGATGGCACCATCTACGGCGGTATGCTGCCGAAGATCAAATGTGCTCTGGATGCGGTGCAAGGTGGCGTCAACAGCGCGCATATCATCGATGGCCGAGTGCCGAACGCGGTGTTGCTGGAGATTTTCACCGACATCGGTAACGGCACCATGATCAGCAATCGCAAGCGCCAGACCCTCTGATCCTGCGAAAGGCTTGAGTGCTTCTTCGCGGGCAGGCCTTGCTCCCAACGGCTGCAGTGTGGGAGCAAAGCTGGCTCGCGAAAAGGCCCTGAAGATCAGCGCAAGAAACTACTGCCCATCCCCCAGCAACTGCACCAGTCGGGCGCGGTAGACGGCGTACTGCTTGTCGCTGTCGATCTTCTGCTGCTGGTATTTGACCATCTGCGCGTTCAGGCTCGCGCGCTCGCTATCGATACTCTTCAACTGCTCGACAAGTGACGCTTGCACCGGCTGCGAGGCGCGCTGCTGGGCGGCGGCCTGGGTCAGCAGGCTGGTCTGCTGCAACTGCAGGCTGTCCAGGCTGTTCTTGGCGACGGCAATGCGCGTATCCAGCTCGCTCTGTTCGCGCATATGCCCGTGATCCAGCTCCTGCAGGCTCGGGAACAGGTGCAACAGCTGAGCGTCAGCGTCGGCCTGGGCCTTGAGCGCGTCCTGGCGCTTGATCTCTTCAGCAGTGGGCGCCGGTGGGATGGTCTGGATGACCCGCCCCTGCTGATTGAGAATCTGGTAACCCTTGGCAACGTACTCCGGGGGCACCCCTTGGGTGTCCAGCACGGTGACGCCGCGGCTGTCGACGTACCGGTACAGCTGGATAGTCGGCTTGTCCGCGGCCCAGGCACAGGCAGTCGCCAGTGGCGCAATCAGCAGCAAGGTCCTGAGGGCGCGGGCCACGAACACCGATCAGATACCGTATTGCGCGCGATAAGCCTCGACGGTCGGCAGGTGCTGCTTGAGCTGCGGGTCGTCGGCGAGGAACTCCAGCACCTGATTCAGCGAGACGATGCTCACGACCGGGATGGCGAAATCGCGCTCGACTTCCTGGATAGCGGACAACTCGCCGTTGCCGCGCTCCTGGCGATTGAGCGCGATCAGCACGCCGCAAGCCTTGGCATTGGCGCCCTGGATGATCTGCATGACCTCGCGGATGGCGGTGCCGGCGGTGATCACGTCGTCGATGATCAACACATCGCCAGCCAATGGCGCGCCGACCAGGCTGCCGCCCTCGCCGTGATCCTTGGCTTCCTTGCGGTTGAAACACCACGGCGTATCGATGTCGTGATGCTCCGCCAGGGCCACCGCCGTGGCCGCCGCCAGTGGAATACCTTTGTAGGCCGGGCCGAACAACACGTCGAAAGAGATCCCGCTCTCGACGATGGCTGCGGCATAAAAGCGCCCCAGTTTCGCCAACGCCGAACCACTATTGAACAACCCCGCGTTAAAGAAATAAGGGCTGGTACGCCCTGATTTCAGGGTGAACTGGCCAAAGCGCAGCACGCCGCGGTCAATGGCAAATCGAATGAAGTCGCGCTGATAGGCGTGCATTTAAAAGTCCCGGACACTACGGATTTAGCTAATTAAGTTGAGCTCGGGTATCATACACGCACGAGATTTATGGGGCCATTTATGCGGATAATCAGTGTGAACGTGAATGGCATTCAGGCGGCAGTCGAGCGCGGTTTGCTCAGCTGGCTACAAGCCCAGAATGCCGATGTCATCTGCGTGCAGGATACTCGCGCCTCGGCCTTCGAACTGGACGATTCAGCCTATCAGCTGGATGGCTATTTCCTGTACGCAGCCGATGCCGAAGTGCCTGCTCAAGGGGGCGTTGCACTTTATTCGCGCCTGCAGCCGAAGGCG
The DNA here is from genome assembly GCF_031880315.1 of Pseudomonas baltica. Lineage (NCBI taxonomy): Bacteria > Pseudomonadati > Pseudomonadota > Gammaproteobacteria > Pseudomonadales > Pseudomonadaceae > Pseudomonas > Pseudomonas baltica. The sequence goes on along the minus strand of NZ_CP134771.1, from coordinate 3,635,672 downwards.
ATCATCAACGGTTTGGGTTTCGAAACAGCCGACCGTTATGGCCGATACCTGCAAGCTGACTTCGATAAGGTCAGTATTGCGACCTTGCTCTTCCCGTCCGGACAAAACGGCGATGAAGACTTGAACCAGAAATTCAAGCTGATGGACGACTTCGGTCGCTATCTGGACAAACAGCGCCGTAAACGCCGCGAATACATCTATTGCGGCTCGCTGTATGTTTCGCAGCAGAAGCTCGACGTCAAGAACTGGCGCGACAGCCAACAGTCGCCCGGCTTCCTTGCGCCTGAACGCGCGTGGATGGATGAAATGGTCGGCAACATGGGCTATGTCGATGCGCTGCGCGAAGTCAGCCGCGAAGGTGAGCAGTACAGCTGGTGGCCAGACAGCGAGCAGGCCGAGATGCTCAACCTCGGCTGGCGCTTCGATTACCAGATCCTCACCCCCGGCCTGCGCCGCTTCGTGCGCAGCGCCCGTCATCCGCGTCAGCCGCGCTTCTCGCAACATGCGCCGCTGATCGTCGATTACGACTGGACACTGACCATCTGATTGACTGCACGCATAAAAAAACCGACGCCCTTGAAAGCGTCGGTTTTTTTGTGGGCCAGTGCTGCACCTCACCCTGTGGGAGCGGTCTTGCGCCCACAGGTCAAAGATCAGCGTTCAACGCCCGCAGTCAGTCAGCCAAAGCGGCCTTCTGCAGCTCGAAAATTTCGTTCATGCCCTTGCGTGCCAGATCCAGCATGGCGTTCAGCTCTTCTGGCTGGAACGGCGCACCTTCAGCGGTACCCTGCACCTCGATGAAACCACCGGTGCTGGTCATGACCACGTTGAGGTCGGTCTCGGCGGCCGAGTCTTCCAGGTAGTCGAGGTCGAGCACTGGCTCCCCCTGGTACATGCCGACCGACACAGCAGCGATCATCTGCTTGAGCGGATCGCCGCCCTTGAGGCCGCCGCGCTTCTTGATGACCTTGAGGGCATCGATCAACGCCACCATGGCACCGGTGATGGACGCGGTACGGGTGCCACCGTCGGCCTGGATGACGTCGCAGTCGACGTACAGGGTGACGTCACCCAGCTTGCTCATGTCCAGTGCCGCGCGCAACGAGCGACCGATCAAGCGCTGGATCTCGAGCGTGCGGCCGCCTTGCTTGCCGCGACTGGCCTCACGCTGATTACGCTCGCCGGTGGCGCGGGGCAGCATGCCGTATTCGGCCGTCAGCCAACCTTGACCCTGGCCTTTGAGGAAGCGCGGTACGCCGTTTTCGACGCTGACCGTGCAGATGACCTTGGTGTCACCGAACTCGACCAGCACAGACCCCTCGGCGTGTTTGGTGTAGTTGCGGGTGATGCGGATCGAGCGGAGCTGATCGGCAACGCGACCACTTGGACGTTTCATCTGGGATACCTGTACTGGGATTAAAACTGCCGCACATTATAGGGGCTCGCGCTCTTCCCTGCCCGCTAAAGATGCCTGCCCCTCAACACAACTGCAGCGAGGGGGCTCGCCCCCCCCGATGGCCACATCGCTGCCCCATGGGCATCCGGTACACCTGATCGGGGCCAAGTCCCCTCGCTACGAAGCGCAGTTTCCGCTCGGCGGCGTGCACTGATTTGTATCAGCACATTGGGAGGCAGGCTCGGGGTGCGCTACAATCTCGCGCCTTTGCAGCCGTTCGGCTTTCACTCTTGCGCGAGGTACTTCCCATGGTGCACAGCATGACCGCCTTCGCCCGTGTCGAACGGGCCGGTGCCCAGGGTACGCTGAGCTGGGAAATACGCTCGGTCAACCACCGCTACCTCGAACCGCACCTGCGTCTGCCCGAAGCCTTTCGCGACCTCGAAGGCGGCGTGCGCGATGCGTTGCGCCAGGCCATCTCCCGCGGCAAGCTCGAATGCACCCTGCGCTTCGCCGACGAGACCACCGGCAAGCCCCTGCAGGTGGACAGCGAGCGTGCAGCGCAGCTGATCAACGCCGCCCAGACCGTTGCAGCACTGATTCACCAGCCCGCCGCCATCAACCCGCTGGAAGTACTGGCCTGGCCGGGCGTGCTGGTGGCCGATGCGGCCGATCCGCAGGCCCTGAACGCCGAGGCGCTGGCACTGTTCGACGCCGCACTGCTCGAACTCAAGGCAGGCCGCGATCGCGAAGGCAGCGACCTGGCGCGGCTGATCAACGATCGTCTCGACGCCATGAGCACCGAAGTCGCCACCATGCGCCAACTGGTGCCGCAGATGCTCGCCACGCAACGGCAGAAAATTCTCGACCGCGTCGCCGACATGCACGCCGAGCTCGACCCGCAGCGCCTCGAGCAGGAAATGGTCCTGCTCGCGCAAAAGAGCGACGTCGCCGAAGAACTCGACCGCCTGAGCACCCACGTCACCGAAGTGCGTCGCGTGCTCAAGGCCGGGGGCGCCGCAGGTCGGCGCCTGGATTTCCTCATGCAGGAACTCAACCGCGAAGCCAACACCCTGGGCTCCAAGGCCTTCGACCCGCGCAGCACCCAAGCGGCGGTGAACCTGAAGGTCCTGATCGAACAGATGCGCGAACAAGTGCAGAACATTGAGTAAGGTTATCCCCGACATGAACCACACCCCTGGCACCCTCTACATTATTTCGGCCCCCTCGGGCGCCGGCAAGACCAGCCTGGTCAAGGCCTTGCTCGACGCGAACACGGCCGAGCCAAGCATTCGCCTGTCGGTGTCGCATACCACCCGCGCCATGCGTCCGGGCGAACAGAACGGGGTCAACTACCACTTCGTCGAGCGCGCCGAATTCCTCGCTCTGATCGAACACGGCGATTTCCTGGAGCACGCGGAAGTCTTCGGCAATCTCTATGGGACCTCCCAGAGCACGCTGCAGCAGACCCTCGACGAAGGCCACGACCTGATCCTCGAGATCGACTGGCAAGGCGCCGAGCAAGTCCGCCGCCTGATGCCCAAGGCCCGCTCGATCTTCATCCTGCCGCCGTCGCAGCAGGCGCTGCGCCAGCGCCTGACCAATCGCGGCCAGGACAGCGACGAGATCATCGAAGGGCGCATGCGTGAAGCGGTCAGCGAGATGAGCCACTACGTGGAGTATGATTTCCTCGTCATCAACGACGATTTCGCCGCTGCCCTCGAAGACCTGAAGGCCATCTTCCGCGCCAACCGCCTGCAGCAAGCGCCGCAGCAGCAGCGGTTCAGCCCGTTGCTGGCGAGCTTGCTGGCCTGAGAAGCTTCGCGGGCAAAGCTCGCTCCCACAGGGTGACGTCGTACACCTGCAGGAGCAAAGCTTGCTCGCGAAGAGGCCCGCGCAGTCGACCACGCCCCCAGCAAAAACAAAAGCTTCCCTATTTGCTGGTGATTTTTTAAACTATCGAGTCCGCTCGCCCATTCGGCGCGCATACCGCATTTGCTACGAGGAAGACCATGGCCCGCGTAACCGTTGAAGATTGCCTAGAACACGTGGATAACCGCTTTGAGCTGGTCATGCTGTCTACCAAGCGTGCCCGTCAGCTGGCTACCGGCGGCAAAGAGCCAAAGCTGGCCTGGGAAAACGACAAGCCTACCGTAATGGCGCTGCGTGAAATCGCTGCCGGCCTGATCGACTACGCCGTTATCGCCGAAGCCGAAATCGTCGACGAAGAGCCGCTCTTCGCTGCTTTCGAAGACGAGGCCAACGAGGCTATCTAAGCCCATGCCCTGTCGACGTAGCCAGGCGAAGGTCGATGATCATCGACAGGAGACTTTCTCTTGCCGAGCATAGACCACCTCGCCGATCGTTTGTCGACCTACCTCGGCAAGGACCAGGTCAATCTGGTCCGCCGAGCGTACTTCTACGCCGAACAAGCCCACGACGGCCAACGCCGCCGCAGTGGCGAAGCCTACGTCACGCATCCGCTGGCGGTGGCCAACATCCTTGCCGACATGCACATGGACCATCAGAGCCTGATGGCCGCGATGCTTCACGACGTCATCGAAGACACCGGTATCGCCAAAGAGGCGCTGTGCGCACAGTTCGGTGAAACCGTGGCCGAACTGGTCGACGGGGTCAGCAAGCTGACCCAGATGAACTTCGAGACCAAGGCCGAGGCGCAAGCCGAGAATTTCCAGAAAATGGCCATGGCCATGGCGCGGGACATCCGCGTGATCCTGGTCAAGCTCGCCGACCGCTTGCACAACATGCGCACCCTTGAGGTGCTGTCAGGCGAAAAACGCCGACGCATCGCCAAGGAAACCCTCGAAATCTACGCCCCCATCGCCAATCGCCTGGGTATGCACAATGTGCGTATCGAGTTCGAGGACCTGGGTTTCAAGGCCATGTACCCGATGCGTTCCGAGCGCATCTTCCAGGCGGTCAAGCGCGCCCGGGGCAACCGCAAGGAGCTGGTCACCAAGATCGAGCAATCGCTGGCCCACTGCCTGGCGGTCGACGGCATCGAAGGCGACGTCAGCGGCCGGCAAAAGCACCTCTATGGGATCTACAAGAAGATGCGCGGCAAACGTCGCGCCTTCACCGAGATCATGGACGTGTACGCCTTCCGCATCGTCGTCGACAAAGTCGACACCTGCTACCGCGTGCTAGGCGCCGTGCACAATCTGTACAAGCCGCTGCCGGGGCGCTTCAAGGATTACATCGCGATCCCCAAGGCGAACGGGTACCAGTCGCTGCACACCACGCTGTTCGGCATGCACGGCGTGCCCATCGAAATCCAGATCCGCACCCGCGAGATGGAAGAGATGGCCAACAACGGCATCGCCGCCCACTGGCTGTACAAGTCCAGTGACGACGAGCAGCCGAAGGGCACCCATGCCCGCGCTCGCCAATGGGTCAAAGGCGTGCTGGAAATGCAGCAACGTGCGGGCAACTCCCTGGAGTTCATCGAAAGCGTGAAGATCGACCTGTTCCCGGACGAGGTCTACGTGTTCACGCCCAAAGGCCGCATCATGGAGCTGCCCAAAGGCTCCACGGCGGTCGACTTCGCCTACGCAGTGCACACCGACGTCGGTAACAGCTGCATAGCCTGCCGCATCAATCGCCGCCTCGCGCCACTGTCCGAGCCTCTGCAAAGCGGTTCCACGGTCGAGATCGTCAGCGCGCCCGGGGCCCGCCCCAATCCGGCCTGGCTCAACTTCGTGGTCACCGGCAAGGCGCGTACGCACATCCGCCACGCCCTCAAGCTGCAACGCCGCTCCGAATCGGTATCGCTGGGCGAGCGGCTGCTCAACAAGGTGCTCAACGGCTTCGAAAGCTCGCTGGACAAGATCCCTCACGAGCGGGTGCTGTTGATGCTCGGCGAATACCGCCTCGAGCACATCGACGACCTGCTCGAAGACATCGGCCTGGGCAACCGCATGGCCTACGTGGTCGCGCGGCGCCTGCTGGCCACCGAAGGCGAGCAACTGCCCAATCCGGAAGGACCGCTGGCCATTCGCGGTACCGAAGGCCTGGTGCTCAGCTATGCCAAGTGCTGCACGCCGATCCCGGGCGACCCGATCGTCGGGCACCTGTCGGCCGGCAAAGGCATGGTGGTGCACCTGGAGAACTGCCGCAATATCAGCGAAATTCGCCACAATCCCGAGAAGTGCATTCAGCTGTCGTGGGCCAAGGACGTCACCGGCGAATTCAACGTCGAGCTGCGCGTCGAACTGGAGCATCAACGCGGCCTGATCGCCCTTCTGGCCAGCAGCGTCAACGCTGCCGACGGCAACATCGAAAAAATCAGCATGGACGAACGTGACGGCCGCATCAGCGTGGTACAGCTAGTGGTCAGCGTGCACGATCGCATCCATCTCGCCCGCGTCATCAAGAAACTGCGCGCCCTGGCCGGCGTCATTCGCATCACTCGCATGCGTGCCTGACACTCGCCGGTTGCGCCCCATCGCCCCTTCAAGGAGTCATCCATGACCAAGACCGTGATCACCAGCGACAAGGCCCCCGCCGCCATCGGCACTTATTCCCAGGCCATCAAGGCCGGCAATACGGTCTATATGTCCGGGCAGATTCCGCTCGATCCAAAGACCATGGAGCTGGTCGAAGGCTTCGAAGCCCAGACCGTGCAGGTCTTCGAAAACCTCAAGGCCGTGGCCGAAGCGGCTGGCGGTTCGTTCAAGGACATCGTCAAGCTGAACATCTTCCTGACCGACCTGAGCCACTTCGCCAAGGTCAATGAAATCATGGGCCGCTACTTCGAGCAGCCCTACCCTGCGCGCGCCGCCATTGGCGTTGCAGCACTGCCGCGTGGCGCCCAGGTCGAGATGGACGCTATTCTGGTCATCGAATAAACCGCGCTACAGGGCGAAGCGCAGCTGCTTCGCCACTTCTCTTCCCCCCTTTCGGAAGGACCCCTACCATGCGCAATGCGCTTGCCTTCATTCTTGTCGCCGGCCTGCTGGGCGGCTGTGCCAGCAAACCACCGGTCGATCCGGACGGTATCTGGATCAATCAGAACGCCATCGATACGGCAGCCAAAGGCGCTAATCTGCGCCAATCGTTGCTGGCCAACGGCCCTAATCTGGAATGGAGCCTCAATACCAAAGCCGGCCAGGCCACCTTCAGCAATGGTTTCGAGATGGGCGAAGGCAAGTTGCAGCCCAGGAAGGAAGGCGGTTGGGACGTCGACTTTTATGGTAACTACAAAGAAACCCTGTCTATCAAGGGTGCCGACCTGACTCAGGCAGCCAGCGACTCGGGCGGCGAGCAGCACTTCATCAAGGCGCCGATTCCGGCAGAAGCAGGCGCAGCGCAGGGCAGCACCTTCGAGCGTGCGCTGTATACGGCCTATATGGGCGGTAACTGGAAGATCCTCGATGGTCCGGGCAAGGGTGGCGTTGCGACCTTTTCACCGCTCGGCCAAGTCACCGGGCTGGCCGGTATCGATCGCTACGCACTGTGCCTGGCCGGTGATTGTGCGGCCATGAGCGGCGAATATGACAGCATGTGGCTGGAAATGGCCGGCCAAGGCAATGCCTTCATTTTCGTGCGCAAGGGCGATCAACTGGAGATCCTGCAGGCGCTCAACCAGGCCCAGAACAGCGAAATGCCTGATCTGCACCCGGGTGTACGGCGCTGGTTGCTGGAGAAGAAGTAACCGTCCTGCCGCTGTAGCGAGGGGGCGAGCCCCCTTGGCTACAGAGCTTCTGTGATGATCGCCGCATAGCCTTCGCGGTAGCTGGGATAACGCGGCACCCAGCCCAACTGCCGCGCCAGAGCGTTGCTGCAGCGCTTGCTGCCAGTGCGGCGGACCTGGGCTTCGGCTTGCCAATCGGTCACGCCCAGATACTCGCGCAACCAGGCGACCACCTCGGCCAGCGGCGCCGGCGCGTCGTCCACACCTATGTAGACATTGGCCAAGGCCTTACCCGCCGCGTCACTGCCTAGCAGAAACGCCAGCAAGCCCGCAGCGTCATCACTGTGAATGCGGTTGCCATACAAGGGTGGATCCTCGGCCACGCAGTAACCCTCGCGCACCTGGGTCAGCAAACGCTCGCGGCCGGGGCCGTAGATACCGGTCAAGCGCACCACTGTCGCCGGCAAGCCGCTGTGCAGCAGGGTGTTCTCGGCCTCGACCATGATCCTGCCGGAAAACCCACTGGGCTCCACCGCCGAGGTCTCATCGACCCATTTCCCTGCCAACTGGCCGTAGACACTGCTGCTGGACACGAAAAACACTCGTCGTGGCCGCTGCCCGTGCTGCTGCAACCACCCGAGTACGTGCTTGAGGCCTTGTACATAAGCCGCCTGATAACCGGCCTCGTCATGGGTCGACGCTGCCAGGCAATACACCAGGTAGTCCAACGGACCCGTGGGCCAGGCGGCCGGACAGCGCTCATCGAACAAATCGGCCGCTATCGGCAACACGCCTTCGGGCAGCTTGCCGGGCGAGCGGCGCAGCCCGTGCACGGCCCAGCCCTGAGCGATCATCTGCCGGGCCAGGCGACTGCCGACGTCACCGCAACCGGCGATCAAAAGTGTGGGCGTGCTCATCTCAAAGGCTCCGTTTCAAAGCGCCAGACTAGCGCCGGCGGGCGTCTTGCAGCCAGCGCTGATTAAAAAAATACCTGTTTCGCTTTTGCTAACAAGAATTAATTGCAATAATACGCGTCCGTTTTGTCCTCGGCCTTGACTTCGGCCTCGCAGGGCATCCCCACATTCTTTCCATCAGGTCCTGCCAGCATGACTCGTACCGAACCTCTAGCATCGCCAACCAAGCTTCGCAGCCTGCCACGCGCATGGCGAGGTATCGCGGCCTTGTTGCTCGGCCTGGCGCTGATACCCAATGCCTTTGCTGAAGACCCGACCCACCCTGTCACCGCCCCGGCCGCCGTTTCCGCCGCGCCCGCTACGGCACCGGTAGACACTTCTGCCGCGCCAGCCGCCAGCGCCCCGGCCGCATCGCAAGTCGCCCCGGATGACGCACAAGCCCCTGCAGATACTTCGCTGGGCATGGCCCACGACCTGTCCCCCTGGGGCATGTTCCAGAACGCCGACATCGTCGTGAAGGTGGTCATGATCGGCCTTGCACTGGCCTCGATCATCACCTGGACCATCTGGATCGCCAAGGGCTGCGAGCTGGTAGGCGCTAAGCGTCGCCTCAAAGGCGAGATCGCCGCGCTCAAGCGCGCCGGTACTCTCAAGGATGCCGCCGAGACTGCTGCCCAGAAAGGCACCCTGGCCAACCTGCTGGTGCATGACGCGCTCGAAGAAATGCACCTGTCGGCCAATACCCGCGAAAAAGAAGGCATCAAGGAGCGCGTGTCGTTCCGCCTCGAGCGCCTGGTCGCGGCCTGCGGTCGCAACATGAGCATGGGCACTGGCGTACTGGCCACCATTGGCTCCACCGCCCCCTTCGTCGGCCTGTTCGGTACCGTGTGGGGCATCATGAACAGCTTCATCGGCATCGCCAGAACCCAGACCACCAACCTCGCCGTGGTCGCCCCCGGCATCGCCGAAGCGCTGCTGGCCACGGCCCTGGGCCTGGTCGCGGCCATCCCTGCGGTGGTCATCTACAACGTTTTCGCCCGCTCCATCGCCGGCTACAAGGCACAGGTCTCCGACGCTTCCGCCCAGGTCCTGCTGCTGGTCAGCCGCGACCTCGACCGTCAGCCAGGCGAGCGTGCCGCTCAGCCACAAATGGTCAAGGTGGGGTAATCCGTGGGCCTGCATCTGAACGAAGGCGGCGACGATCTCGCCGAGAATCACGAAATCAACGTCACGCCGTTCATCGACGTCATGCTGGTGCTGCTGATCGTGTTCATGATCGCTGCACCGCTGGCGACGGTAGACATCAAGGTCGACCTGCCCGCCTCCACCGCCAAGCCAGTGCCCCGACCCGAGAAGCCAGTGTTCCTCAGCGTGAAGATGGACAAGAGCCTGTACGTGGGCGATGACAAGGTCGACGCAGCCCAACTCGGGCAGTACCTGGACAACAAGACCAAGGGCAAGAAAGACACCACCATCTTCTTCCAGGCCGACAAGGGCGTGGACTACGGTGAGCTGATGGACGTCATGAATTCCCTGCGCGCCGCCGGTTATCTGAAGGTCGGCCTGGTCGGACTTGAGACGGCGCCGAAGAAATGATCACCACGCGCCAACGAATGACGCGTTACGGTGGCAGCCTGGCGGTCGTGCTGGGGATCCACGCCCTGGCGATCGTCATCGCCCTCAAGTGGCCCGCGCCCAAGCCCATCGAGTTGCCTCCCCAGGCGATGATGGTCGAGATCGCGCCGCTCCCTGAGCCGGCACCTCCGCCGCCACCCAAGGTCATCACGCCGCCAACGCCACCAGAACCCGTGGAAGAGGTGCCGCTGCCCAAGGTTGCAGAAGCGCCGAAGCCAGAAATCGCTATTCCCAAGCCGCCACCCAAGCCGAAACCCAAGCCCAAGCCGCTGCCGCCCAAGCCTGAGAAGAAGCCTGAGCCGCCGAAGGAGCAGCCGCCAGCGGAAAAAACCGTGGACACCGCACCGGCCAAGGAGTCTGCGCCCAAGGCGGAAAAGTCCGAGCCAACGATGCCGTCCAACAGCAACGCGCTGCCAAGCTGGCAGGGTGACCTGCTGCGCCATCTGGCCAAGTTCAAGAAATACCCTGAAGATGCTCGTCGTCGTGGTACTCAGGGGGTAGTCAAGCTGCGCTTCACTGTGGACGCCGAAGGCAAAGTGCTGTCCTATGCCATCGCGGGTGAATCTGGCAGTGCCTCGCTGGATCGCGCCACCCTCGACATGATCCGCCGCGCGCAGCCGTTGCCGGTTCCGCCGAAGGAGCTGCTCAACAACGGCAGCCTGGAAGTGGTCGCGCCTTTCGTTTATTCCCTGGATAAACGCTGAAATAATCGCTTCTGTGTTACAGAAGCGATCTTGATAACGTGCGTCTATCGATCGCAGCCGCTATGCTGGGGCGGCTATTACAGGACGCACGTTATGACCCTTACAGAATTGCGCTACATCGTCACTCTCGCCCAAGAGCAACACTTCGGTCACGCGGCCGAGCGTTGCCACGTCAGCCAGCCGACCTTGTCGGTGGGAGTGAAGAAACTCGAGGATGAACTCGGTGTGCTGATCTTCGAGCGCAGCAAGAGCGCGGTGCGCCTGACGCCGGTCGGCGAGGGCATCGTCGCCCAGGCGCAGAAGGTCCTCGAACAGGCCCAGGGCATCCGCGAACTGGCCCAGGCCGGCAAGAACCAGCTCACCGCACCGCTCAAGGTCGGCGCCATCTATACCGTCGGCCCCTACCTGTTCCCGCACCTGATCCCGCAACTGCATCGTGTCGCACCGCAGATGCCGCTGTATATCGAAGAGAACTTCACCCATGTGCTGCGCGACAAACTGCGCAACGGTGAACTCGACGCGATCATCATCGCCCTGCCGTTCAACGAAGCCGACGTGCTGACCCTGCCGCTCTACGATGAGCCGTTCTACGTGCTGATGCCGAGCGACCACCCGTGGACGCGCAAGGAAACCATCGACGCCGGCCTGCTCAACGACAAGAGCCTGCTGCTGCTCGGCGAAGGTCATTGCTTCCGCGACCAGGTGCTCGAAGCGTGCCCGACGCTGGCCAAAGGCTCGGATGCTGCGCGCCACACCACCGTGGAATCCAGCTCGCTGGAAACCATCCGCCACATGGTCGCCTCGGGCCTGGGCGTGTCGGTGCTGCCGCTGTCGGCTGTCGATAGCCATCACTACCAGCCCGGCGTGATCGAAGTGCGGCCGCTGACCCCACCGGCGGCCTTCCGCACGGTCGCCATTGCCTGGCGCGCCAGTTTCCCGCGGCCCAAGGCGATCGAGATCCTCGCGGACTCGGTGCGCCTGTGCTCGGTGGCCAAGCCCCTGGTGCCGACGGCCAAAGTCGCGTCATGAAGAGCTGGGTCATGAAAAGCCGGATCCTGAAAAGCCACTTTTTGAAAAGCCGCGCCCCCATGAGCAGCGCTCATGACTGAGCTGTCCAAGGTCTCGGTCACGGCGCTCAAGGGCGTCGGCGAGGCAATGGCTGAAAAGCTCGCCAAGGTCGGCCTCGAAAACCTGCAGGACGTGCTGTTTCACTTGCCCTTGCGCTATCAGGACCGCACCCGCGTGGTGCCCATTGGCGCCCTGCGTCCGGGCCAGGATGCGGTGATCGAAGGGGTGGTCAGCGGCGCCGACGTGTCCATGGGCAAGCGCCGCAGCCTGCTGGTGCGCCTGGGCGACGGTACCGGTTCGCTGAGCCTGCGCTTCTACCACTTCAGCAACGCGCAGAAAGAAGCGCTCAAGCGCGGCACCCATTTGCGCTGCTACGGCGAAGCCCGCCCCGGCGCCTCGGGCCTGGAAATCTACCATCCCGAATACCGCGCCCTGACCGGCGACGAGCAGATCCCGGTGGAGCAGAACCTCACGCCCATCTACCCGACCACCGAGGGCCTGACCCAGGCGCGCCTGCGTCAGCTTTCGCAGCAGGCGCTGAGCATGCTCGGGCCGCGCAGCCTGCCGGATTGGCTGCCCCAGGAGCTGGCGCGAGACTATCAACTGGCGCCGCTGGACGATGCCATCCGCTACCTGCATCATCCGCCGCCCGACGCCGACCTTGAAGAGCTCGCCCTGGGTCATCACTGGGCCCAGCATCGTCTGGCGTTTGAGGAACTGCTGACCCACCAACTGTCCCAGCAGCGCCTGCGCGAGAGCCTCAAGTCTCAGCGCGCGCCAGCCTTGCCGGTGGCCAGCCGCCTGCCGGCGCAGTACCTGGCCAACCTCGGCTTCACCCCCACCGGCGCCCAGCAGCGCGTCGGCAAAGAGATCGCCTACGACCTCAGCCAACCCGAGCCCATGCTGCGCTTGATCCAAGGCGATGTCGGCGCCGGCAAGACGGTAGTCGCCGCCCTGGCAGCACTGCAGGCACTCGAAGCCGGCTATCAGGTGGCCCTGATGGCCCCGACCGAGATCCTCGCCGAGCAGCACTTCGCCAACTTCCAGCGCTGGCTCGAGCCCCTCGGCATCGAAGTCGCCTGGCTGGCGGGCAAGCTCAAGGGCAAGCACCGCGTGCACGCGCTGGAGCGTATCGCGGCCGGCGCGCCCATGGTGGTCGGCACTCACGCGCTGTTCCAGCCCGAGGTGCAGTTCCATCGCCTGGCCCTGGTGGTCATCGACGAGCAACACCGCTTCGGCGTCCAGCAGCGCCTGGCACTGCGCGAGAAAGGCGTGAGTATCAACGGCATCGGCACAAAGCTCTGCCCGCACCAGTTGATCATGACCGCGACGCCGATCCCGCGCACGCTGGCCATGAGCGCCTACGCCGACCTCGACACCTCGATCCTCGACGAACTGCCGCCGGGCCGCACGCCAGTGAACACCGTGCTGGTGGTCGACACGCGGCGCATCGAAGTCATCGAACGGGTCCGCGCTGCCTGTGCCGAGGGGCGCCAGGCGTATTGGGTGTGCACCCTGATCGAAGAGTCCGAAGAACTCACCTGCCAGGCCGCCGAAACCACCTTCGAAGAACTCGGCAGCGCCCTCGGCGAGCTACGCGTGGGCCTGATTCACGGGCGCATGAAGCCCGCCGAAAAGGCCGCGATCATGGCCGAATTCAAGCAAGGCCACCTGCAATTGCTGGTCGCGACCACGGTGATCGAGGTCGGCGTCGACGTGCCCAACGCCAGCCTGATGATCATCGAAAACCCCGAACGCCTGGGCCTGGCGCAGTTGCACCAATTGCGCGGCCGCGTTGGTCGCGGCAGCGCGGCCAGCCACTGCGTATTGCTCTATCACCCACCGCTGTCGCAGATCGGCCGCGAACGCCTGGGTATCATGCGCGAGACCAACGATGGTTTCGTCATCGCCGAGAAAGACCTGCAGATCCGTGGACCGGGCGAGATGCTAGGTACGCGCCAGACCGGGCTGCTACAGTTCAAGGTGGCTGACCTGATGCGCGATGCCGACCTGTTGCCCGCCGTTCGCGATGCTGCGCAAGCCTTGATTGCACGCTGGCCTGAACATGTCACACCGCTGTTGGAGCGCTGGTTGCGCCACGGCCAGCAATACGGCCAGGTTTGATGCTCAAAGCTGACCGTTCGTCTGAAAAAAACGCGATGAAATTAGGCTTTAAGAACGAATCCCGCTTATTGTGCAAGCTGGATATACTGTCGCCATTGTAGGAATTCGGATACAGCACACATGACTGAAGTTGCATTGGACGTTCCCGCACCGATCGCCCCGCGTGTGATCCAGAACTTGCTCGACAAACAGGGTATCGCGTTCACCGAAGTGCATGACCATGTGGGGCTCGACCGCGCCCGCAAGGTGCAGGCTGTGTTGCTCGCCGATGCCGTCGGTGCACTGATGGTGCTGGTTCCGCAGAACCAGTTGATCGACCTCAATCGTCTCGAGGAAGTCACCGGCCGCAAGCTCACCGCGCTGCCACTGAGCAAACTCAAGCGCATGCTCAACGAACATGGCCTGAGCGTACTGCCTGGCCTGCCAACCCTGACCAGTTCGCCCTGCCTCTACGACGAGCGTCTGCTGCAGCCCGAGTCGCTGCTGATCAGTTCGGGCGAGACCGGCCTGCTGCTGGAAATCTCCAGCGAAGACTTCAAGAAGACCCTGGTCAAGGCCAGCTCCGGTAATTTCGGCGAGCCGGTGGTGACCATCGCCCGCAACCTGGATCGCCCTAACGACGACCCGGCAGAAATCACCAAGGCCGTGCAGAAGTTTACCGCGCGGCGCATCCAGCAGCGCCTCGAAGCGACCATCGAGATCCCGCCGCTGCCTGAAACCGCGCAAAAGATCATCAAGCTGCGGGTCGACCCCAACGCCACCATCGATGACATCACCGGCGTGGTCGAGACCGATCCGTCGCTGGCAGCACAGGTCGTCAGCTGGGCCGCTTCGCCCTACTACGCCTCGCCGGGCAAGATCCGTTCGGTGGAAGATGCCATCGTCCGCGTGCTGGGCTTCGACCTGGTGATCAACCTGGCGCTGGGCCTGGCCCTCGGCAAGACCCTGAGCCTGCCCAAGGACCATCCGCAACACGCCACACCATACTGGCAGCAGTCGATCTACACCGCCGCCGTGATTGAAGGCCTGACCCGTGCCATTCCTCGCGCCCAGCGCCCGGAAGCCGGCCTCACCTACCTGGCCGGCCTGCTGCACAACTTCGGTTACCTGCTGCTGGCCCATGTGTTTCCGCCGCACTTCTCGTTGATCTGCCGGCACCTGGAGGTCAACCCGCACCTGAGCCACAGCTACATCGAGCAACACCTGCTGGGCATCAGCCGCGAGCAGATCGGTGCCTGGCTGATGCGCTTCTGGGACCTGCCCGAGGAATTGGCCGCGGCCCTGCGCTTCCAGCAGGACCCGTCCTATGATGGCGAAAACGCGCTGTATCCGAACCTGGTATGCCTGTCGGTGCGCCTGCTGCGTAGCCGCGGCATCGGTAGTGATACTGACGACGGTATCCCGGACGAACTGCTCGAGCGAGTTGGCCTGAGCCGCGAAAAAGCCGAGGATGTGGTCAACAAGGTGATCGAAGCCGAAGCGCTGCTGCGCGAACTGGCTTCGCAGTTCAATAGCTGAGAGTTGCCTGGCGGGCCATGTGCTGCGAAGCAAATGGCCCCTTCGCGAGCAAGCTTTGCTCCCACAGGGGTGAGCCCTACACTGTGGGAGCAGGGCTTGCCCGCGAAGAGGCCTTCAAATCACCCGCGTTAAACCTTCCTCTTGCGCGGCATCAGATACTTCATCAACCCCTGAAACCACATCACCAACCCCGTGTTGCCAGTGATCTGGATGTGCTTGTCCTGAATTCCCTGCATGAACGCCAGTTGCTTGTTCTTCGCCTGCAGCGTGGCAAAGCCATACCCGGCATCCTTGAACACAATCGCAAACGCCGGTTCAGCCACCGTGCCGCTGCGGCTGCTGACGCGCTGGTTTTTGACGGTGAAATGCCGGGCGACCTTGGAGTCCGCCGTTTGTAGCTGGAAGGTCAGGTCCTTACCAGCCAGCTGCTGTTCGAACGCAGGATTCTTGCGGCTGGCACGCGCCATCAGCAGGCCAAGGGCCCAGAGGAGGAAGCGAAACTTCATGGGGGTACTCCGACTTAAAAGTGACTGGGCCGGAGTATATCGTCTTCGATAGCGGTTGGGGCTCACGCATTTACACAAAGCTCGTGTAGCCTGGAAAGCAACTGATCGAGCTCGTTATTCTCTTTTATCAATGGCTGTCCCTTGCGGTACAAAACGATGTCATTGATCGAACCCATGCCGCCATACAGCCTAATGATTCTCGAAATGCCATTGGGAGCATCGCGCGCCAGAAGCATTTGATAATCGTCGATCCGATCAGCCCATTCGTCTTTGCCGCCAAGGCGTAAAAGTACAGACACGCGAACCAGGATGGCTTCTATTTCCTTCAGGTTTTTCATTTCAGCGGACTTGCCCCCATCACTTCAACCCCTTCGATCATCCATGGTTTGACGACGACAATTTGCTCGGTCCCTCCGACATAGAAGCCACCTTGCGACCCGACTTCTCCGATATAGACCTCTGTACCGGCGGGGATTTTAACATCGAATGCCGTATCGATCGGCGACTTGCCCCCGCCGGGCCATTCGGGCAGAACAGCCTTGTCGATACGGGTTTGCAGAACCCCGGATTGCGCTTCTTGACCAAAGAACTGTCCGAGCGGCTGGTCTTCAACACCGGCGCGTCTCAATATCGTGTCCTTTTCCAGCACCACCCTGGTATAGCGGCCGCCAGCGAATGTTTCAGCCAACCGGTCATCAAGCGGCCCTGGCTCTATCGCCGAATAATTACCGGTGATATTGCCCAGTTTATGTTTGGCGACCTCCTCGATTTTCGGAGCCTGTACGGGCTTCTCTAGCGGTGGTTTTTCGGCCGCGGCCTTGAGACTAGATGGCGACAATGATTCACGCGCAGCGGACTTGGGACTGTCCAGCACGACTTGCGGGCTTGCGCTCAATGCAGGATGCGCCAGCAGCCGCTTTTCGTTCTGAGCCAGCCACGCGGCGAGTTTTTTGTTGGAGATCTCGGCCTGCAACTTGGCACTGCGCTGGGCAATGCTTTCCACACTGCCGACCACGATCAGATACTGCTAACCAATCAGGCGCGGATTTTCAGCACCTAAAACTAACTAATATTTTTTTACATGCCATACTCGAGTCGCAGCTTGAAATGATAGACCTTTAAACAAGTCTGCCATTTTGACAATCTCATCCCACAAATATATTTTCCTAGAGCTAAGTGCTATAGAAGCATCTTGGTTACAAATCTCAATAAAGTAATATCCTTTATCACTATCACCTTTATGTGTGCCATTTCCATTTCTAGCTGGCCGGAAAATCACTACACAATCGTCCATCAAGTATGTCTTGGCCTCAATTATCGACTCCAACCCAACCCATGGATTTTTTTTTGCCAATTCATATGATGCTGCTTCATCATGCACAACGGTATACCAAGTTTTTTTCCCGGGGGGAGCTATAAGATCAGGATCTTCACAGTCAGATAAAAGCATTATTTTTTTCATATTCAATAATCCAGGTGCATGTTAGATGAAATTCCATTCTTAATACTCCAGGCATTCACATGAGAACCAACCTCAAATTGAGGATGTCCTCGTGAGTCATCGCGCCAGCCTGCAGATTGGTCCCGCTTCTGCACACCTATGCGTCCCTTACTATCTCGCCAGCTGGGAGGCCCCACCCTGAAGTCTTTTTTCTGAATTATCTTAGCCCCATTACCTAAGTCACCAGCTATCTCCGACGCAGCACGCCTAGCAGCGCGTCTATTAGGCATCTTGTAACGATTCTCTCCCTCCTGTTTACCACCAAACTTGTGGATTATTTTCTCAGCACGTGATTTTGCCGCATCATTTTCAAAACAAGGTTTCCAACCAAGAGGATCTACCCAGCTTACGGGGTTAGGTCCATATTGATACAGATTAATCCCACCCAACAATCCAATCGGATCCGGCGAAACAAACCGCCCCACATCCGGATCATAAAACCGAAACGTGTTGTAGTGCAGCCCCGTTTCACGATCTAGGTACTGCCCCTGAAACCGCAGGTTCTGCTCTTCAACTTGGTACGGCTCGCGGATCTCCTTGAGGGTATTGCCCCAGACTTGGTATGTAGCCCGCCAAACGGTATGGCCATCGTCGTCAGTCAACTGCTCGGGCAGGCCGTTCAGGTCGTTATGGTAATAAAGAATCCGCGCCTCAGGGCCAACCCCATCGACCCGCGCCAAGGGATCATAGCTCCCCTCACCCGAGTAGACATACAAACTACTGCACCCGTGGCAATGCTCCTGCAGCAGCTTCAGGCCCTCCCAATCAAACCGCGTTTGCGCCGGAGCCGGCAATTGCAGTGGCTCGCGGGCATGCCGGCGCAAGCGACTGAGCAACCGCCCTGCCCGATCATATTCGCGGCGGGTATTGAGTTGCCCCTGCGTGAGCGTCACTTCACGGTGCAGGCGGTCGCGTTCGAAGTCGCTGATCACCCGGCCATCGAGATTGAGTTGGTGCAGGTGCCCGCTGCCGTAGTACATGCTTCACCGGTATACATCACCTGTTAGGCAGAAGAACGTGCCCACGCTATCCGTAAATAACGCCATCGCGCTCGTAATGAACAGGCCCACGCTCGAACAGCTGCTGCGCTAGGCTTTGGATATGCTCTGACCACGCCACATCCCGCACCCACTCAGGCGGTATCCCCGATACGCCATACAGCGCCCCGGCCATCTGCCCGGCCGTTGCCGCCACACTGTCGGCATCGTCGCCCAGATTCGCAGCCAGCAAAATAGCGTCTCTGAAATTGTCAGTGTTCCATACCGCCCATAATGCTGCTTCCAGCGTGTCGACCACATACCCCGAAGAACGGATCTGTTCACGGGTCTTTTGTTTGTACTCCCCCGCATTGATCAGCAAAGGACGCGGGAATAACGGGCGTACCTTCGGCGCCAAGGCCTCATCTTTATCTGCTCCGTTAAGGGCGAGATTCAACTGCGCACCGAACAGTTGGCAACAGCTCACGGCCTCCATCGCCCGATGCGTTGGACGGCTTTGGGCTGCACTTTGCTGCCAGGTCGCCGATAGCGAGTGCCGCCAGAAGAGCGCAGTGGGCGCCAAACGGATAATCGAACCGTTACCCGCCGTGGACGGGTGATCGTTGCCGTACCAGCCTAGGCCTTTTGCCAGAAAACCCTCAAGCGCTTCGCGAGTAGCGTTGCCAATGTCGAAGCAGCGCTGGTTATGACTGTTCTCGCCTTTCTGGTACCAGCGGCACAGGCGCTCGGCGAAGTCCTGATAGTCGAAGTCGTTCTTGGCCAAATACATATCGGCGAGGCACAGCGCCATGCTGGTGTCGTCGGTCCATTCCCCCGGCTGAAGCTTGAACGGCCCACCACCGACCATGTCGTCGACGTGCTCGCGGTCGCGCGGCAGAAACTCCAAGGTCGTGCCCACGGCATCGCCGATCGCCAGCCCCAGTAGACAGCCCTTGGCTCGGTCGAGCGCTTGCTCTTCGGTGAGGGTGCAGGCCCTGGAAGTGAGCCAGGCCGGCTTTACATTCGCTGGCTTGGGCGCATCGGGCGCCAAGGTGTAGTCCATGCGTTGACGCAACTGCGGCGACGGCGGTGGGAGCAGATCGGCATATCGCGCGATGTATTGATCGATGGCTTCGGTGGAGCTTCTTAAATCAATCATGGGATCTCTTTGATAGCGATGTGGGTCGTGGAACCTTGCTCGATACGGTTCAATACTTCGAATTGTACGCCTGGCGGATACAGCACTTCAGCTTCGGGAAACGCCGAAAGGAAGCTGATATCGCGGCCCGAAGTCCCAGTAACCTGCATCTGCACATCGCCCATGAATCCGGTTGCGGGTGAGGTACTCATAAACGCGCCATATTCGACAGGCAAGCGGGCAGGCCATCGTAGAAGTACTCGGCGATGGCCTTGAGCCCGAGGCCCATCAGAATCAGGTTGCCGATCTGCAAACCGATCCCGGCGCCCGCCGCAGCGCCCGGTACCGCGCCCACGCCGAAGGAGAATGCACCCGTAGCGCCACCGGCCGCTGTACCGACCGCCACGCTGGCGCCGAGGATCAAAGCGACTTCCTTCACCAGTTGCAACAGCACCGGGAGGATCTGGTCGATGTTGATTGATGCCCACTTTCGCCTGAGGTCCGACTCGATCAGCGGATAGGGGCGCGACATCGCCTGGCGTATGGCATCGATGCGGTAACCGCCCACGTAGCCGTAGGCCTGGCTGGCGCCCTCGCTGACTTGGCGGGATACTCCGATCCAGCCGTCCTGGGCGCTCTGCCAGGTGGACTTCACGCCGTGGTCGAGCTGGCGGAGCTTGAGGTCGAGGTTGCGCTCGACGTCGTCCCAGGAGGGGACGTTGTCTAGGAGGTCCATTTGGGTGGGGCTATCCTTGGTGTAAAACTATAGCCAGCGATTCGATCAAAAGAATCAGAAAAAATTGGCTAAACTGCAAAATTGTCTTGGCATAGACGCTGTATACGCCCTACGACGAAAACTTTAAGTCGCGCCCTATTCACTCAACCAAGTTGCTAGAAACGATATCCCTAAGCGTTTCAAAATACTCTCCACTCCACCTCGAGTACATCTCATCATCAAGATTTTTTATTTTGTATCGATCCGTACAGTCGAAATGAGAAGTAAAGCTCCTCAACACACATAAACAAATCCAATTTATAGCTTTCCTCTCTTCTAAGCTAATGCCCTGCAGAGCGACAATCAGTTGCATATCCTGCAGCAATTCTCGCATTAGTGACTCATTGAAAAGCCCATTCTCGAAAAGATTATAGCAAAACGTATCTTCTATATCGTTATCCGTATTGCTAAATATATTTTGAGTTGCATCCCTAGCATCCCGGGCCTTTACGATTTGCTGCCTTGGTGGTTTTTCGTTCATTTTTGCTACCATCCAGATTAAAAACGCCTTTAGAAACATCCGTTTTAGAGAACGCCTCAAAATGATCTTTGTGCATATTGTCCAAGTAGAAATAATCACCTTTCTTAAAGGCAACATCGCCAATTTTAATTTTATCAGTAAATCTGTAAATCTCAGCCCCTTGGAACTTCTTCCCAGTTCGTTCTGCAACCTGCCCAACAAGCGCCATGAAGCTAAAGCCCCATGGATCGATCCATGCCAACGGGTTAGGTGCATACTGGTAAGCATTAATCCCACCCAACAACCCAATCGGATCCGGCGAAACAAACCGCCCCACATCCGGATCATAAAACCGAAACGTGTTGTAGTGCAGCCCCGTTTCACGATCCAGGTACTGCCCCTGAAACCGTAGATTCTGCTCTTCAACATAGTACGGCTCGCGGAATTCTTCGAGGGTATTACCCCAAACCTGATAGTTAGCCCGCCAGACAATAAGTCCATCGTCTTCAGTCAACTGCTCGGGCAAGCCGTTCAGGTCGTTGTGGTAATAACGAATCCGCGCCTCAGGGCCAACCCCATCGACCCGTGCCAAGGGATCATAGCTACCTTCACTCGAGTAGACATACAAACTACTGCGTCCATGGCGATGCTCTTGCAGCAGCTTCAGGCCATCCCAATCAAACCGCGTTTCGCCCAGCAGAACACCATTGCCATCACGCTCGGCCTTGGCGATCCGCCGCCCCAGCGGATCATAAGTCATGCTCAAAACCGTTTCGCGATGCCCATCCCGGGTTCGAATCTCCTTGATCCGATGCTCGGCATCATAGGCAAACCGCTGCACCACCTGACTGCCTTTGCGCTTCTCGATCAAACGCCCAAAGCCGTCATAGCGATAACGCTTGTCCTGATAGGTCAGCAGCTTGTTATGCACCACCAGCCCCGCACCGGATGCGGGCCCGTCGAGCAAAGAAACTCTAGCGTGGTACCTACAGCATCGCCGACAGCAAGACCTAGTAAGCAGCCTTTGGCACGATCCAATGCTCGTTCCTCAGTCAGGGTCCAAGGCCTCGAGCAGATCCATGCTGGTCTTTCGTTTGACACCTTGGGGGCATCTGACCTCAGGGTGAAGTCCATCCGCTGTTGCAACGCTCGGGAGGTGGAATCAAGTCTGCATAGCGCTCAATATATTTATCAAGTGCCTCGGCTGTGCTGCCTAGATGAATCGCTAGATCTCCTGAAATAAAGGCGTCGTTGAGCCTTGCTCAATCCATTGACTGCCTCAAAGCTGACAGGCTATCTCGCATATCATTGGAATTTCATGCGATACGAACTGAGTAGCGGCTATGCGCCATGATGCGCAACTTCTTGCCACCCAAAATCCCGCAAAACACCCCTAATTCCTCTCCAGGGCACGTAGTCCGGGGCCTCCAGCCACATGGCAACTTCTTGCACAGTGGTGTGCAAGAAGTTGCGCACTTCTCAGAATAAATCGATTAAAAAATCACCAATAATTTCAATTTATCAGTTCAACCAATTGATTTTACTGGATAAAACAGAGTTGGCACGGCAATTGACTGCTAAAAGGTACCAGGACAAACCCGTCCGGGCCGATTTTCACCCTCTCAAGGAGAGCTTTCATGCCAACACCAGCGTATTTGTCGATCACCGGTACCAAGCAAGGCCTGATCACCGCCGGCACCTTTACCCAGGATTCCGTCGGGAACATCTACCAGGAAGGTCACGAAGACCAGATTCTGGTTGAAGCCTTCGACCACCAGGTCATCATCCCGCGTGACCCACAGTCCGGCCAACCGACCGGTCAGCGTGTGCACAAGCCACTGATGATCACCAAGGTTTTCGACAAATCGTCGCCACTGATTTTCAACGCCCTGACTTCCGGTGAGCGTTTGACCACCTGTGAAATCCAGTGGTACCGCACTTCGGCTGCCGGCACCCAGGAGCACTACTACACCATCAAGATCGAAGACGCGATCATCGTCGACGTGCAGTCGCATATGCCTAACTGCCAGGACCCGAACATGTCGCACTTCACTCACCTGGAAGACGTCTACTTCACCTACCGTAAAATCACTTGGACTCATGAGATCTCTGGTACTACCGGTTCGGATGACTGGCGTTCGCCCGTTGCCAGCTGAGTAAGGCTGCCAGCGTAAAAAACATCGGTCAGGCTCCCTGACCGATGTCGTTTCTAGCGCCGCCATGCGCGCCCCCCGCCACACCATTCAACAGAGGGACAGTGGATGTTCTCGCCGGCCAACCAGCCTCAATTCACCTTGACCATCGACGGCTGTGACCACGACCTGCAAGTCCTGGAATTCACGGGTCACGAAGGCCTGAACCAGCCCTACCTGTTCAAGATCGAACTGGTCTGCGAAGACGCTAGCATTGACTTCCAAAGCCTGCTGCACAAACCGGCCTTCCTTGCCTTTTCCACCACTGGAAGCGGCATCCACGGTTTGATCTATCGCGCCGCGCAAGGTGACGCTGGCAGACGGCTGACCCGCTACCACGTGACCCTGCGCCCGCAACTGGCGTACCTGCAGCACCGCGTCAATCAACGGATTTTCCAGCACCTGAGCGTGCCCAAGATTATCGCTGCGGTCCTCGAGGACCACGGCATCCAAAGCAATGCCTACACCTTCACCCTGCGCACACCCTGCCCTGATCGCGACTATTGCGTGCAGTACGACGAGACCGACCTGGCGTTCATCCAGCGCCTGTGTGAAGAAGAAGGCCTGCACTACCACTTCGAGCACAGCACTGATGGCCACCGCCTGGTGTTCGGTGACGACCAGACCGTCTTCCCCAAGATCGCCCCTGTGGCCTACCAGCAGGACACCGGCATGGTCGCTGATACCCCGGTGATCAAACGCTTCAACACGCGCCTCGAAGCGCGCACCAGCCGTATCACCCGACGGGACTACAACTTCGAATTGCCGCACCTGCTGATGGAAGCGTCCTACACGCCGCCCGCCAGTAACGACGCCGAGCCCGACCTCGAAGACTACGACTACCCCGGGCGCTTCATCGACCGCGACCGTGGCAAGCTCCTCGCCACCCGCGCCCTCGAGCGCCACCGCAGCGACTACCAGCTCGCCGAAGGCCGCAGCGACGTGGCGACCTTGGTCAGTGGGCACTTCCTGCCCCTGACCCAGCACACCCGCACCGCCTGGAACGACCTATGGCTGCTGACCGAAGTGCGTCACCACGGCAAGCAACCGCAAGTGTTGGAAGAGTCGGTGACCAGCGACACCACCGACCACAAGGACGACTTCCACCAGGGCTACCGCAACCAGTTTTTCGCCACCCCCTGGGACGTCCCCAGCCGCCCCGCCCTCAAGCATCCCAAGCCGCGCATCCTCGGCAGCCAGAGCGCGGTGGTCACCGGCCCGGCGGGCGAAGAGATCCACTGCGATGCCTACGGGCGGGTCAAGGTGCAGTTCTTCTGGGACCGCGAAGGCCAGGCCAACGACCAGACCAGCTGCTGGCTGCGCGTGTCCAATACCTGGGCCGGCGCCAAGTACGGCGGCATCGCCATTCCGCGGGTCGGCATGGAAGTGCTGGTAGGATTTTTCGAGGGCGACCCCGACCAGCCACTGGTCACCGGCTGCCTGTACCACACGGAAAACCAGGTGCCCTCGACGCTGCCGGCGAACAAGACGCGCAGCATTTTCAAGACCATGAGCAGCCCCGGCGGTGGCGGCTACAACGAGTTGCGCATCGAAGACAAAAAGGGCCAGGAGCAGATCTACCTGCACGCCCAGCGCGACTGGGACGAGAACATCGAACACAACCAGCGCATCCGCGTCGGCAATACCCGCCACGACCGCGTCGAGGCCGACAGTCACAGCGAATACCGCAAGGAAGAGCACCTCACCGTGACCCTCGACCGCAAGGTCGAAGCCCGCGCCAACGACCACCTGACCATCGCCCAGACCCAGCACCTGCAGATCGGCAACGGCCTGTTCGTCGAGGCGGGCCAGGAAATCCACCTCGGCAGCGGCCTCAAGGTAGTGTGCGAAGCGGGTAGCCAGATCACCCTCAGAGCGGCGGGCAGCTTCGTCAATATCAATGGCAGCGGCGTGTTGATGAGTGGTGCCACAGTGCTGATCAATCAGGGCGGCAGTGCGGGTGTAGGCACTCCTGCAGCACCGGCGTTGCCGGGGGTGATGAAGCTGGCGGCGACCGATACGGCGGGCACCGTGCCGCTGCCCAAGTCCGTCGCTAAATCCGGCATCACACCCCTGTGCGGCAAACAGAGCAACGGCAGCTGCAGCCGTAAGGATTGCCAATGCATGTAGATCTACTCGACCGCCTGCTCGAGCTCCCGGCGACAGCATTCAGCGCGATTGCGGCGGGCGAAACCCTGTGTTTCATCATCGACCGGCAGACCCATAGCGATGCCCTCTCGCAACTGTACGGCGTCGGCGAACCCATCGAGATCGAGCCGCTCTACTTCGGTACCGAATTCGCGTCGATGGATGACGGCCCCCTCTGGCTGCAAGCACGCTGGGGCGGCGAACTGGCCCGGTGTGCCGCTCGACTGTGCGAGAACCAGCTCGGCGGCATCGCCTTGCGTACCGCCCACCCGGCCAAGGCGCTGGCCCATGCACGCTGGCTGCTGCGCGCCAATGACGGCTCCGGCGGGCAGAGCCTGCTGAGCTACCACAAGCCCAGCCTGTGGGCCGCCCTGAGCCTCACCGATGGCGCTACACGAGACTCGCTGCTTGGGCCTTGGCTGAGCGTGTACAGCCCTGCCCCCAGCCATTTCTTCGACACTGCGCGCAGCTGGCTGAGTTGGCCCGGGAACCCCAACGCCCATTGCCTGTCACAGCACCCGGCTTTTACCCTGCCGGCACGGACCGCGCAGGATCAGCAGCGGCTGGATTGGCTGTATTGGCTGGATGAGTATTTTGCCGAATACGGCAGCCCGGAGCGGGCCCGGCTTCCCGGAATCATCGTCAACCTCGACCTGCTGGTGCAGGGCGAGATCTTCCAAAGCGACCACCTGCTCAAGCTCGCGACCTTGACCGCTGAAGCGCCGTTCGCGGCTCAGCCGCAGGCAATGGCGATATTGCAAACCACGGACTACGACTTCATCAAAGTGGATCGACTGCTGGAAATGGCAGGCACCACCGCTTGATGACACTGACGCAACGATATGAATGGAAGCACCATGGATACCGCTAAAGCCCCCGCTGCAGATACTACTGCTCCTGTCGCTAAGCCTGTGCTCAACCTTGGCCCAGGCAAAGACCTTGCACAATCGTGCTCGGTATCTTTCGAGCCAAAGGCACCGCCTTGCTCCCAGACATTCGAAACAGTGATCTACGCCACCGAGGAGCAGGAGTTCTGGTTTCTGAGCAAGACCGCTGCAGCGTCCATGACCGAAGCGATCTACACGCTCGAAAAGCAGATAGCGCCAAGCAAGTCTCATGAGGAACGGATCAAGGGACTCGATGACAGCGGGTTGCTGGAATACTTTCTAGAACCAAAGCTGAGCAATTTCCTTGAGGGCGAAGACAGAACTCGAATGGACGCAATCGAGGCCCAGGAACCGGATATTGCCTTGGCCCCCTCCATGGTGTTACGGAGCAAACGAGAGAAGGAACTGGCCGAAGCGAAAGCCAACCCTGCGCCTGCAGCAGCCCCCACCGACGTTCTCACGCAGCGCCTGAATCAGCTGAAACAAGCCAATGACGACCTGAGCACGGTGCGCGACAAGCTCGTCGACATGGGCAAGCTCCATGCCGAATGGCAGCTGCTCAAAAAAAAGGCCGTCGCCAAAGCGAAGACTCAAGGTTATACCTATGAAAATGGCAGCCTGTTCACCCCAGCGGCCATGGAAGCCCGTAAGCGTGTGCAAACTTATCTGGAGTTGCGCAAGCCTCTACTGACCGATAAAGGCGCAAAGGTCTACAGCACAGACGAGATTGCCAGGCTGCTCGCGGAAAACAAAAAACGCTACGAAGACCTGCGCAATTGCATGTCGACTTGTAACGCGGCCATGTCCACATACGGTGCATGGCGGGCTGAACAGGCTGGCAAGTTCAAATACGCAGACTATACGGATGCCATCATCAGAGTCGCGGAATATGGGATAGCCGTGCCGGAATATGCGCTGATGACTGCCGACATTTCCAGCGGTATCGAACAATTCAATGCCTACCTTGCCGCAGAAAAGGCTCAATTGGATGTCAATAAGAGACTGAGTGAAAAGTACAAGAGCTGGATCGATGCGAGCGGCCAGAACGCCAAGGCACCTGCGGGTCTGGTAGCGGCCGAACGCGCCGAGTGGGATCGGCTGCAGACGGTGAAAGAGGGCTTGAAGGAAAAAGCCCGGCAGAACGTTGATGCGGCGAGCATACGCCGCCACCTGCTGTGGGACCCCGAGCAATTCCAGCCTCAGCCGGTTGATCGGCTAGTCAAGGCAGGCTTTCCCCTCCGTGAAGTCAGTACGCTAGGGGCAAAGAAAAAACCACTGAGTTGGCTAAGTGTCCTGAACCTCAGAGATGCCGAAAAAATCATCAAACAAGACCTCACCAAAGCCGGCAAAAAAGTACCGGAGGCCTTCAAGACATTGCCAGGCAACGGTGACGGCGGCGCTAGCAAGGACAGCGCTCTAAGCGTGTTTGGTCAATGGCTCACCGCCCATGGCGCTTTGCGCATTGACGATCAGGCGGGTGAATGGTTCAGCCACGAAGGCTGGTTCGACATCGACAAGTTTTACTTATTTTTGAAGACCAAAGGCATCACCGTCACGCAGTTACAAAATAGCGCTGATCGACAAGAATGGGGGGAGCGACTCAAGCAGATGGTATTCAAGCAAAGCGTGCGCGGATCCCTGCGCCTCTTCGACAAGAGCCCCCAGGCGCAGTTTGTCCGTTGTCTGACCCCTCCCCAAGAAAACATCCACCATGAATTCAAGGGTGAGGGTCCGTCGTTCTCTGCCACTAAAGGCTTCGAGATGTCTGGCAGTGCCGCCCTGAGCTTTGATCTTGCCCGCGGCGAAGTCGAGCTCGTCAAGGTGGACCTGCCCGATCGCGCCAAGGCTACCGACCTCACAGTCAAATATTACATTGATGATCAAAACACGCCTCAAAGCATGAACCTGGGTCGCTTCTCCATGCACTTTGGTGTCCGCGCATGGGGCTATGCAGGCGCGTCACTGATGCTGGCAGGCAGTGTAGAAGTCACTCCTGGCAATACAAAATATGGTGCAACCCTCTCTCCCATCAAGCCAGCACAACGTCAAGACGCGGCTGCCAAGGAGGAGCGCGCCGCCTATGACGCCGAGCAGGAACGCAAGAAAGCAGCGGGTGATCAGACGCCCAGTGCACCGTTGGTTCACGAGTCGAAAGCCGCCACGGCGATTTCCAACAACACGTCCGACACTAAGCTCAAAGGCGAGGCAGCTAACGTCCAAATTGACCAAGGCGTCAAAGCAAGCTTCAACCTGTTTGCGGGTGTACAGGCGGGTATCGAATTGACCGGAGCCATGAACTGGGCGCCTCCGCGAGAACTCGCAGCCTTGCGCTCCGCGCCGACTGGCGGCATCAGCACTGCGGCTCAAGCCAAAAGCGATAGTCAATGGTTGACCTTGGCAAAACTCAGCGGCAGTCTCGGTGCGGCCTTCGGTGCTGGTATGAAGGCGGATGCACAGTTGTCGCTGGATCGGGGCAAATTCATATTAAATCTGAAAGCTTCCATCGTTCTCGGGCCTGGAGCAACGGGCAGCTTCAAGATGGAAGTCGGCTATGAAGCGGTAGTGGAAATCATCAACCTCTTCCGACGGGAGCTACACAAGAGCGAGGGCCAGCGGCTAACCTGGATCACTGATGACGCAGCGGATCAGGCATCCAAGCTGAACTTGTTGGGCGCTGCGGGAATGGACGTTGCCATGGTCTATATGATGGGCTTGGACGTCATAATGAACTTGTATGAGGCTTTGACGAGTTGGGGTCGAGGGGGAGCAATCGCACATACGATCATGACGTATGAAAATCAAGCTGAGCTGCAAGAGTGGTTTATTACCGCCACACCTGCTGCACTAGGGCCAATGCTTTTCACCTTGACGTCCGCACCGAAGTCATTCGACGTTACAAATTCTTCAGGCGGCAATAAAATTACTTACGATCAAGGCCACGCTTATTTGGTACAGCAGAACGCCATTGAGCGAATTTTAGGTTGGATCTACAACAATGCAAATGCCCAAGGAACGTCAAAACAAGCGCAGAGCCAATTTCTAGAAGCCTGCATGCGGATGAATAAATTTGGCGAAAAGCTAAAAGCTTCTGGAAAAGCATATTGCGAGAATCGATACACTTTAGACAGCTTCATGAGTGTCCCCATCCTCCGACACGAATCGGGGGGCGGCGATATGATGCGACAACGCTACACCAGGATGGCGAACGAACTCGGGGCACAAATGAACGGCAAATGTAAAGTCTATCCTACGTATAACCCGTTCAGTTCCGCACCACTCATCCTATATAGCGAATAAACAGGAGTTTGACCAAATGCAGAGTAAACGACTATATGCGTTAGCTATAATTTTAATGGCGTGGTGCTCAATCACGTTTGCCGGCCTAACCGGAGCAGAACAAAAATCAAAGAAAGCAGGAATAGAATTATATAATCAATACATGCCTGCCACTAACGAGCTTACTGTAGCTGCGCAAGCGGGTGACTCGGACGCCCAGTACTATCTAGCTGAAGAGTTGCGCCGCAAAAGCCAATACATTACTCCCGAATCTTTAGCTTGGTATGAAGCCTCTGCTGCGCAGGGCAACATCTACGCTATGATCAAGCTGGGCGATCGAGATTCAGATCTGTGTAAGGATATGCAGAATTGCCCACCCGCAAAAAAAACATCTCAAGAGTGGTTGATTGAAGCTAATCGCTTGGCAAAATCCCGGTCGGATAAGGGGGATGCGGAGGCCATGTATCTTATGTACCGATTGAGTGGTGATCGTGACTGGCTGCAGAAGTCAGCGGAGCATGGATTCGCTCAAGCTTCTTACCTGATGGGAATAGGAGACCGTCAGGGCGAAGGGTTTTTCCTCCTGCCCAGCAAAAGAGCTGCCTCCGTTGAAGCATGGATGAAAGCGTCTGCTGAAGGCCAATACCCTCAGGGAATGATGTCATACGCCGCAATCCTGGCTGAACGTGGCGATATCGATGGTTTCAATAAGTGGAAGGAGAAGGCGGCGGGGACAGGATACGCGTCTGCTGTATTTGACTTAGCCTGCGACTTGGGTCACGAGCCTGATAAGTATAGCGTCCCATTAGACTTGGTAAAATCGTATGGTTTGCTTTTGCTTATATCCGAACTCAAAGGCGGCGGCGATATCAAAGAGAACCTGGGTGAAGTGTTCCCCAAGGTAAAGGCCAAGATGACCTCTCAACAGATTGACGAAGGTTCAAAATTTGCCGAACACTGGAAAGACAGCCACCCACCTCTATCGTTCTTTCCAGACAAGCTTGATAGATAGCTAGGCGCCCATGACCTAATCAAACGAAATCATCAATCTGCCTAGTTTTCAAAAGCAAGAAAGGACGCCCCCCTTTATCGCTCTCCCCTGCAAATGGGACTACTAGGCACTAATGCGTAAATTTTTAAATCTGCCGCGGCCAAACATTTTCTCCCTCCTCTTATGGTGTCATAACCATCATGCGCTACTTCACTGCAATCTCATTATTATTACTTTCCAGTTATGCCCAAGCTGATTGCAAAGACCAACGGGTTCTCGGGCGAACAACTCCACCCCACAACGATCTTCGACACCGATCACGCCGTCTGTAAGATCAACCCGGCCAACCCCGCGCGGACACTAGCGGTTCATGGGGTTCTAGTTTTCGTAGGGAAGTCGACTGCGAGCAGGAGACTGGAGCGCGGCATCCATACTCGCGACCTACACGCCGGCATTTTCTCAACGATACGGAGTTGACTGCAAAGAGTATTTCCAAACTTGCAGGAGCTGAGGCATTGATACGCACATACTCTACGACCTGCCGCCGCAACGATGCCGCGTTTTACACCGCTCCCAAGGAAGGCCAAGACATGGCGAAAAGACGCCCCCGCGCACCACGCATCAGCCGTGCACAGCGCGAGGCGGTGGTGGACCTCATCAACCTGTTCCGGCGGGAGTTGCATAAGAATGAGGGGCAGCGGGTTACTTGGCTGTCGGAGGAAGCGGCGGATCTGGCGTCCAGGTTGAACTTGCTGGGGGCTGTCGGGTTGGATGTGGATATGATGTATTTCATGGGTGTTGATGCCGTTATGAGTTTGTATGAGGCGTTGACGAGTGGCGGGCGTGGGGGGGCTATTGCTCATAGCATTATGACATATGATAACCCAGCAGAGCTGAGACAGTGGTTTATAAATGCGACTCCTGCTGCTCTAGGGCCAATGCTGATGACGTTAATTAGAGAGCCTAACGCATTTCAAGCGATTAATGATTCAACTGGAGAAAAGATCACTTACGATCGAGGACAAGCGTATTTACTCCAGCAAACCGCAATTAGCAGGATAGTCAAATGGATTTATGATAGCTCAACTGAAAGCAACAGCTTATCAAATGCACAAATGCAATTCACTGATGCCTGCGCACGAATGAATAAATTTGGAGAAAGCCCGAAGACACCTGGGCAGTATTATTGTGAAAATAGATATGATCTCGACGTTTTTATGAGCGTACCGGTACTTCAACTAGAAAGAAAGGACGGAAACCTATACCGTAGCCAATACAAATCTGCAGCATCGAAACTTGGAGAGCAATACGAAGGGCATTGTAAAATAATACCTAGGGAAATTCTGAAAAAGACTTCCTGATTTGGCAGAATCCCCGGACACCAATCGCCGAGCTTTTCGATGATGAAGCAAATGACCTTCGCCGACGCCGAGTACGCCGGTAAGCGCAAGCAGACCCGTAAGGAATTGTTCCTGATCGAGATGGATCGGGTCGTGCCCTGGAAGGGTTTGATCGCTCTGATCGAACCCCATTACCCGAAGGGCGAAGGCGGTCGTCCGGCGTATCCGTTGATGGCGATGCTGCGGGTTCATCTCATGCAGAACTGGTTTGGTTACAGTGATCCGGCGATGGAAGAGGCGCTGTACGAGACGACGATCTTGCGCCAGTTTTCCGGCCTGAGCCTGGAGCGAATCCCGGACGAAACCACCATTCTCAACTTCCGTCGCCTGCTGGAAAAACACGAGTTGGCCACTGGCATTCTCGGCGTGATCAATGGCTATCTGGGCGAGCGTGGCCTGTCACTGCGACAAGGCACCATCGTCGATGCCACGCTGATTCATGCGCCCACTTCGACAAAGAACAAGGACAGTAAACGCGACCCGGAAATGCACCAAACGAAGAAGGGCAACCAGTATTACTTCGGCGCCAAAGCGCACATTGGTGTCGACGATGACTCGGGGCTGGTGCACAGCGTGGTGGTCACTGCGGCCAACGTGGCGGACGTGACCCAAGTCGACAAACTGCTACACGGTTCTGAGAACGTGGTCTGCGCCGATGCAGGCTATACCGGTGTCGAGAAGCGCAAAGAGCATGCTGGACGCCAAGTCATCTGGCAGGTTGCAGCCCGGCGCAGCACCTACAAGAAGCACGGAAAACGCAGCGTGTTGTACAAAGCAATACGCAAGATCGAGAGAGCCAAGGCTCAGGTTCGCTCCAAGGTTGAGCATCCATTTCGGGTGATCAAGCGTCAGTTTGGTTATACGAAAGTGCGCTTCCGAGGCTTGGTGAAAAACACTGCTCAGATGGTGACGTTGTTCGCCCTGTCGAACCTGTGGATGGCACGTCGACAGTTGCTTTCTGGCGCGGGAGAGGTGCGCCCGTAATGAGGGAAATAGCCGCTGCAAGGTGCTTGCTGCGGAAAAAATGCATGAAATAAGCGGCAGACTTGATCGATTTTGAACGGCTGCCGTTTTTTGAAACCGCTATGGCTCAGCAGTTGAGAAATAGCTGCCTACTTCAGACCATCCCTAGATACAATGTATTTACACCTACACCCTACATATCTTACATCGAGTGAGCCACAAATGCATATCGTTAAATTTTTGGTTTTATGCGGAGGAACTCTTCTACTTTGGACATTCGCAACTGCGGCCGAATTAACTCCGCAGCAAAAAGAAGCCACAGAAAATGGTATAGTCCTATTTAATCAATACAGTCTTGCCGAAAGCGAACTCACTATAGGCGCTTCCGCTGGGGACAGTGAGGCACAGTTTTACCTTGCGGAGGTGATAAGGAAAAAAAATCACTATATTGATGAAGATTCATTTAAATGGTACGAAGCCTCTGCAAAGCAAGAAAACATATATGCAATGATCCGGCTCGCACGCATAAACAATGATCTTTGCGCGCTGATTAAAAGCTGTCCAAAGGCAGAAAGAACCCCGAGCGAATGGTTAAAAGACGCCACGACCCTTGCAAAGAACAGAGCCCGCAAAGGAGATCGTGAAGCGATGTACCTGATGTATCACCTATCTGGTGATAGAGAATGGCTTAAACAATCTGCTGAACAGGGATACGGCCGGGCAGCATATTTGATGGGCATTGGTGACCGGCAAGGGGAGGGATTTTTCTTACTCCCTGGACAGCGCGAATCCTCTGTAAAGCGGTGGATGAAAATTTCTGCGGAGGCCGGTTACCCTGACGGCATAATGTCCTATGCCGCCATTTTGGCCCAGCATGGCGACATGGAGTCGTATGTAAAGCTTAGTGTAAAAGCAGCAGAAGCCGGCGATGCACACGCCGTTTTTAACTTGGCTTGCGATTTTGCTCATGAATCAAATGAAACCGAGACCCCACTTGACTTGGTAAAAGCATACGGCCTGATGTCGCTGGTAGCAGAGTTAGACGGTGGTGGGGGAATGCAAGAGTTGGTCGCCGAGATTTATCCAAAAATCAAAGCTAAAATGAGTGAACAACAAATTTCCCAAGGCAAAGCATTCG
Source organism: Pseudomonas baltica (assembly GCF_031880315.1). Lineage (NCBI taxonomy): Bacteria > Pseudomonadati > Pseudomonadota > Gammaproteobacteria > Pseudomonadales > Pseudomonadaceae > Pseudomonas > Pseudomonas baltica. The sequence goes on along the minus strand of NZ_CP134771.1, from coordinate 3,602,308 downwards.
CTTCTGAGTGGCGGCGAACTCATCCACCGTTGTCGTTTTTTCCAGACAAGCTGGATGGTTGAGAACCATGCACTTCGGCGCGCGCGCCTGGGGCTACGCCGGCGCCTCGCTGATGTTGGCGGGCAGCATCGGGATCGGCCGCGACAACGTCGAGTACGGGGCCAACCTGGACCCGATTAAACCCAATCTCTAAAGGAGCTTAAATGTTTAAGGCCACGAAAATTATCATTATATTTTTTCTGGCATCAATTTCTGCCCTATCAATAGCCAGACCTAATCTTGACCCCAATCAAAATTCGGCGAAGGACGAAGGGATAATACTCTACAATCAACATAAAGTCGCTGCACCTCAACTCCAAATAGCAGCCGAAGCTGGAGATAGCGAAGCTCAGTTCTATCTTGGCAACGAGATAAGAAACAGCAAGAAATATATAACAGCGGAAGCATTTAAGTGGTATAAAGCTGCAGCAGACCAAGGAAATCTTTATGCCATGTTTCAACTGGCTCGTTCCTCGGATGACCTTTGTGTAGCAATGAATAATTGCCAAACGGATAGCAAGACCGCAGATGAATGGTTTACAACGCTGATCCATTCAGCGAAGCCTTTAGCTGAAAACGGCAATAGCGAAGCAATGACTATTATGTATAATTCCACCGGAGATATCGACTGGCTGAAAAAGGCAAGCGAGCGGAACTACGCGCCTGCACAACTCATGCTTGCCAACTTATATCAAGATGGCAAAGAATATTTTTTTATTCCAGGCAGTAGAAAAAAGGCAGTAAACGAACTTTTGAAATCATCAGCGGAAAATGGCAACCCGAAAGCGATGATGGAGTACTTCGGAGAACTACGACAGCAGGATCGTCTTGAAGAGGCACGTCACTGGTTGGAGACCGCAGCAAATACAGGGTACGAGAAAGCCGTATATAGCTATGGCTACTTTTTAGGCGTCGATCCATCCGCGATAGAAATTAAAGAAGACCTAGTAAAAGGCTACGCACTAATTAAAACATTAAAAGTATTAACCGGGGGTGGAAATGTCCAAGAATATGTCGATGATGCGCTCCCTCAAATTACGGCCAAGATGTCTCCTGAAGAGGTAGCGAAAGCGGATGCTTTAGCCGAGCATTGGACAAAGACACATCCTCCGTTGTCCTTTTTCCCAGACAAGCTAACTTACTGAAGCAAGAGGATAAATGGCTAGGACATCGCACGGCAGTCACTGGCCTCCTTGGATGGAACGAAACCGATATTGCCTGACGCGTGGTGACGAAGCCTACGACGCCGAGGAAAAAAGCAAAAAGGAGGCTGGCCCTACCTTTCCCAGCGATCCCCTGCAGCACGAATCGAAAGCCGCCACGGTGGTGTCCAACAATACCTCTGAACAAAGCTCAAAGGCAACGCCGCCAATGTCCAGATCAATCAAGGCGCCAAGGCCAGCTTCAACTTGTTCGCTGGCAGGCAGGCGGGTATCGAACTGACCGGCGCCATGAACTGGGCTCCGCCCAAGGACTTGGCGGCCTTGAAGGCAGCTCCGACCCTCGGCATCAGCAACAGCGCGGAGGCCAAAAGCGAGAGCCCTTGGTTGACCCTGGCCAAACTGAGCGGCAGCCTAGGCGGCGCTTTCGGCGCGGGGATAAAAGCGGATGCGCAAGTATCCGTGGACAAGGGCAAGTTCATCCTCAACATGAAAGCTGCGGTAGTGCTTGGGCCTGGAGCCACGGGCAGCTTTGCGTTTGAGGTGGGTTATGAGGCGGTGGTGGACCTCATCAACCTGTTCCGGCGGGAGTTGCACAAGAATGAGGGGCAGCGGGTTACTTGGATGTCGGAGGAAGCGGCGGATCCGGCGTCCAGGTTGAACTTGCTGGGGCTGTCGGGTTGGATGTGGATATGATGTATTTGATGGGTGTTGATGCGATTATGAACTTGTATGAGGCCCTGATGAGTGGCGGGCGCGGGGGGGCGATTGCGCATACGATTATGACGTATGACAAGCCGGCGGAGCTGGAGGAATGGTTTGTGAATGCAACGCCTGCAGCACTTGGCCCTATGCTAATGACCCTGACGTCGGACCCTCAATCTTTCACAGTGGTCGATACGTCACCTGACGGAATAGCTACTCACAAAACGTACTACAACCAAGGCAAAGCTTATGTGCTTCAACAGCAAGCGATTGAGAGAATCCTAACCTAGATTCTTGATAACGCAAAAACCAATAATACTATTACACAAGCGCAGGATCTATTTATATCTGCATGCGTAAGCATGAACAAATTTGGAGCACCTCGCCCAGACTCTGGACAAGCCTATTGCGAAAATAAATACACACTTGATAGCTATATTAGCGTGGAAGTTTTGAAATTTGAATCTCAGCAGGGCGTCAACGCGAGAGCGCGCTACCGCCGGACCGTTGATGTGCTTGGAGAAAAGCTCGACGACTGCTGCAAAATAATCCAGAGAAATAGCATATTCACACCATTACCACTTATCATTTATTCCCCTTCAACCGGAGCATTGTAAAGTGCAACAACGATTCAGAGCCGCCGCTCTCATGGTATTCCTCCTTACCCCTAGCATATCTAGCGCAGAACTTTCAAAGGAGCAAATCAAGGAAAAATTCGAAGGTATAGTACTATTTAACCAATATAAAACATCAACATCCAAGTTACTACCCGCTGCAGAAGCCGGGGATGCGGAAGCCCAATACTATTTGGCAGAGGAAATACGTTCGCAGAAGCAGTACTTGTCATCAGACGCAGTAAAATGGTACGAAGCCTCCGCTCGGCAAGGAAATATCTACGCAATGATCCGGTTGGGTCGCGCAGGTACTGATCTATGTGTCGAGATGAAAAATTGCCAGCAGAGCGATACATCTCCTAAAGACTGGATCGAAAAAGCAAAAAAAATAACTCTTCCAAACGCCGAGCAAGGCAACGGAGAAGCCTTATACTTCATGTACGAGCTTACGGGCGATTTGAACTGGCTCGAGAGTTCTGCGAAAAACGGATACGCCATATCTCAATATTTGTTAGCTACACTGCAAAAACAGGGAGAGGGTTCTTTCTGGCTTCCTGGGCAGCGTGATCGCTCCGTAGAGCACTGGATGAAGGCCTCAGCAGAAGGCGGATACCCAATAGGAATGGTGGCCTACGGCGGGATACTTGCGCGCAAGGGTGACATCGAAGGGTATAAGAAATGGCGGATAAAGTCGGCGGAAGCAGGATATGCAGATTCAGTACTAGCTTACGCCACCGGCTCAGCACATGAACCAGATGACTACGGCTATCCATTGGATTTGGTTAAAGCTTATGGACTCACATTATTACTTGCGGAGCTTGATGGGGGTGGGGGCATGCAAGCTGATATTAAAGATCTTATACCTAGAATAGAGTCAAAGATGACGGAATCAGACATGAAGAAAGGAAAAAAATTCGCTGATCAATGGAGATCCACCCATCCGCCGCTCTCATTCTTCCCTGACCAACTAGACGAATAATGCCTACCAGAATTCACACAAGCGCAAATGCAATTAAAAGATCAACGTCAGCACGCCATCCCGATACACCACCTCGCGCCCTACCCAGGCCGGATCGACATCCGGCAACACCGCCGATGGTTTCCGCAATTCCCGCAGCAGCGTCGAGCCATGGGACAGCCGCCCTCCCATGCGCGCGATCACCGCGCGGGCGCTTTGGTAGTGACTGTGGCGACCCGGGTCCAGGGTGTCTTCGAGCAGGATGTCCTCACCCAGGATGCCGCGCACTTCGCCCGGATAGATCATGAAACCAGCGGCCTGCTCGCTGCCTTCGCGGCCGTCCTGCCAGAAGCTGCCAGTGCGGACTCGTACACCCTCATGAGGCGCGAACCAGTGCTTGCGCTCGGCGTGCGGCACTGCATGATGCAGGCGGAAAAACACCCGCATCAGGTTGTCGCGATACCACTCCCGCACTTGCAGGTAATAGCCTCGCAGGCCCGGCAGGCCGGCGGCATGGGCCAGGCGAATGCTGCGTGGCCAGTGTGGTAAGGCCTGCAACGGCAAGTCGGTGAACAGTGGCCGCGGAGTACCGGGATCGGTTTCCCACGGCAGCCGATGCGGCGTATTTTCAAGGTTGTTGTAAGCGGTCGGCGGGCGCCCCAGCAGATCACCGCCGCTGCTCGCCAGCGCCGTAGCGATGCACAGATTGCCCTGCACCACGAACACGTAGAAGCGCGTGAACCAGTCGGCCAGGACCCTGGCGCTTGCACCCTGCGCGGTCAGATGCGCGAGCTCCTGGTCGAAGCGCCGCAGACCACCTTCGAGGGTCAGCAGATGCCCGCGGGCAATGCGCTGCATGCGCAGCAACAACGGCAGTGCACGCAGCAGTTTCAGCGGCCGCCATGGCAGATGAGGCGCCGCGCCGCCCACTTCACCGGCATAGCTGCTGGAGGCAACGCCCCAGTCCGCCAGTCGCGCGAGAAAAAGGTCATTGTTGATGTACGACGCGCCCCCGAACACCGCGGTAAAGGGTTCGTTGTCCTCCAACACCCTGCCGTCCCAACGCGCCATGATCGCCGGGATGCTGGCCGCCGCGCGGCGCTGAGCATATTCGACGAAACGGCTAGGCTGCGGCGGCAGGATCTCGGCGATATTGGCGGCGGTCAGGTGTCGGCGCCAACCGTAGTCGCTGATTGGTCGGTATTGCAGCAACCAAAGCTGACGGCCGTCCCAGGCCCACTCGACATCCCCAGGCACGTAGTGAAAGACCCGTAGCACGCCTTGCAGAAAATCCCACAGCGCCTGCTTGGTCAAACCGTGTGTGGGTTTGAAGCTATGGCTGCTCCAGGCCTCCCCAAGGCGAGAAATGATCGCCCGCTCGGGGCTGGCCTGACCGTCGGCCAAGGACTCAAGATGGCCCTCGACCCACTCCAGCTCCACCGATAGATGCCGCACGAAAGCGATACCGGATATGACCGGCGTGACGAAGCGCTGCACCACCACTTCTTCGACGCCTGCTTCGCGCAACTCATCGATTCGCGCCGCTACGTTACGCGCCGGTTCGCGCAAAAACGTGGTGCTCAAGCCAGCATTGGCCGCATCGGCCTGGTCCTCGCCATAGCTGGAGGAACGTACTGCCCAGGTCGCATCCTCCTGGCTGGCAAGCAGGCCGGCAAGGCGCGGATCGTGGCTGTCGGTCACTGATAGCGCGGTCGGCACCGGTTGCCCGGCACAGGCAGCCAGCTGCAAGCGCCCGCCTTTGGTATGGGCGACGAACCCGCGCTGCTGCGACTCCAGCCACTGGGCGAATTCGGCCGGCGTGTCGATCCACGGATAATGCCCCCAACCCGGTTTCAAGCTGATGGTCAGGTCCGCACGGGCAAGGATCGCCGACCAGGCCGCCGCCTGAGCGATACCCAGCACGTTGTCCTGATCGCCCCAGACGAGCTCAATCGGGTCCTCGATCCATTCCAGCAACGGCAGGGCCGTATCGGCGCGCACCAGATCCCAATACGGCACGAATGCGCGACAGTTCGCATAGCCGGTGCCCATGCGCTGGTATTGCGCGGGCGTCCAGGTCTGCCGCGAAAATTTGCTCGCGAACAGCGCGGGCTTGTTGGCCAGCAGCCAGTGGATAGTCTTGCGGATCGGCAGCGGCGACATCAACGCCGGCAAGCGCCGCTGCCACAGGAAGGCCCCGACCGGCGCCAGCAACACGCTGCGGCAGAAGTGCCCCGGCTGACGCTGCAACGCGTGCAGCACCAGCAGCGCGTTGACCCCGACGGCGACGATCGCACTCCCCCGCACTGTCGCCTGCAACAGCGCCTCGGCATAAGCGGCCAGGTCATCACAGGGCGGCTGTGGATTGCTGCCGAACCCCGGCAACTCCAGCGGCACCACATCATAGTGCTGAAAATGCGGCACGGCATCGTCCCACCATTGCGCAGTGCTGCCGTTGCCGGCCAACAGATAAAGTCGGGGCTTGGTCACAGGCAATCCTCAGGGCGGGTTGATGAGGTGCCGGCGATCGTGGCGATAGAGCCAGAACAGCGGCGGCAGCAAAACCAGCAACGCCAGGAGATCAACCAGCAGGTGCGACCACATGCCCGCGCCGAGGGAAATGACGATGTCCTGTGGCGCCCAGAGCAGCAGGCCAGCCATCAGCCAGCCCCAGGCCATTGGCCGTTTCAGCGTGTTGCCGATATGTACCAAGGCCAGCATGCAAAACGCATAGGCCTGCAAGGTGGCACCGAACAGTGCAACCCACCATACCTGTTGGGCGCGGGCGGCTGCGGGAGCATCGATGGTCCAGAAAGCCTGTTCGACGCTGCTCAGGTAGTTGTCCAACAGGCCTGAGTGGCCTCCCCAACTGAGGAGCATGCCGCCGGACAGATGGGCCAACGCGACGAGGTAGAGCCAGGCCACCAACAGTCGCCGGTGGGTGGGAGGTGAAAGCGACATTCCTGATCCTTGGCGTGTCCTTGAGAGGCGGCGAGTATAGCGAGTCGGAGTTGGGGGGGACAAATGTTAGATGGCCCCTCATCTATTATGGCCGATCAACCCGCTCTTTTACACGACCTGGAATTTTCTGCTGCTTGCCGCCGGACGTCATAAGCTGAGCATACATATTATAGTTTTTCGCCGCAGTCGCTTTGTCTCCTTCAGCCCAATAGGCGTCGGCGATATTCAAATAAGCAACCATCCGCTGCGGATCATTCTCAATCACCTTATTTAAAAGCCATATGGCGTCGTCGTTAAACCCTGCCTGCTGCCAATAGTAACCAATATCGTTGAACACCTGTTGTTGAGCCAAATCGTAACCGTAGCTCCCCAAGTAATTTTCGATAAATGATTTTCTAGAAAACAGTGAAAATTTCGTTTTATCCTTGTACAACCGAGATGTCGCACCGGCAAACTCGGTCAAAAACTCATTTTTTGCAATGCTGAGTGTTACAATCGCAGCCTTCTGCTTTTCGAGACAATCCGTCGTAGAGCAGCTTTCAACAGCGCTTTGATCTACAGCCGAGTAGCAATAGCCCTGAGCGCCACCGGCGCCTCCAGGCCGTTTCTGTAAATAAATCAAGCGCTCAGCGGACGACTCAAGTTTGCTGCAGTATGGCACCACGCCAAAAATATCGGGCACCCCTGAAGGGTTTTTTGCTATGTCGACCGAGCTGACAATTTCACTGGCATTAAGCGTTTGAACATTCCCATTTGTGCCTACCAGCCAAAAGCTATTTTCCTGAGCTGTGCAATTGCACTCACAGCTCAAAATGTATGTACCAGAGCGGATATCCCATTTTGTATGGGTAACCTCACCAGCAGAGCAATAGTTTAGTGGGGCAACCACTGTACATAGATTCGACTCTGGATCACATGCCAGCCGTTTATCTCCCGCCCACGCCGAAGACGTTAGCAACACAAGGCACAGCACCCACCACTTATTACAGTTCACAAGCGTCACCCTCGACAATATACCTCTAGTTACCATTCTCGCGCGAAGCCGTAACCCAGCTTAACGCACCGGTATATTTTGGCCCTTAATGATACCCATGCGCCGACTGAAGGCATCCGCTCCGTAAGCAGTGCTGGCAGCCTCGGCGCGTTTTTTACACACGAAGATAAGCAATTCTTTTTGAATGGTGATATTCGCACTCGAAAACTCTTCATGTATAAAATCTTCTATTTTCTCCAATTTATTTTCCTGAACGCAAAGATCATAAAGCGCGTAATAGGTCTGTAACTGTAGCTATAGTATCAATTTTGGATCAATTTCACGCATTAGCTTTATGCATGAAATGACGTTGCCATTATCTGGCTGCAAACGCCAGTTGAATTTTTTGTAAATTTTCGTTTCGCCCGTTTTTTTGAAAAGCAGATAGCGTCGCCCGACCAACTAGCACATCGGAATCATTTACGTAAATTTACAATATCCATTACGCCGCCAAGCCCATTTATTACTAGCGCTAGAGTGCTCCATTAAAAGTACATAATATGAATTATGTCCAACCTCAGGAACTACCACACCTCCAAAAGCTTTAGTATGTCGACAATGCTCGCAGGAGAAGTGGCGTCCTGTTTACATAGCTGATAAATGTGGTGCTGATTTCTGGTCGCTTCGCTCTAGCATCCATCAAGATCGGAACACATGACCCACCCCTTGATTTCTCTTTTGTTGGCCGTCATATAGCGCATCAAAACCCATCCAGCAGAAATCATTTCCACGTCAACTTTATCACCTGGTACTAAATACATCTTTGTAGCGCTACCAGTGGACTGCGTAGAATAGATAGTAGCCTTATTAATTACAGCGAACTCCGACATCGTACCGCCGGCCCATCTCTCATAACCTTTCGACTTCAGTTTTGCAACAATACTGTCTTTTGTCTTATATGGATATGAGTAGATAAAACGGTCCGCATCGTCGTCAGGGTCAATAACGTCGGCCCCACGACCGAAATAATCAGTGAGCCTTTGGTCTAAACTAAAACCTGAACCATTTTTTAAGAATACTAGAACATTGTAATAATCGCTAGCATATCCCATACCTGTCGCAGATCGGATAGGCACACTGTGGATAACGAAGAGCTCGTTATGATCGCTCTTTGTGCCTTCTATAAATGCATCTTGTATTTGACCAGGATCCGTCAAATAAGGCAACGAGGAAATGAGTTTAGATACACCACTCGAGCAATCTAAGAAATTGAGGCTTAGCTCCATAACTGGATTAGATACCTTCTCTTGTTTAGGCAGCGGCATTTCACCGAATACAGCCCAACCTCCATCTACTGCTAGAGATGGATAAGGCGTTTGCTTAGGGGCTTCGCACGCTAACGCTTGCGCTCCGAAAATCCAAAATGTTAGCAACCCCAAAAAAAATATAGCACGATTATCCATCATCCTGCGGCACCTCAAAACTCACTGCTCACCACCACAATAATTTCCTCAGCCCACTGCCTTCGGAGTGTTAACTAATCAAGACCAGTATTGATTTTTTCTTCGTCACCTTCTTAACTTTCAAATCTATTTAAAGCGTGGCACCATCTGCAATAATACCAATATCATTGTTTTCCAAAACTAGCTTCCCGATACAACAATAGCCTTGGGGTCTGCTTCCAGCAATAAGGGTTAGTTAGATATCAATTCCTTTTCCAGTACACCTCCTATACGCCTCATAAAACGTCACATGTAGCAATCTTTACCCTCAATGGGAATTTAGCTACGTAAAGCCTATATTTATCGCGACCAAAGCCGTCGCACACAAACCCCCGCCATAACTGTGCCTGCATAGTTAAGAACTTTTCTAAAAATAGTAAAGCCTATGATTTAAAATTTAGCGTAGCCCAGTAAATAGCTTATCTGCAAACAGTTCCTTATACCGCATTTTGGAAACGTCGCTCCGACTGCGATTACGAACTTTTCTGGCCACAGCGATGTATAAGCATCGCTTTTTTTGGCGTCCATAAAAATAGTAACCGACCCTCTCTAAATCAATTGAAAGTTGACTTATTATACCCCACCCAATCGCGAATAAGCGAGATTGCGGTTTAACCTATTTGCGCACCATGGGGTAACGTCTCTAATGGACGGAGTTATTGAATTTCATTCTGCTAACACATAGGCCTTTTTCCTCTAAATACAGATCCCTAGCCATATTGCAGTTTTTCTCAGCATATTCTTCGAAAAGTGGACCATACTCCAGACCATCCTCCAGAACTTTAACCGCTCTGGCTCGGCTAGAAGCATCGACTCCTGTCGATTTTGCAACTGCCGATACCGCGGTTGCAAAACCATCCGCCCTATATCCAGTGCGCAAATATATAAGTTCCACGACCCTGACTGACGTCAATTCACCCAAACACGAGAGCTTCGCTATTGGCGCCTCGGCCCCTGGAGACTCAGAATCATAAATGTCGCTGCAGCTTTTATCTCTAAATATAACCCAAGCGCGTTGTGCATCCAGCAGCTGACTCTGTCGCGATGCATCGCTCAACCCGGATTTCAGCCCTTTGTACTGTTCATTCAAGACACTATCAATTTTTGAGTACCCAATGCTTGCACACAAAATCATATCTGCGTTTGTTACGCCCAAAGGATTGCACGTCTCAGTCGTATTATTTATTGGTTGGGCGGAAACCTGACCACTATAAACCAAGTAAATTGCGATTATACGACCTGCCGCTCTAATCATGTCCAACATTTGCATTTTACTCTCTTGATTTTCTGCTCGGCGGGTAAGCTTTCCAGCACGATCAGCGGAATGATCTCGTTATAACCCGTGACATCGCCGGGCATCGATATTCAATATCCTGGCCGTCGGTGTTGAAGTGGGACTCGTCGGCTATCGCGAACATGGCGTAGTCCCTGTTTGAATTTACCCGTTGCGCTAGCTGAACTAGCGCACCATAAATCTGGGTTGTCTACCCAGTACGCTTCTCGCAGCTGCCGCGCGGTAATCAGCCGGCGCTTGGGGTCAAGCGTTAGCGCACGCCACAGCGCGGCCGAGCACTGCTTGGGCAGACGTTACGGGCGGCGCTACACTCATCCTGAGCAACTGACCCTGCCCGCAACGTAGGATGGGATTTTAGAAACCTTCCCAGTCTCTGTCATTTTCTGATGATAAATCCCATACAGCTTGCAAGCATCCTTATTTAGACCTAGCTCCCACTTGACATCAGCCAAGTTCAATATGGCAACTACACGGTCAGGAAATTTATCATGCACAGATTCTAAAAGCATATCAGCCAGCACAAACATTTTATTTTTGTACATGTAGTAAGCGTAGTCGTTCACATCTCCCACATTTTGAGATGATATGACTGTCGCAAGTTCATATACAAATTCTATGGGTATATTCCGCAGCGTAGCATCTCGGCTTGTCCGCTATGAAAATAGAAAAGAGCGCTAGACGCGCCAAGTGGCAGGTATTTTTTCACCTTCGCAAAATCTTTCACTATCTTTAGCTGAGCCTCGTTGTCACTAAGTTTTTTAATCGGGGTTGAGAAACTGAACCCTGAAAGCTGTGTACAACATTCGATCCTGTGCACTGAAAAGCCTTGAGGAAGAACTTTATCATCCGGAACAGGGTTTCTTCCAAGTGTATATAATTCGTCTCGACTGGGCTCCTTCCACTCAGCCACTCTATCAAGAACCCAATCATGCATATTGCTATTCCATCTAAAAGTGTACGACCGCAGATCAGTATCACGCGTATGAAAATCTAGCATTAACGCAAAGTCAGTTGGAAAATAGCCTGAACTTAGTCCCCCATCCCCAAAATCAAAAGTGCCTTTCGAAACTGTGTTGGTACCGCCCACTTTAATTGACAAGATTGATTGGTCATCGTCTTTGGCAGGAGAAATTTCGTAAGAGTCACATTCCCCATCTCCATTCAAGTCGTAAGAGCAATTATCACTTGCAAATGCATGCATACAAACCATTGCAAAGAAGGCTAGCAACATCCGCCTCATCATAAGGCTCCTCTAAAAACCAAAACTCTTTGTTCCGCGTATTGTTTCGCAACCGTAGCGAGCCGTCCAGTTGCATAGTAGCGTTAACAACATAACAAATTTATTTAGGCACTATTTTTTTGCCAGGACACTCCAATTCTATATGTTCTGGCTTTCAATAGCGATACTGCGCATACCTCTTGGTTGGCACTGCATTATAAAATAATTGCTTCAATCTTTCATTAACTCACGATGAAATTTTTCCGGATCCTCCTTCGCTGCTCATAGATTTCTTATAATCATCGTAATATTTTTTCGCCTCAGTTTATTTACCTATAGCCCACATCCTCAAGCCCCCCTACAATATCTGCAACCGCCAATTACTTAGCATAAAATTAAAAAAACCAGGCTAACAGACCTCGCGAACAAGCCCATCAAAGCCCTGACATCTAAAACTTCTTGTGCGCACTTGAGCCTAAATCGATGCAAACCAACCAATCATAAGTTTATAACTTACTCTCCACCGCAACATCCTGACCTAGATCAACAGCGAATTTTGTTGCTGTTTTAATTACTCCCTTCATAGTTCACACCCCCCTACCGCCACGCACGGAATCCAACCTGATATAGTCTTGTGATTTTTAGTCTCATAAACAATTGATACCCAGCCAGCCTCTACATCTTGTTGCAACACCTGATCACCTGGAACCAAATACATCCGGGTTTTAGTCGCGATGCTCGGAACTTCATAGATATTAGTTTTGGATTTGATCAGCAGATGCACCACCCCACCTGAATCCCAGCGTTTAAAGCCGGTCGTTGCAATCCTATCCGTGATCGATTTTCGAGTTTTATAAGGATACACGTAGGCGTAATTACCAATCTCCAGCCCATCTCTAATATCACTTCCCTTACCGAAGTAATTTGAAAGACGCGCATCCTCAACATAGTTGCTGCCCCGGTGCGTGTAGACTAGTACTGAATAATAATCGCCTGTATCTCCCGGTTGGGTTTCGGACCGTATTAATACATTATGAATGACGAAAAATTTTTGCTCCGAGTCAACCTCAGCGAAGAAAGCATCTACTACTCGCCCGGTTTCCGCCAGAAACGGTAAATCACCAATTAACTTTTTTTTCCCATCCTCGCAGTTATCAAAAAATACCGCTATGCCTTTGTCGACCCCATTACCGCCGTCATCTTGAGGGATGATTTTTTTTTCGAAGGACATATATCCTTCGTTATTCTTAACCACTGGATACTGTTCACCAGTTGGCGCATTACATGCAAGCACGCTGCCGCATGACCCAACGAGCACTAAATATATAAAAAGCTTCAAAATCACTTTAAATCACTCCACATTGGCCAAAAGTCTGTCGAAAAATGTCATTAATACGGCTTGTACTTTCTCTACGCTCTGCCAGCGCCTTATATCCAGAATTGATCGGATAGGTAACAGATTTAACCTTGTCAAATAGTGTCTGTCCCTCTTTATCTGCGATGGCACCGATTGAGTTGGACTTCCAAAACCATAGTCCACTTTTAATAATCAGTGACACATCAGTTTCCAGTAACTCCGGATGCTCATCAAGTCTTGCACCTATAGCCAAGCCACATCTCCGATAAGCGTCAAAAAAAGTCAAGTGCAAAAGCCCGCGACCTCTATAATCATTGTTTGGATATGCGTCACTTCCGAAACAGTGCTGACCATATCCGGAATCGTTAGCTAGTAAATGATCCCCCACATATTGCAATTTTTCTGTTGTCGATGGAAATGTCATACCAAGACGAGCAAACCCGGCATTTATGGCGGTTGGCGCCATTGCATATAGTGACGCCGCTGTGTAGCTCGCTTTAGTATAATTCAGACTTTCTCTAAATTTTGTAAACTTCATAGTTTCAACATTTCCTTGACCCAAGAGATAAATAACTTGAGCGCAAGTATTGACCCCATATATCGGAAATTCTGAATTAGCAACTTGTACAAAATTAGCTATGAATTCGTCACTTACAGAATGGCTTACGATTTTTTTCATAAACGCGGCAGTAAGCGCTATATTTTTCCCACACTTAACACAAATACAATGTGCCGAGGTACTAAAGTTATGTTTCAGCGATACCGCGTGTAAATGCCAAACCCTCCCATCCGCACTAACCCCCTGCTTCCCAGCCAAATCCCCCCACCACGCCAGCTTCTCAATCCGCGCCTTCTCCGCGTCCCAACTTGGGTTCGGCGACCCCATATACTGATCCAGCGAGCTCCACTTCTCCGCCTTGTAAAGCCACTCACTTTCATACTTAACCACCAACTGAGAGATCGACTGCGCATGCCAAGGCTTCCCAAGCGCCCCCTCAATCTCTGCAACCGTCAGCTTGTCGTTTTTGTCGGCGTCGATGATGTCGTACAAGCGTTCCTTCACCGGCCCGCTCGGAGCAGGCTTGTAGATACTTTTTTCTTCGTCCGTCAGGCTATTTTGATCATGCAGATAGGTGGCCCAATTCTGCAGGTTGGTGGACGTTTCCTCCAGAAAATCAAACCCGTCCCACTCCCACGGGTTATGGCGTGGGCTCATGATTTCCTGCTCTCGCACCCATCCGCTGAGCGGCTGGTTGTTCGCACCGCCCAGTACGCCTTCTAGGTGCCACCAGTTCACAACAGTCGGGCTACCACCTGGCTGAGGTGTTTCTATCCTGATTTTGTTCGCCGCTGGCAGGCTCTCGAGAACGCTCACGGGAATGATCTGTTTATACGCCGTTAGCTCACCCGCCATGGAAATCTGCGGCGGATTGTCCTTGCTGAAGCCAGCCTGATGCGGAATCACTTTCGTACTTGGGGGAAGCTCGACCAAGGTCTTCTGCTCTGCCGGCAGCGCTTTGGCTGCCTCGATACTCTTGGCAACGAAAGCAGGGAAGTCCTCGCAGGTGAAGACTTCAAGGTGCAGCAGATTGCGAGGTTGCGGATCATCATGGTTCTGCAGTTTGCCGACGTGGCCAATCACAGCGCCAGCTTTGACAGCTATTGGCGTTGGGAGCACAAACACTCCACCCTTAGTCTCTGGTTCGCGCTTGGACTCTACTGCGGATTTCAAGATATAGCCGGGTAGTTTTCCGTCAGCACCCGGGGTTAGCGTCGGGACAGATTCACCGCTGACAATGCTATCAAGCTTGTAAAAGTGACCTTGAACAGCACCGATTCGCACCTTTGTACCTGCAGGCAGATAACCCAGATACGTGCCATTGTTACTGGCCGTCGCTAATACATTAGTGCCTGCAATCTTTTGGGGTGGAGTGTTCGGCGCATGCGTGCCAATCCGGTACTTGTTCTCACCCAACGAATCCATTTCATTCTTGTATACCCAAGCATTTTCCAGTGCCAGCCCTGCACAGGGAGGCTCAGCACTGAGGAGTTTCAGGTATTTGCCGCCCACTCCTGCCTCTGCGGTGGTGACAACTGTTCCTCTGGGAAGGAATCCAATTATCGCACCACCCTTATCCTTGTCGCGGACGTTCAAACCTTTGATTTTGGCTTCAGCCGAAGCTGAAACAGCCCACTCACCCTGCCAAAAATCAGGCCCTTTGATAGCCGTCTGTGCTTGATATGTTTTCCAATCAAGCAGATGCATATACAGGCTATAAAACGTCAGAGAAGGGCTCGGCGTAGCGGCGCCGGGAGCTGGTGCACCGGGTGCCGGAGTGCCCGGAGCAGTCGCCGGAGTCGGCGGCGCAGGGACTTCCAGTCGATGTTTGACCAATACAAACCCGGTGGAATACACCGCCGACTTTTCGCCGTACTGCGAGACGGGATATTGCTCATCAATCCGATAGGCAATCACCTCACCATCAGCAATACACCGGACCTCGCTATGCTCCGCGACCAACCCACTGGCATCGTCCAAGTGAATGCCCCCATGCCAAAGGCCATTCTTGCCCAACGGGAAGTAGCCATCTTTGGCCGCTGCAAGCGCCTTGTAGTATTGCTGAGGGTCAGTCACCTCAGTCGTGCCCAGCTTGGTCGGGTAAGCCCAGGACTGCACTTTGCTTGTTTCTGTCATCAACTGTTATCCGTGTATTGAGTGCCGGCGTTGCGAGCGCCTTCCTTGTTGGTCGTTTGCTGGAGTCAACCGGAAAAATTCAACATCCGGATAGGCTGAGTTTTTACCTTCTCAAGCGGCGCATTGACCAACGCCTCCTCCATCAAATGCCCCACCTGATCCGCATCCACTTCCCGCGGCAACTGCGGCAACTTGATCGCGATCCCACTCCCATTTCCAGCCGAGCCCCCGACGTTCGCCTGCACCAGCGGCCCGACCATCGTCACCCCACTGGCATCCAGCTTCACAAAGCTCCCAGCGGCCTGCAGCGTCAGCTCCATGCCCGCATCAATCACCACTTTGCTACCGGCCTTGAGATGAATCTCGCTCCCAGCATCAACCAACATCGACGCCCCCAACTTCACATGCTGGGTTTGCCCGACGCTCAGGTGGTCATCCACCGTGATGTAGCTCTTGCGATCGCCCACAGTCGTGCGGTGTTCCTCGGCCTGGAACTCGCTGTAACTGTTGGCTTCAACCGTGTCATGCCGCTCGTTGCCGACGCGCACCAACTGGTCGTTTTCGATGTTCTCGTCCAAGTTGCGCTGGGCGTGGATGTAGATCTGTTCCTGGCCGGCCTTGTCTTCGATGCGCAGCTCGTTGTAGCCCGCGCCGCCGGGGCTGCTGAGGGTCTTGAACAGGGTGCGGGTCTTGTTCGCTGGCAAGGGGTACGGCACCACGTTTTCCTTGTGGTACAGGCAGCCGCTCACCAGCGGCTGGTCGGGGTCGCCTTCGAGGAAGGTCACCAGCACTTCCATGCCAATGCGCGGGATGGCCACGCCACCGTACTGCCCGCCGGCCCAGCCGCTGGCCACGCGTAGCCAGCAGCTGGAGCTTTCGTCAGCTTGGCCGTCGCGGTCCCAGTGGAATTGCACCTTGATGCGACCATAGGCGTCGCAGTGGATCTCTTCGCCTTTGGGGCCGGTGACGATGGCGCTCTGGCTGCCGAGTACGCAGGGTTTGGGGTGTTCGAGCGGCGGGCGGTAGAACACGTCCCAGGGGATGGCCTGGAAGGTGTTGCGGTAGCCGTGGTGGAAGTCGTCCTTGTTGTCGGTGGTGTCGCTGGTCACGGATTCTTCGAGGACTTGCGGTTGTTTGCCCTCGTGGAAGATGTCGGTGAGCAGCCACAGGCTGTTCCATTCGGTGCGCGGGTGGTCGGACATTTCCATGAAGTGCCCGGTCACCAGGCGGGGTTCGTCGCCTTTGCCTTCGGCCAGTTGGTAGTCGGCGCGGTGGCGCTCCAGCGCTCGCTGGCTCAGTTGCTTGCCGCGGCCCAGGTCGGTGAAGCGGCCGGGGTAGTCGTAGTCCTCGAGGGTCGGTGCGAACGTGTTCTGGTCCTGCAGCTTGTAGGACGCTTCCATGAGCAAGCTGGGGGTTTCAAAGTCGTAGTCACGGCGAGTGACGCTATTGGTGCGGGTTTCGAAGCGCAGGTTGAAGCGCTTGATCACAGGTTCGTCGGCGACCATGCCGCTGTCTTGCACGTAGGCGGTAGGCCGACCAATTTTCGGGAAGATGGTCTGGTTGTCGCCGAACACCAGGCGATGGCCGCTGCTGCTGTGCTGGAAGTGGTAGTGCACGCCCTCTTCTTCACACAAACGCTGGACGAATTGCAGGTCAGTTTCGTCGTATTGCACGCAGTATTCGCGCACTGGGCATGGGGTCTGCAGCTGGAAGTCGTAGCCGTCGCCCTGGATGCCATGCTCCTGAAGGATGGCGGCGATGATCTGCGGCGCGGTCTGGTTCTGGAAGATGCGCTGGTTGGTGCGCAAGTCCAGATAGGCCAGTTGCGGCGCGATCGAGACTTTGTAGCGATGCAGGCGTTTGCCGGCATCGCCTTGGGCAACGCTGAAAATCTGGCCGTGGATGCCGGAACCGTTGGGGTCGAACGCCAGGTACGCCTGTTTGTGCAGGACGGTGGTCAGGTCGATGTCAGGATTTTCGCTGACCAGTTCCAGGTCGAAACGGTAGGTGCGGCTGATGCTCTCGTGGCCGGTGAACTCCAAGACCTGGAAATCGTTGTCGAGGCCGTCGATGGTCAGGCTGAAGTGGGTCTGGTCAGCTGCGTTAAACATGGCTTACTCCCTGTTGAGCGTGCCCTCGGCGCAACATCGCGCCGGGGGGACGGGTGTCTCGTCTACTGACCGAGCGCCTTGATGGGCGGGTCCTGATAGGTTTCGTCGATTTTTATGCCATTGGCGCGGGCTTTGGCTTCAGAAGCCGCGCGCTTAGCATGGTATCGATCGAGTAATCCAGGAAGCAGCGTTACCCAACGTGCCATGTCTTTTTCTTCGAAGTGACCATGCCAGAAATCAGATTCGTTCTGGACGGCTAATGAAACGAGGTAATTGCCGTTCTTCTTCGGATCTTTTTCGGAGTCAGAACGCATGACTTCCAGAGTTAAGTAGACCCCATGCTGGTAAAAATGCCACTCATAGACCGAGGGATAAGAAAGCCACTGGTCCAAAGACATTTTAATTGATGGATCAAACCAGGGATGACTGCGCACATGCTCACCGAACACGGTTTCTCCACCGGACAGCTTGATTGCCTCGCTTCCCGGGATACGTGGCGACGACGGATAGTAATAATGACGCCAGCCCTGGGCGATCAGCTCATTGATGATTCCGTATATAAAATCGATATTTTTTTCATGTGAGCTGTTATCCGGCAGCCCCCTTAGAGTGAATTTCAGATTCTGCACACTCTGGCCGTACTGCTCATTAACCACCGATGAAATATTGATGACGTTTTCGGCTCGAATAGTCGCACCCTGTTGACTGAACACCACACTAGGAAGGTTTTGGTCGTTCGCGCTTTTGTCTATTTCATACCAACAGACGCCCTCTATACAGCTCTTCCCAAACGGCAAAGGGCTAGCGGCCTGCATATCAGCCACGGGGACGTCCAATGCGAGTTGCAATACTGGTTTAGTGCCGACCACGGACTTATCTCCTGGGTTAGACGACTGGTCACATCCTGCTATCAAAAGACACAGGAACAGACTCAAGCCTGCGCGAAAATTCACAGGCTCTGGCTCCAGCCAGAAATCGCAGAAATCTGGCCTTCCATGTACTCGGTTTTAGCACCCATTAAATAATGGTACTGGTTGGCTATCTGCACAATGAACTTCATGCGGTCCGTTTCGTTGTACAAGTCGCCTTCCTTCATTGAGACTTTCAAACTCTCGTTGTCGACATCGCAGGCGGTGTTAAAAGCCGCTAATCGTTTAGGCGTAAACGGCAGGACCTCAGCCAGTTCCTGCCCATCCAAAGTCAACTTGAACGCTAGATCGTTGTAGATCAGCAGTTGCAAGATTTTTCGCTGCTCATGATCTGCTATCGCTAACAGCGATCGGCGCTGGGCGGCACGGCGAGACTCTAAGTCAGTAGCCGTTTCTGTAGCAGCAATCTCGTTGAATCCCGTCAGAACGTAACTGGTGATATTAAAGTTACTAATGATCGGCAACGTATCCCCCGCCCAAGGTAAATCATTCACCATCGCCTTCACCTCAGGTGGATAACTCTGCGCATTCCGCTCCGGCGCGCAGCTCGTGAACTGCTCAGGGTGATTGGCATAAAACCAGTGCCAAACAAAAATATCCTGGAACAGCCAAAAATTCCCTTTGCCTAAGTAGTTTTTACCGATGCGCATAGGTACCTGAGCAGGCGTAGGCGTCAGTATCAGGACCGGCTCGCTGGGAATAAAATCCAACCCACACTTCACCTGCTTGCTCGCAAACGCCGCCAACCCCATCCAGTAAAAGCGCCCTTTGAGGGCCGGCTTGCAGCCCTCCTCCTGCTCCAGATAAAACCGCGCATAGGTCGCTGCAATCCGCGCCGCACGTGCGCTGTAATCCGCAACCAGCTCTGGAGTGGTAGACCCTGAGAAAAAGCTCTTCTTCTGATGCGTCAGACGATTGATGGCCGCCATCTGTCCTTTTGCCCAAAGCAGCGAACAGGCAGTCACCTTCTCCTTATGAGAATCTTTGTCTGTATTGGTCGTAAACGTAGCCAGTGGTGCATCGCTCATTTATTGCGACTCCTTTCATAATCATCCGCACCCTCTGGCACGGTGATCTTGTCCCAGGCCAGGTGCACTTGCACGTCGGCAGGCGCATCGGTCTTGATTCTTGGCAAGCGGCCGTCTGCGTCGGTTTCCATGATCTGCGGTGCGGCAACACCGGGAATGGTGACGGCCACTTTCAGCCCTTTCACTGGTGCCCCCGTGCTGGTCACCACGCGCAGTTGTTCGTCGTAGTGCTCCTGCTTGATGGCGGTGCCCAGCAGGTCGCCCGCGCGGGCCATATCGACGGCCACCGGCAACACCGCCGGCAACAACCCAATCACCGTACCAACCCCCGCAGCCCCACCGGCATTCGCCTTCGCCATCGCGCCTATCACCGTCACGCCACTGGCATCGAGTTTGATAAAACTCCCGCCCGCCTGCACCGTCAGCTCCTCCCCGGCTTCAATCACCAACGTATTGCCCGCGGTCAGATGTATCTCCCGCCCAGCATCCACCAACTGCGCAGTCCCCAACTTCACATGCTGGTTATTACCCACGTTCAAATGGTCATCGGCCTTGAGCTCAGTCTTGCGATCCGCACCAATAGTGCGGTGTTCTTCCGCCTTGAACTCGCTGTAGCTATTCCCTTCAACGGTGTCATAACGCTCGTGACCAACGCGGATCACCTGGTCGTTCTCGATGTTTTCGTCCCAGTCGCGTTGGGCGTGCAGGTAGATCTGCTCCTGGCCCTTTTTGTCTTCGATGCGGATCTCGTTGTAGCCACCGCCGCCAGGGCTGCTGAGGGTCTTGAACCCCGTCTGGGTCTTGTTCGCCGGCAGCGCGTAGGGCACCGGGTTTTCCTTGTGGTACACGCAGCCGCTGATCACCGGTTGGTCGGGGTCGCCCTCAAGAAAGGTGACGATGACCTCCATACCGACACGCGGAATCGCGATGGCACCGTAGCGATCACCAGCCCAGCTGGAGGACACGCGCAGCCAGCAGCTGCTGGTGTCGTCGGAGGCGTTGAGGCGGTCCCAGTGAAATTGCACTTTGACGCGCCCGTACTCATCGCAGTGGATCTCTTCGCCTTTGGGGCCGGTGACGATGGCGCTCTGCAGGCCCAGGACCCGGGGTTTGCGGTGCTTTAGTGGCGGACGGTAGAACACGTCCCAGGGTGTCGCCAAAAAGCGGTTGCGGTAGCCGTGGTGGAAGTCGTCCTTGTTGTTGGTGGTGTCGCTGGTCACGGACTCTTCGAGCACTTGCGGCTGTTTGCCTTCGTGGAAGACTTCGGTCAGCAGCCACAGGTCGTTCCATTCGGCCTTGGTGTGTTCGGCCAGGGTCATGAAAAACCCGCTCTGCAGGCGCGGCTCGTCGCTTTTGCCGTCGGCCAGGCGAAAGTCCGCGCGGTGGCGTTCGAGGGCGCGTTGGCTGAGCTGTTTGCCGCGGGCGCTGTCGGTGAACCGGCCGGGGTAGTCGTAGTCTTCGAGGTCCGGCTGAGCGCCCTTGTAGTCACCGGGACGGTAGACGGCGTCGAGCTGTACCCGCGGTTTCTCGAAGTCGTAGTCGCGGCGCGAAACACGGCTGGTGCGGGCTTCGAGGCGCACGGCGAAACGCTTGATCACTGGTTCGTCGGCGACCATGCCAGTGTCCTGCACATAGGAAACAGCCTTGCCGAGCTTGGGAAAGCCCGCCTGGTCGTCGCCGAACACCACGACGTGCTGCTGAGGGCCGTGTTCGAAGCGAAAGTGAATGCCTTCTTCTTCGCACAACCGCTGGATGAAATGCAGATCGCTCTCGTCATACTGCACGCAGTAGTCGCGCGGCGGGTACGTGGTGTTGCATTGGAAGCGATAGAACGTGCTGAGGATGCCGTGCTCCTCGATCACCTGGGTGATGATTTCGATCACGCTTTTTTGTTGGAAGATGCGCTGGTTGGTGCGGTGCTCCAGGTAGGCGAGTTGCGGTACCAGGGAGACGCAATAGCGGTGCAGGCGCTTGCCGGCATCACCGGCCGAGACACTGTAGATCTGCCCATGGATGCCGCTGCCGTTTTCGTCCAGCGCCAGGTAGGCCTGCTTGTGCAGCAGGCTGTGCAGGTCGATGTCCGGGTTTTCGCTGACCAGCACGAGGTCGAAGCGGTAGACCTGGTTGATGCCCTCGTGGCCGGTGAAGCTGAGGACTTGAAAGTCGTTGTCGAGCCCCGGGATCGTGAGATTGAAGTGGGTCTCGTCGGCTGCCGCGAACATGGCTTACTCCCTGTTTGAATTCATCCGTTGCGCTGGCTGAACCAGCGCGCCATAAAGCTGGGATTGCCCACCCAGAACGCTTCCTGCAGTTGCCGTGCGGTGATCTGCCGACGCTTGGGATCAAGCGCCAGGGCACGACGCAGCCCCAGCCAGCATTGCTTGGGCAAGCGCCGCGGGCGACGCAGTTTACGCTCAAGTTTCTGCTCGCGGGCCTGCAAGGCGGTGAGACGGTTGAACGGATGCCTGCCGCTGGCCAGCTCGTAGAGGATGCATGCCATGGCGTACACATCCGCCGCCTTGCTCAACGGCTCACCCTCCAGCAGTTCAGGCGCGGCATAGTTGGGCGTCCAGGCGTTGAACCGCTCGCGGCTGATCTGGGCCAGCCCGGGCATGACACCCTCCATGGCCTGACCAAGGCCAAAGTCGAACAGGCGCAGGCCGTTCTCCGTGAGCATCAGGTTGCCGGGCTTGAGGTCGCCGTGCAGCACGCCTTGGTCGTGGGCATGAGCGAGGGTGTGCAGCATGCCCAGCGCCAAAGCGTGAAACTCTTCCCACGGCAAGCCTTCGGGTTGTTCGAAAAGCATCTGGTCCAGTGTCAGGCCTCGCATCAGCTCCATGGTGATAAAGGCGCGATGGCACTGACTGTCGACCTCAAAGGTATGCAACCGCACCACGTGGGGGTGGCACAGATGGCGGGTCAGGGCAAATTCGCTGTAAAGCAGCACACTGGCGTCCGGGCTCTCGGCGATGTCGTCCTTGAGCACCTTGATGGCCAGGTAGGGATCGGGGTCGCCGAACTGCTCGTGGAGTAGATCCCGCGCGCGATACACCACGCCCATGCCGCCCGAGCCAAGAATGCGCTCCAGCCGATAACGCCCGGCCAGTATCGCCGGAAGTTCACCACGTGGCCCTTGCTCGACAGGCACGACCGGCTTGGCGCCCGCCGTGAAAGCAAAGTACGTCAGGTTGTGGCCGCCGTCTTCCAGCTCCGTCTCGGCGGGTACAAGCGGTTGCAGGTCACTCATTGGCGCACCACCACGGCGGTCAGGTTGTCACTCGCCTTGCCGCGCAAGGCCTTGTCGAATAGGCGGTCCAACGCTACCCGCGGTAGCGTCAAGCTCAAGGCGTTGCCTAGGGCTTCACCACTGATGCTGTGGTAAAGGCCATCGGAGCACAGCAGGAAGGCATCGCCAGGCGACACCTCCAGTTCCAGCACCTCGAGCTTGAGCTCGGGTCCCACGCCTACGGCACGGGTCAGCGCATGGGCGCCAGGCTGGCGACGGGCCTGTTCAGCGCTCATCTGTTGTTCGTCCATGTATTGCTGCTGCAGCGAGTGGTCTCGGGACAGCTGGTACAAGCGCTTGCCGCGCCACAGGTAGCAGCGGCTATCGCCCGCCCAGATGCACACTGCACGCTTGCCGTGCACCGACAGCAGCACCACGGTGCTGCCGATGATGCTGTCGGCGCGGTCCGGGAGCATGGTCAGCTCCTGGCCGAGCTTGCGGTTGAGCCAGTGCAGGCACTGGCGCAACTGGGTGACGCGCTCGTCGAAGTCATCACTGAGGATCAATTCCGCCAGGCTGTCGACGATCAGGCGGCTGGCGATGTCTCCACCCTGGTGCCCGCCCATGCCGTCGGCGACCACCCAAAGGCCGCGTTCCGGGGTATCCAAGAACGCGTCTTCGTTGCGCGCACGCACCTTGCCGGGGTCGGTACGCCCGGCACTGCGCCATACACCCGTCATCAGCATCAGAGCGCCACCGGCATACGGAAGCTGCGCATGGCGGTCATGTCGAACGGATTCGGCGAACGCTGGCTGATCACCAGGTAGTTGGCGCGCATCCCGCCGACATCAGCCTTGACCATCAGCACATCGCGGCCGCTCTGGTACTCGGTCTGCATCAGGTCGAACAGGCGGAACAGCGACCAAGGGCCGGTGTTTTTCTCGATGCCCAGTGGGCGTCCACCCAGCGGCTCCATGACCAGGCTGGTACGGCCATCATCCGCTTGCGCCGGCCACTTGAACGCCACCGGCACGATTGGGCCGTGGCGATAAACCATGTGCTGGTCGCCGAAGCGGAAGTCCGCCGTCCCGACGTTGGAGTCCAGGGTGTAAGGCTCCAGTTTGAACTGCACCTGTGGCTCGTTGGGGTTCTCCGAAAAGAAGCTGCGGCGGATGACCTGCGCGTTAGTCATCTGGTCGAGGAACACCTTGGACATCGGCAGGCTGCGGCCATCGACGGCCCGTAGGCGGTAGTT
The DNA here is from genome assembly GCF_031880315.1 of Pseudomonas baltica. Classification (NCBI taxonomy): domain Bacteria; kingdom Pseudomonadati; phylum Pseudomonadota; class Gammaproteobacteria; order Pseudomonadales; family Pseudomonadaceae; genus Pseudomonas; species Pseudomonas baltica. Next base: position 3,578,282 of record NZ_CP134771.1, on the reverse strand, counting down.
GCCCGGCTCACCACTGACGAACGGACGCAGGTAGTTGTCGAAGAACTGATCGGCAATACCCTGAGCTTTGAAGAACTCGCGGAAGTCATTCAGAGCCACATCGCTGTCGCTGTGGGCGAAGAACGGATAGCGCTCGCTGATGGCTTTTTTGTAGAAGCCGTACAGTTCGGCTTGGTAGTGCTGGTTGACGTACTGATAGCTGTCGTTGAGCACCATTGACCAGGTGTCTTCGGCCAGGCCATTGAACCAGCCCTTGACCGGCACCGGCAGACGCGACGCCGCGTTGCGCAGGTTGTTCAGCGCGTCACGCTGGCCACCCATGCGGTTCTTGGCCATGTCGTAGGCAGTCTGCTCCGGCTGGCTGGAACGAGCCAGGCTGGACAGCTGTTGCTGCAGGTCGTTGAGCGCCTGGAGCGCCGGGGTCAGGTCGGCTGCGGGGCCGTTGTTGTCATCGAGCAGGCGATGCAACGGCTCGAAACGACGCTCCAGCGATTTGCGCGCGGTGTCCGGCAGACTCTTGGCCAAGGCGTTTTGCGCCTGATCCGCAGCGGATGCCGCGGCCTTGGCTACCTTGCCGAGTTTGCCCGTGGCCTTGTCTGCAACCGCTCCGACATCGACGTCATCCAGCGGCGCCGGGAAACGCGTGTTCTGGCGGATCTCGGTCAGCAGTTGCAGCAGCGGCGAATTGGCCGAGGTCAGGCTGCCGACCTGATCGGCGCCATCGCCAGCGTCGTTCATCGCTTCCAGCTCGATGCCCGCGACGGCGTCGCTCCAGTAGTTCGCGTAGTCGTGGAAGTACAGCTGCTCGAGCTCGACCATCAACTGGCGCAGGTCCACGGTGCTCAGATCACCGCCCTCGCCCAGCACCCAGTTGTCGCGCAGGATATCGCGCACCATGTTCGCGCCCTGGGTGATGAAGTACTGCTGATAGCCGTTCTGGGTGTAGAAGCCAGGGATCACATAATCGGTGCCGATGAACACAGCGCCTTGTGGACCCAGGTGCTGGCTCAAGCGGTAGTCTGGCAGGTCACGCGCTTGTTCGCGCAGCACGCGATAGACCACCGCAGCCAGCGACTCGCTGCGCAGCACCTGACGGGCCTGAGCCACCAGCGGATCATCAAGGCCATACACGAACGGCTGCTTGAGCAGGCGCGCGAAGTGCGCGTTGAGGCTGTTCTGCACCTCGGTGTTGCCTGGATAGGCTTGCGCCCAGGCCGTGGCGACCGCGTCCTTGAGCGTGGCCGGGTCGCGGCGCTCGGTGAGGTTGAGCATCAGGTAGGCCCGCAGGCTGCCTAGCAGTCGATCACGGCTGCCCATGCTGCCGCGGATCTGCGCTTCAAGCATGCGCGCCACTCGTGGCAACAGGACGTTTTGCAGATCGCGCTGATACGCGGCATTGAGCACCGGATCGCTCGGCTCGCCTTGATACAGGCCGCCACGCTCTTGCAGGCTTACGTCGCCTTTGGGCGGGAACACACGGCTGGCGGCGTAGCTGCTGTCGAGTGTCGCCAGCGCCGCCAAGGCGTCGTCCTGCGGGTTGAGGTGGCTGCGCTGGCCGTCGAGTTTCTGCGCAATATCGCGGACCTGCTCGAGACGATCGTGGTTGGCCGAGAAGCTGTTCGCCCACACTAGGCCGAATACCCCCATCAATAACAAGGCGGCTACGTACAGCGCGCGCTGCCCCCAGTTGATGCGGCTGATCTCGCGTTTATCGAGGCCGGCCAGGTCGGCTTCTGGGAAGATCACTCTGGAGAACAGGTGATGAATGAAGCGTGCACGACCGGCTCGCAGGGTCGGAATCACCCGGCTCGACATGCCAAGGTTGGCGCCGATGGCCGCCGTACTTTCATCCATGGCCTCAGTGGCGTGCGGCGCGCTGGTGAAATAGAAACCGCGCAACTCGCTGGCACGCTGGTAACGGTTACCAGTGAAGGCCATATCCACGAGCACGCACAGGCGTTCACCGATCTGCGCCAACTGCTGGGGGAAGTCGAGAATCAGGCCGCGACGTTGTGGATCGCGCTCCTGGTGCATGCGCATGATGACTTGGCTGTCGAGACGCGACAGCAGGGATTCGAACTCCTGACGGACAACGGAAGCGTCGGAGCCCACTTGGTCCTTGCGAAAGCTGGCACCCAGCACCTGTTCGGTTTCTTCGCGAGTCAGCTGATCGAAAAATTCGTTGAAACCAGTGACCTGGTCAGCCTTGCTGATCACCAGATAGACCGGCACGTTGACGTGCAATTGTTGCTGGATTTCCTGCAGGCGTGCACGGATGCGCGGGCCCAGGTCGTCGAGGACGAGCTCGTCCGCAGACTGCAGGGTTTCCAGCGGGATGTTGACCAGCACGCCATTGAGCGGGCGGTTCCGGCGGCGCTTGCGCAGCAGGCCTAGCAGCGTCTGCCAGGCGTCTTCGTCGACTAGCTTGTCGTCATGGGTCAGGTAGCGGCCCGCGGTGTCGATCAATACGCCGTTATCGGCAAAGTACCAGTCGCAATGCTGGGTGCCCTTGGTGTCACGGGTCAGCTTGCGCTCGATCTTGTTGATAGGAAATTCCAGGCCCGAAAAGTCCAGCAGGCTGGTCTTGCCGCTGCCCTGCGGGCCGATCACCAGATACCAGGGCAGCTCGGTGCGCCATCGCTCGCTACGGCCACGGTAGAGGCTGGAGGTCTTGAGGGTGTGCAGAGCGTCCTTGAAGCGGCTGCGCAGTTCTTTTTGCGCGTTGTCGATCTTCGCTTCGCGCTGCAGGCGGTCCTGACCGGCTTCGCTGTCTTCGAGGGCTTTCTTGCGCACGGTGCTGCGCCAGCTGACGAATACCATCAGCAGGCCCCACAGTAGACACAACGCACTGATAGTCAGCAGACGCGCGGTCGCCGGCTCCCAGAACTTGTAATCATCGACGGCGAACAGCGGGCCGGCGAACCACACCAGCAGCGAAGCGATCACCACCAGCAACAAGGTCCATACCCATGTCTTGCACAGGAAGGCCCAGGCTTTCTTGAAAAAGTTTTTCATCACACGTCCCTGTATTACAACTTCGGCTGGGCCGCAGCCGGATCAAGCTGCTGGAAAGGTTGAAGCACGGTTGCACGCTGTTCCTTTAGAACCCACGCGAACCCCGAGTACATGACTGCCAGGCACACCAGGGTGAACAGCACCACCAGCCACCACGGCACGATGCGCACCAGGTTGCGACGCTGCTCGCTAAGGCCTTCCCAATGCGGAGACAGTTCGCGAGGGATATCCCCGCGCAGTTGGCGAATCTGCCGGTAAAGGCTGTCACGGATGCCTTCAAGCTCGATCATGCCGCGGTTCATCACCCGGTATTTGCCCTCGAAGCCCAGCGACAGGCACAGGTACATCAGTTCGAGCATCAGCAGGTGCTTGACCGGGTTGCGTGACAGACGATCGAGCAGCTGGAAGAACTTTTCGCCACCGAAGGTCTCGTTATGAAAGCTGCTGAGCAGGTTCATCTGTGACCATTGGCTCTCGTTGCCGTCGCTGGTAGTGACCACCGCCTCATCCAATGCCGTACACAGCACATAGCGCGCGGCCATGACCTGACTACTTTCGACGCCGTCGTTCAAGGCTTGCGCTTCGAATATCTTGAGTGCCGAACTCAGGCGATCTTTAAGCTTGGGCAGATTGCTGCGATCGGAATCGTGCTTAAGGGCCACCAGCTCCGAAAGCAGGCCCGAGGCCGCAGCGATCAGCGCGTTCTGGCTCGCCATGAAGTGCTCTGCGGGACGCAGGCGCGCGGCGTAGATCATTCGCCGCTCGAGGTCTTCCAAGCGCGGCGGTTCGGCGAAGTCGGTCAGCGGGCTATGTGCGCTGTCATGCCCGTGCCGCCCGGCCAATATGGTCTTTTCGTCCTGCTCGTATCCCATTTCCATGCTCATTGCATCAGCTCCTGATAGCCCAGAATTTCAATTCAAGCTCGGAGAATTCGCCTGACACGTGGAAGGCAAAGCCGCCCGAACGCTCCAGTTGGGCCAGGTCTTCGGAACTGAGCTCGAGGTTGAAATAGGTTTTGTTCGAATGAAACGGTATCTGCCGCGGTGCCACCGGCAATGGCCGCACCTTGATGCCCGGCAGGTGCAGGTTGACCAGTTGGCGAATGTGCTCCACCGCGCCGACCTTGAGGTGAGCCGGCAAACGTTGGCGCAGGGTCTCGGAGTCGCAGTTGGCGCTGGCCGCCAGTACGAACGAGGCGCTGCCCAGCAGCTTGTGATCCTTGAGCGGCGACACGGTGATGCCGTACTGGCGCTCCTGCAGCTCCATCTCGATGGCGTGCTGTTCGAGCACCATCGACAGCGCCTGGCGGATGGCATCCATCAACTTGCGGAAACTCGTGCCCTGGTCGCTGTGCAGATAGCGGCTGTCCAGCCGGGGGCGCTTGTTGTCGCTGGAGAAGGTCGCCAGGTCACCGAACATCGACAGCAGCGTGCGATACAGCTCCTCGGGATGGACCTGTTCGAGCCCCAGGTAGTGACGCAGGTTGAGCTCGGTGCGGTTGATCAGTTGCAGCATCATAAAGTCACCGACTTCCGCGCCCGCGACCTTGCCATTCGAACGAATGCGTTCAGCCAGGGTATCGCCGCGGTGGGCGAGCATGCTGATCACTTCCTTGAGGCACGACTGCAGGTAGGGTGAGCCATGGGCATGGATGAAGGTCGGCACGAAGTCACCGTCCAGCGACACATCACCATCGGGCGTGGTGTCGAGGATCTCGCAGATCTTCAGCTTCACGTAGGTCTGGTCGTTATGCTGCGGGCCCAGCAGCAGGCGGAAGTCCGGGCGCGCACAGCTGATCTGGCGGCTGGAATCGTCGCCCGCGTTGGAGTCTGCGACTTCGGTCTCGAACACCGTGTAGCGGGCCATTACGTCCAGCTGATCGGCGCGACGTGTCTCGACGTGGTTACCGGCCACCAGCGGCAATGCCAGGTAAACCGGAGTGTTACTGGTGTTGGGCGGTACATCGACGGCCAACGCCTGGGCGCTGCTGTCGAGGCTGAACAGGCTGCCATCAGGCAATACGCCGCTGGCCTGACTGATGACCAGCTTGCCCATTTTCAGGAACTGCGTGTCGATCTCGAAGCCAAGAAAGCCCCAGCTGTAACGGCTGAGCATCTGCGTTCGCGCTTTGAGCTGGTGGTCGTAGTAACGGTCGTTGTGCTGGAAATGCTGCGGGCGCAGCAACATGCCTTCCTGCCAGACAATCTTGTGGGCATTCATGGTTATTTATCCGCCTTGGCCAGCTTGGCCCTGGCGTCGGCATCGATGTTGTGGATGCCCAAATCGTCCAGTTTCAGGTTGACCTTGGTCAGGCCCATCGGCACCACTTGCACGGTGTAGCGCCACTGGGTTTCCGGCAGGTCGCGGTAGGCCGCAAGCACGCCGACGTAGCGGTTGCCGTTGCCCACGGTGAGCTTGAGGTCGAGGGATTCGCCAGGGCGCAGCTCGATCTCTTCATCGCTGACCAGGTCCTGGGCCAGGGATTCCTTGGCGCGCTCGTAGAGGGTGAAAAAGTCAGCGTTCTCGAACGCCGTCGGGTGCTTGAGCTCCAGCAGGCGCAGGACGATTGGCGATGGCCGGCCGTTTTGATCAGGGTTGAGCTGATCGCTGGCGCTGATCTTGAGGTTCAGCTTGGTTTCGGTGGAGTAAGGCGACAGAGCCGAACACCCGGCCAACAACGCCACGGTCAGCAAAGCGGCCAATTGCGTAAAGCGTTTCATGCGGGTCATCCCTGATGCTCGGAATTGAGGGTGGAAATAAGACGGATCTGCTCTTCATAGGCCTGGGCAAAATCGCGGGCCAGCAAGCGCTCGCTCCAGTCATCGTCCTGACGCAAGGCCTGGTGATGACGGCCGAAGGCGCGCCAGCGGCTGCCGGCACCAGCGAACAGCGACTTCAGCCCTTCGCGCTCGAAACGCAGGGTCAATTGCTCCGGGGAAAAATGCTCGAGCGTGGCGCGCACCGTTGCACGGCTGCCGGCGAGCATCGCCACCTGATGGGCCTGGACATCGCGGAACGCACGTACTACAGCCTCTTCGGCGCCGAACTGGCCGGGTTTGGGCGCCTGCAGCAAGGCACTTAGCGCCTGCTCGGCATCACTGGTGTGCTTGAGCGGGTTCTTGCCGGCGGTCTGCACGGTGGTCTGCGCCAGACGCAGTTCGTTTTTCAGTTCGCTGCGAGTGCGCAGGCTCTGCTGCAGGCCACCGATGCTGACCTTCAGCAAGTGTGCGGCCTTGAGGGCCAGGGCCTCACGCGCGGCCTCGTCGAGCCCGGTCAGGTCAACGCCCAGGGCGCTGCCGAAACGTAGCCAGAATGCCTCGGATTGGCGTTCGGGCGCTGCCACAGGGGTCGCCTTGGGTGCCGTGACGACCGGTTCCGGTACCAGCTCAGGGATCGGCAGGCTTTCCATGTCGATGCGCGCATAGTCAGCGCGTTGTACGGTGTGGCGCGCCTTGGTGTCGAAGCCGGCCAGCTCGTCGAATTCGCTGTAAATGCGCTCTTGCTGTTCCAGGGCATTGATCGGATCAAGGTCCAGGAAGGCGTCGTCAGGGATGATCCCGACACCTGGCACATCGGCAGAGTAATGGTCGTTGCGCGCCGCAGCCGGACGTATGACCCGTGCACGCAGCTCGTAGTCACCCAGGCGATAAACGCTACCGGTCTCGATGCGCTGCGGCTCGCCCTTGCGCAGCCGCGCGCCGGTGGCGGCGATCTCGATACCGTTGCTGCTGGTATCGGTCAGGTAGAACGTACCGCGGTTGAAGCTGATCTCGGCGTGGCGGTTGGACAAATGGCGATGACGGTCAGGGATGACCCAGTCGCAATCCTGACCACGGCCGATCACCCCTCCCGCCTGCTTGAAGGTGCGCGCGTGCAAGTGCTCGGGCACCGGCTGACGCGGGTTGTGCAGTTCCAGAAGCAATTCCATGTTGAAGCTCTCCTTGCGGTCATTGGCCGCGATTGACCGCCTGGGGTTCGCCGAGCGGGCGGTAGTCTTTGTCGCTGTGCTTGTAATTGCCGTTGCCGGTGCATCCCGTCAGGCCACACACAACAACCATGGCCAACAGGGCCGCTTGCCAATGACGTGCAAACATCAATGGATCTCCTTGAATGGATAAAAAGGGAAAACGCAGGTCGCTCATGCTTGCGACTCCGCGTCGGTGATGTTGAGACGCCCCAGGCGATACAGCAGCGTGCGGCGCGGCAGGCCCAGCTCACGCGCGACAAGTGTGCGGTTGCCATCGTTCTTGCGAAGGCAATCGAGCAACAGCGTGCGTTCGACCTGCTCCATGCGCTCGCGCAGGTTGAGGCTGCGATCGATCGGCAGGCCGTCGAGCCGCAAGGTGAAATGCTCGGGCTGGAACTCCCCTCCCTCGCACAACAGCACTGCCCGCTCGACCATGCCCTTGAGCTCGCGCACATTGCCGGGGAAGCCGTAGCTGCACAGGTGGTCCAGTGCGGCGTCGGACCAATTGGGCAAGTCACGGCTGAGAAATGCACACGCGCGTACCGCGAAGTGCCGGGCCAGTTCGAGAATGTCGTTCTCGCGCTGTCGCAGCGGTGGCAACTCGATCGGGAACTGCGCCAGGCGGTAGTAGAGGTCCTCGCGAAACAGCCCTTGAGCAACCATCGCCTGCAAGTCCCGGTGGGTGGCGGCGATGATGCGCACGTTGATCTTATGGCTGTCGTTGCTGCCCAGCGGGCGGATCTCGCCCTCTTGCAGCACGCGCAGCAGCTTGGCCTGCAAGGCAAGGGGCATGTCGCCGATTTCGTCCAGCAGCAAGGTGCCGCCCTCGGCCGCATCGAACAGGCCTTCTCGGTCGCGGTCGGCACCGGTGAAGGCGCCCCGACGATAGCCGAACAGTTCGCTTTCCAGCAGGTTTTCCGGGAAAGCCGCGCAGTTCTGCACGATGAAGGCCTTGGTGCGCCGGGGGCTGCAGTCATGAATGGCACGGGCGACGACTTCCTTGCCGGTCCCGGTTTCGCCGTTGAGCAGCACGGTGTAGGGGCTGTGCAAGACTTTGCTGATCAGCTGATAGGTGTGGCGCATCACCGCGCTTTTGCCGATCAATCCGTAGCCACTCGCGCAGGTATCGATACCGTCGATCACGCTGCTGTCCTCAGGCCCGCGCAGGCGTTGCAGCAATGAGAATTGGGCCATGACGAAACGTCCCAATTGGCCGAAGGACTGGGAAAAACCTTGAAGGTTGCGGCATTCGGCACTGGCGCAGACCAACAGCCCTTCGACTACATCGCTCTCGCCCACCAGCGGCACGCACAGCAGCGAATCCCAGCCGCGCGCACAAGCGGGCAGGAAATCCGTCGGGTACAGGCCGCTGCCCAGGCTCTCGACACTCACTGCGCGGTTCTGGCACAGGCTGAACTGCAGCAACTCGCCGCCATGGTAATCGGCGGGCAGGCTCGCGACCTCCCGTGGCTGCAACAAACCGTCGAGGGATTCTGCGCTCAGGCCTAGGGCACTGTGGGACGCGTCGAGCAGGTACACCTGGGCCAGTTCGCAACCACTCAACTTAGCCGCTTCGCTGGCGAAATCACCCAGCAGGCGCGCACTGTGGGCAGCCTGAGACAAGCGCGAGTAGGTCCCGAGCAAGGCTTCAGCGTAGGCCAGAGGCTGGACGATATCGGCAAACATCAAAGGGCCCTCACGCGAACTCGCACAGCACGCGGCCTTCGCCGTCGAGCGTGGCGTGTACGTGACGCAGGACCTCGCCGCTCGCCATGGCAGCGAGCAAGCGATCCGCCACCACTGGCAGCACATGCATCTCAAGCAGTTGATCGATCAGGCGCGCACCGCTGTCGCTTTGCGTGCACAACGCGGCCAGGTGCTCGACCAGCGCCGGGCTGTGGCTGAAGGTCAACTGCCGACGGGCCAGGCGCTCGCCTAAACGTTGCAGCTTGATGATCACCAGTTCGTCGAGCACCGGGCCGCTGACCGGGAAGTACGGCACCACGCGCATACGCGCCAGCAAGGCCGGCTTGAAATGCTTGCTCAGCACCGGGCGAATGGCGTCCTCCAGCGCCTGGGTGCTCGGCCGCTCAGCGCCCTCGCACAGGGCGCTGATGCGCTCGCTGGCGAGGTTCGAGGTCATCAGGATCAGGGTGTTGCGAAAATCGATTTCGCGCCCTTCCCCGTCGTTGGCCACGCCTTTGTCGAAGATCTGGTAGAACAGATTGAGCACGTCCGGATCGGCCTTCTCGACCTCGTCCAGCAAAACCACGGAATAGGGCTTTTGCCGCACAGCCTCGGTGAGCATGCCGCCTTCGCCGTAGCCGACGTAACCCGGCGGTGCGCCGATCAGGCGCGACACGGTGTGCTTCTCCTGAAATTCGGACATATTGATGGTGGTGATGAAACGATCGCCGCCGTACAGCAGGTCGGCTAGGGCCAGGGCGGTTTCGGTCTTGCCGACGCCACTGGGGCCGACCAACAGGAACACGCCTACCGGTGCGTCGGGCTTGTTGAGACCGGCAGCGGTAGCGCGCATGGCACGATCCAAGGCGTGCACTGCTTGCTCCTGCCCCCGAATACGCAGGCGCAGATCATCGGCGAAGCTGAGGATCTTGGCATTGTGCTCACGGGCCAATTGCGACAGCGGCACACCCGTCCAGGCGCTGATCACTTCAGCGACCAGACGCGGACACACTTCGAAGCTAACCAGACGCTGCACGGCATGGGCATCGGTGAGGGCACGGTGAGTGTCGTGCAGCTGTGCTTCGAGTTCGGCAACGTTGGGCGCTACGGCTTCGGCGTTGGTCTCAGCTTCAGCTTCGGCATCAAGCTCACACGCATTCGCCAGCTCACGGGCCTGCGCCAGGCGCTGGCGCAGATCCAGCAGGCGCTCAGCCAGTTCTCGCTGCTCGGCCCAGGCCGATTCCAGTGCCTCGCGTTCGGCGGCGGCTTCGCCGAGGCGTGTTTCCAGTGCAATCAAGGCTTCTTCATCGATGGCCAGCCCTGCCTCGGCATCACGACGCAGCGCCTGGCGCTGACGCACGCCTTCGGCCAGCTCACCACGCAGGCGCTCAACACTCTCCGGCGCCGCCGCGAGGCTGATGCGAACCCGAGCACAAGCGGTATCGAGCACGTCGACGGCCTTGTCCGGCAATTGCCGACCGGTCAGGTAGCGAGCCGACAGCTCGGCAGCGGCGACCACGGCATCATCACGCAGATAGATACCGTGGCTCTTCTCGTACACCTGCGCCAGGCCGCGCAGGATGGTCACCGCTTCATTGACAGTCGGCTCGTGCAACTGCACCGGCTGAAATCGCCTGGCCAGGGCCGGGTCCTTCTCGAAGTACTTCTTGTACTCGGCCCAGGTAGTGGCGGCGATGGTACGCAACTCTCCACGTGCCAGCGCAGGCTTGAGCAGGTTGGCGGCGTCCGAACCGCCGGCATTGCCACCCGCACCGATCAGCGTGTGGGCTTCGTCGATGAACAGGATGATCGGCTTGGGCGAAGCCTTGACCTCATCGATCACGCCCTTGAGACGCCGCTCGAATTCACCTTTGACGCTGGCGCCGGCTTGTAGCAGGCCCATGTCCAACGACAGCAACTCGACGCCTTTGAGCGCCTGTGGCACTTCGTCCTGAGCGATACGCAAGGCCAGGCCTTCAACGATGGCAGTCTTGCCGACACCCGCCTCGCCCACCACGATGGGGTTGTTCTTGCGCCGACGAGCGAGGATGTCAACCATCTGGCGAATCGCACCATCGCGGCACAGCACCGGATCGAGCCTGCCGTCACGGGCCTGCTGAGTCAGGTTGTGAGTGAAGCGCGCCAACAGCGATTCGCCCCCGGGGGCAGCTTTGGCGTTATCGGCAGGTGCCTGCTGGGCCAGGGCGAAATCGCGCAGGCGATCGCTGTCGAGCTTGCCCAGCAACGCGTGATAGCGGCTGCCGGCATAGCGCATCGGGTTACGCAGCAGGGCGAGAATCAGTGCCGCTTGGTCGACGTGGCTTTGTTGTAATTCGAGGTTGGCCACCAGCAAGGCATCCTGCAGCCATTGCACCAACTCGGGGGCGAACACCGGGTTGCGCGAACCACTGTGTTCCAGGCGTGGCTGCAAGGCAACGGACAGTTCGCCGGCATCGACACTGGCGTCCAGCAATGCGCGGGCGAGCAAGCCTTCGGGGCGCTCGAGCAAGCCGAGCAGCAGGTCTTCGACCAGAATCTTGCTGCCGCCACGGGCCACGCAGCGCTCGGCGCAGGCTTCCAGATCGCGACGGGTTTCAGCGTCCAGCGCCTGGACGAGTTGTTGCAGGTCTACGTTGATCATGTCATCGGTCCTTAATGAATTTTGCTGCCCAGGGTGACAACGCCATCGGCGTTTTCGTGGCCAAGCCAACTGGTCCAGCCGAGGCGACAGGCGTTCTCTTCGCCAATGCACAGTTCACGGATTTCTTCACGGCGCAGCACCAGGCGTACGTCGTAATCCAGAGGGTCGCGCAGGGTGAAGCGCACCAACGCGCACAGCGGCTGATAGCCCTCACCGATCGGCAGGAATTCGTGAAAGCGCTGCCAGTCGAGGTGGTTGATATGAATACGGAACTTGCCGCTGCGATCGCGCACCGTCTCGCCCAGCACCAGGTCTTCACCCAAGGCGCTGTTGTCCTCGCCAAGGCGGTTCTGTTGGTCGTCGAGTACTTGCACCTGGCGCTCGATGCACTGCTCGATCAGCAGTTCTTCATGCTTGAAGTAGTAGCGCAGCACCGACTCCACCAGCGCCGCCGAATGGGCGCGCAGGCTCAGCAGGCCCAAGTACGGCAGCAGGCGTTTCCAGTTGAGGTCCTGCGACTCGCGAATCTGCACGCCGCCCAGGCCAACCAGAGAGAACAGCTGTTCGGAAAACGCATCACGCGCGCCGCTCTGGAAACTGGCGTTGTACCGGTACTTGCGCCAGATCGGCAGCATCAGGCGTTGCAGGCGATGGTGAAACACATCAAGGAACGCCCGGGTCGGATTGCCTTCCTCGGTATCACCCAGAGCTTGTTCGCCATAAAACGCTGGCAACGGCGAACTGGCGCCGAACAGGCCGATCAGGTTGAAGCGCATGCGCGCACGCAGCTCACCGTGCTCTTCGAAAAACTGCACGCGATCAACATCGCTGCCAGGGAAACCCAGGCTCGGATTGGCCTGGAATTCCACCTGATCATAGAGCTGCTCTTCGCTCAACCCGGGGTGGGCGGCGCGCAGCCGGTCGGTGACCAGAAGTACCGCCTGGAAAAGCGAATACTCCCGGATCACCAGGGTCAGCCCGCTTAGAGCAGGGGTTGAAGGCCCATACGTGGTGTCCATTTGTAGACTTCTCCTTTGGTACTTTTGACCCGCAACTCGTGGTACGAATTGAGGCTGGCATACAGCGCGAAAAACTCGTTGAGGACCGACGCGAAAACGAACAGATCGCCCTCACCGATGTATCCCTCGGGGTCGATCGTGAGTTCGGTGCGCAAGCCACGAATCGGCAAACCGCGGTGCAAGCGGTCGACCGGTTCGTGGCGCACGGCCTTGAGGCCGTTGAGCAATCGCTTGCTGACCTTCTCCGCGTGCTGGTCGTAATAACGCGGCAGGTCGTAGGTTTCGATGATCACCTTGAGCGCGTCAACGTTGGCCAGCGACAGGTAGTTCAGCGACATGTTGCTGATCAGCTTCCATAGGAAGTCGCGGTTGATCGGCGGCGCATAGCTGGGTGTGGCCAGAGTAATGTTCTTGAACTTGAGGAATTCCGGTGTGCCTTCGGTGGCCACGCAGATATCACCCAGTTGCAGCTTGAGCGGCAGATTCTGGTTGGTGCAGGTCAGCTCGATCGACAGCGTCTCGTGCTCTTCGAGGTGGCGGATACCAAAGCTCAAGTAAGTGTCCAGGCCCTGGTGCAGCAGCGAGTTGCGCTGGCGCACGCTGTAGTGCGGGCTGGCGTTGGGCACGTCGAAGCTGGGGTCGTGCTCGAAGGATTCGAACGGCACGTAGGCTTGATAGCCAAGGCCGCCGGGCTTCCAGCCGGTGACGGTTTCGACCGCGAACACGCCGCAGTTCTCGAGATCGTACTCAGCGGGTAGCAGCAGGTATTCGTCCTGTTTGCCATCGAGGCGAATCGGCAGCGCGTCGTGTTCGAACAGGTTGACGATGGGCGTGCAATACAGCTTCACGTTATCCAGGGTCGGGCGCAGACGCTGGATGTCGCTCTTGTGGAGGGTGAAGCGCATCTCCAGGCCGCGTACCTGCTTGGCGATATCGGCAGGCATCTGCTGAAGGGCGCCAAGGCCGTCGACATCGACGAACAGGAACTTGTCCTGAAAGGCGAAATATTCCTGCAGATAGCGGTAGCCGCGGAAGGTGTTGAGCGGATAAGGGATCAACGCTTCTTCTTCGGCGAAGCCTACCGGCTGGACTTGCTCGGGGCGCAGTTTGAAGCTCAGCGGCTTGTCGGCGATGCCCATCTTGAAGGGCTGCTGACGGGCGTCCAGCGGCACCAACTCCACACCCTGAAGATTGCGCAGCAGGCACAGGTAGAGCATCTGGCTGATATAGCGCTCGCCAGACAGATGCAGGCGCAAGTGCTCCAATTGCAGCTCGCCGAAATAGCCGTCACCGGTCATCTCCAGGCGCAGGCTCAGCACCGCGCCCTCGCCCATCACTGAATAGTTGAGGGCATTGAGGTCCAGCGCCGAAATTTCGGTCGCATAGCACGTGCGGAATTTGCAGCGCACGTCGTCCACCGGCCGGCTGTCCACCGGTGTCTCGCGCTTGACCAGCAGCGGCGGCGCCACGTGGGCGAGCGGCTCGAACTGCAGGATGCTGAACGACGGCAGCGGGCGCATGTAATTGGGCCACAGCAGGTGCATCAGCGAGTGCGTGAGCTCGGGCAGTTCGTCGTCGAGTTTCTGGCGCAGGCGCCCGGTCAGAAACGCAAAGCCCTCCAGCAACCGCTCCACGTCCGGATCCCGCCCGCTCTGACCCAGGAAGGGTGCCAGCGCCGGACTACGCTCGGCGAAGCGCCGCCCGAGTTGGCGCAGTGCTGTGAGTTCGCTTTGGTAGTAGTGGTTGAAGGACACTGGGGGTTACCTTTGGGTTGGAAGTGAGTGGGTGATGGCTTGCTTGACGCAAGCTGCTGATGTGAAGGTGCTCATTCAATAACCAACGTCAGTTGGGGCGTTGCTGGTAAAAATGCTCATCAAACGGCCCCGGGCCGCCCCGGCGTCATCAGTGGAAAAGTGCTTTGTCCGCCGGTTGAAAAAGAACGGGAACATGATTATCAGATCACCTTGCTCACCAATGCTGCCCATATCTATCGACCCGTCAAAAGTTATTGGGGACCGGTATACGTTTTCGGGATGAGCCACTTCGGTAAATCGTACATAGGCCTGCTCCCACCCTACCAACATTGGATAAGCAGGAACGAATTCAACTTTGTAATCACCTGAAGGTGTCATTTCCGCGAGCACACCGGAGGTATTCACAATAATCAACGCATTCGCCAACACTACGAGGCCGAGCACGCAGAGCAGGGTCAGTGTCGCTTTGAGAATGAGCGTGATCAGCTTAGCCATTGGGCTGTACCGTGTATGGCGTATTACTTATAAATAAGTTTATCCAGCTCTCGCGCCACTGTGGATAACCTAACGTGAATCGGTGAGTATCCTTTTCAAAATCCAGCCATACAACCCCAACCTGCTTGGAATCTTCAAAGCTACTTAGATCTATATTATCTCTAACCACGCGGCTGCGATAGACGCGAACCGGCTTAGAAACCTCTGTAAACCTGAAATAAGCATACTGACTATAAAAATAGAGGAACAGCACATCTACACATTCTATCCTGTACCTGCCGGAACCACTTAAAAAGCTCTCACTCGCCTCGCGATTTATATTAAATATGACCATATAAAAAAAGGAAAACAGCACCAATCCAATAACAATGCATAGACTACGGAACCACTTACCGGACACGATTTTTCGCGAGCCTATAGGTAAGTCATTCATTTGAAAATACCACATAAGGCGTGTTACTAATGAACGCACTCATCACGCTTCCATGCCATCCCAATATTACAATCTCAAACCTATGTTTCATCTTGTCAAATCGGACCCAGTCGACACCTACGTATTGGCTGTTCTCGAGCTGATTCATCTCTAATGAATTGGCGGCTATCAACGGGCTCCGGAAAACGCGCTCGGGGTGCTTTTGTTCTGTAATCTTTAGATAGGCAAGATCTCTAAAAGTGAAAAACAATTTCGCATCGACGTACTCGACCTTATAGTCACCTGACGAGCTGACGAACCCTACTTCCGCAGGCCGCAGCACGGCCGCCACAATGCAGCAGCCCATCACTACAGGTACAATCAGCAAAGTGACTAATACCGGGTGGACAATTACGGCTTGGGGCAACCTAGCCATTAGCAATCACCGTGCACTTGGTATTACTGATCAATAAATTTATCCAGCTTTCCCGCCAACCAGGGAAGCTCAGTCGAAGGTTATGATCCTCTTTGTCAAACGACAGCCAATATATAACTATACTTTTATTCGTTTCCCGACCCCTTAGATTAATGCTATCCGCATCTATGACTTGGCTTCTATAAACACTGGCAGGGTGACTTACCTCTGCAATTCTAATATAAGCATATTTTTTATATGTCCAGGGAAGCGAAACAGACCCGTATTCCAATCGATAGTTTTTGGTGAATGAGAAATCAAGCATTGCAAATTGGCAAATGGCATATTGAACGAATCCAAAAACTCTAAGCACAACGATGCTGGTTAGCAGGCACAGCGTCTTCAGGACTTTATTCATCTGCCGATACATCGTATGGAGTATTGCTGACGAAAATATTCAAGAAACTCTCTTCCCACCCTGGAATCAAAACATTGAATCGGTGCTGGACTTTGTTAAACCTCAGAAACGAGACACCGACTTCATCTCTCGTCTCAATAGCCCGCATTTCCAGGGATTCGGCATCTGCCACAGGGCTTCTGAACACCTGATCAGAGTGTTTCAGATCTATCACCCTCATATAAGCTAGATTGTAAAAAGGGGAAGGCGGATCTATTCTCACGTATTCGAGACGATAGTTTCCAGAGGCACTATTAAACCCAAACGATGCCGAGGTCTGGAGAGCATGCCATACAAACAGTGCAAACAGCACCAGCACCAGCACCGGCACCGGCACCGGCACCGGCACCAGCACTGAGCAAATGCTGAAACAATACTTAGTCATCAGACGAGGCTTCATAAGGCGTATTACTAATGAAAATATTCAGCCAGTTTTCAGTCCACTGGGGAATAGTGACTCTAAAGCGATGCTCTGATTTATAAAATGTCAGCCACGCCACCCCTACTTCATTCGGTGTTTCGAATCCAACCATCTCCAAGGAATCTGCATCCATTAGTGGACTACGGTACACCCGCGCTGGATGTTGAACCTCGGTGAGCCGCAGATAAGCATAGCTGCGAAATGTAAATGGCGGAGCGACCCTTACTGAGTCTAAACGATAATCGCCCGAGTCGCTCATAAAGCTTACGGAGCTTTCATGAGTAATCGAAGAACGCACGAACAGCATGAAAACTGTAAAAAAAATACACATCAAAGCTAAAAAACTATAAATCAGCCATCGACGATTTTTCATTTCTCAAATACCAATGGTGGCGAGACTATATCTTCATAGTAAATATCTGAAGAAATCTTAAAGTCACCGCCTCTACTATATTTTCGCCTGTAATCTTGAAAGTTTTTATTCTGAATAAGATAATACCGCTGGCTATCAATGTCAGCATATCGTTGATCAAAAAACTTTTCATATCCAGTCATAGACTGCAACGCCAGGCTTTGCAACTGCTCGTCGGTACTGAGACCGCGAGCCATCACCTCGGGAATACTCATGGCCAGGCCATTGAACCCCCAAAACCCTAAAAGTTGACTGGGCCGCCACCAATCAGACTCATCGTTAAAGTCGTAGCAATCATCAATATAAAAACCTAGCTTAACTGGATAGAACACATACGCACTAGCCGTTACTACCATGTCCCCCTCTGCAACAACCCTTAAGTTAAAATTACCTAGAGCAGCTCTGAGCTCATCAACCTCACCGCCCACCGGGTCAAAATCAACACGCTTATAATTAAAATAACCGAAATTCTCAGCCAACGGCCCGTGGCCAAAAAAATTCAACTTATAAGTAGCTGGCAAAGCTGAACCAAAATTATTTTTGAACTTTTTACATATTTCATCCTGAGCACGAGGACCTCGCCATACGGCTCTGAGCTCGTCAAGATAGCTGTGCACTTTGGGAAAACTTAGAACCCAATCCATTTTTATGATCGATTCGTTAATATATTTCTTTGGCGCATGCTCGTGATGAGACTTCACCGCGGCCACTATTGACCCATCTTCGGTCGGCCAAGGCTCCCCATTAAACCAATACTCCATCAACTGCGCCGCCACTGGCCAATCCATCTTCCTCATTGCATCCGGAATATCCGTGATCTTGAACTGACGCACAGGCACAGTCTTCCCGTCTGTATTAGCCTTGGGCGTTAATGTCGAGGTGGCGATGGTGTCGGCCATTTAGCGTGCTTCCTGCGTTGCGATGAATTGCGGGTTTCTGGTTTCAGCTATCGATCAGCCGATAACGACTTCGGTCTGCTCAGGAACCACCAGGGTCACCGCATCGGCGGTCGAGCTGGTGATCTTGCGGGTCTTGCCGGCGTCATCGGTGATGCCGGTCAATTGCGTGCCGTTGGCCAGTTGCACGGTGTATGGCACTCCGGCCAGGGGCGCGCCGGTGGCTTGGCAGATCACGGCGAAGTGGTCGTCGAACGGGGCGTTGGTCTGCATCGGCGACACCGGAGTGACCGGCGCCGGGATGTGGGTATCGCCGATGATCACGGTGCCCGACCCACTGGTCACGGTGTTGCCATGGTCGCCCACCGAACCGACGGTGGCGGCGTTCATACCGTTGATGAACACGGTCGACGACACGCCGCTGACGATCTTGCCGCCGCAGGCGCTGGGATCGTTAAGGCGCGCCGCTGGCAGGCCGTCGAAGAACGTGTCCGGCGAACCCGAGGCGATCGGATTGGTGCCATGCCCGGTCTTCGGGCAGGCAGTGGGATCGGTGACGCGTGCGGCGGGTTTACCGGCCATGTTCGACGCTCCTTATCTGACTTTGACTTTGCCGCTGCCATCCAGCTTCGCGGAAAAACTGACCTGCCGACGTATGCCCTGGACCTCCAGCAGGCCTTCGATGGCGAAGGTCAACTTGAGCGGATCCTGGTCCCGTGGCAGGGAAATCACATGCACCTTCGACAGGCGCGGCTCGTAGCGCTCGATGAACTTCTCGATCGCGCTACGGGCGCGGGTGAGCGAGTCGTGCAGGCTCAGGCGCATGTCATTGAGATCGGGTAGCCCGTAGTCGGGCAGCGTTTGCACGCTGCCCGCCCGGGTGCTGAGCATTTTTGCCAGATGGGCAGCCACCGAGGTCGTCGCACAGGCTTCGTGACTCAGGCCGTTACGCTTGCTCGCTTCGCCGCTCAGGCGTTCGAATAGGCTGCCGTATGCAGTCATGGCTCAGCTCCTGCTTACTCTTTGTCCAGCTTGCCAACCAGCGACAGGGTGAAATCGGCACCCATGTATTTGAAGTGCGGACGCACGTTCAGGCTGACGCGGTACCAGCCCGGCTCACCGTCGACATCACTGACGGTGATCTGCGCAGCGCGCAGCGGACGACGGCCACGGACTTCGGCGTTGGGGTTTTCCTGGTCGGCGACGTACTGACGGATCCACTTGTTGAGCTCGAGCTCGAGGTCCGTGCGCTCCTTCCACGAACCCAGTTGCTCGCGTTGCA
The DNA here is from genome assembly GCF_031880315.1 of Pseudomonas baltica. Classification (NCBI taxonomy): domain Bacteria; kingdom Pseudomonadati; phylum Pseudomonadota; class Gammaproteobacteria; order Pseudomonadales; family Pseudomonadaceae; genus Pseudomonas; species Pseudomonas baltica. The sequence continues at coordinate 3,559,410 of NZ_CP134771.1, read as the reverse complement.
GCACCTTGAGGTAGTGGGCCAGGCGGTTGACGATGAACAGGTACGGCAGTTGCGTGCCGAGCTTGTAGTTCATCTCGGCAGCCTTGCCCTCGGCGCTGTTGCCGAAGAACTTGGGCTTTTGCACCGAGTTGGCCGAGAAGAACGCGGCGTTGTCGCTGCCTTTGCGCATGGTCAGCGAGATGAAACCTTCGTCGGCCAGTTCGTATTCACGGCGGTCGGATACCAGCACTTCGGTCGGAATCTTGGTCTCGATTTCGCCCATGCTCTGGAAGTGGTGCAGCGGCAGGTCTTCTACCGCGCCGCCGCTCTGCGGGCCGATGATGTTCGGGCACCAACGGAACTTGGCGAAGCTGTCGGACAGCTTGGTGGCGAACGCGTAGGCGGTGTTGCCCCACAAATAGTGCTCGTGGCTGTTGGCGACGTTTTCCTTGTAGACAAAGGTTTTAACCGGGTTGTCTTCAGGGTCGTAGGGATTGCGCAGCAGGAAGCGCGGCACAGTCAGGCCGACGTAGCGCGAGTCTTCTTCCTGGCGGAAGGCTTGCCACTTGGCGAATTGCGGGCCATCGAAGTGATCCTTCAGGTCCTTCAGGTCTGGCAGACCGGTAAAGCTTTCAAGGCCAAAAAATTTCGGGCCGGCTGCGGCAATGAACGGCGCGTGAGCCATGCTCGCGACACTGGACACGTACTGCATGGCCTTGACGTCAGGCGAGCTCGGCGAGAAGAAGTAGTTGGCGATGATCGCGCCTACCGGTTGGCCACCGAACTGGCCGTACTCTGCGGTGTAGACGTGCTTGTACAGGCCCGACTGGACCACTTCCGGCGAATCTTCGAAGTCGTCCAGCAGGTCCTGCTTGGAGACGTTGAGGATCTCGACCTTGATGTTTTCGCGGAAGTTGGTGCGGTCGACCAGCAAATGCAGACCGCGCCACGAGGATTCCAGAGCCTGGAATTCTTCGTTGTGAAGGATCTCGTCCATCTGGCGGCTGAGCTTGGCGTCGATCTCGGCGATCATGCGATCGACCATGGCCTTCTTGACCGGCTCGTTCTCGTTCTGCGGCTTGAGCAGCTCTTCGATGAACGCCGACACGCCACGCTTGGCGATGTCGTAGGCTTCGTCTTCCGGGGTCAGCCGGGTTTCGGCGATGATGCGGTCGAGGATGCCGTATTCGGCGACTTCGCCATTAGCTTGTGTTGCTGCACTGGTACTCATGGTCTTCGCTTTCCTTTTCGAATGGGGCTCAGGCGTCTTGCGTGGTCTTGGCGCTCAACCCCAGTTCGCCCAGCACGCGCGCACGGGACTCGTCGTCAGCCAAAACGCTCTCGATGGCCTTGCGGAAGGTCGGGGTGTTGCCCAATGGGCCTTTGAGGGCCACCAACGCGTCGCGCAACTCCATCAGTTTTTTCAGTTCAGGTACTTGCTCGACCAGGTTGGCCGGGTTGAAGTCCTTCATCGAGCCGACCTTGAGGCTGACGCTCAACTCTTCATTGGCACCGTCTTCGAGCAGGCGGTTGGGCACGCTCAGGTTCAGGTTCAAGTCCTGCTTGGCGAGGACGTCGTCGAAGTTGTTCTTGTCGATGCTGATCGGCTTGCGGTCCTCGACCTTGCGCTCGTCTGCCTGTTGGGTGAAATCACCCAATACCAGCATCTTCAGCGGCAGTTCGACTTCTTCCGTGACGCCACCGGTGGATGGCTTGAACGTGACGTTGATGCGTTCCTTGGGTGCTACCGAGCCTTCTTTGGCCATGGGTGTCTCCTTATTTGCGATTAGGGCCCAGGGGCCTATTCGAGTACCACTTCGAGGTCGAGGTGGCACAGCCTTCGATAAATTTCGTCCTTGCGCTCTCGAGCGGCATGGTTAGGCGGCAACAGCTCGATGCAGCCGTGCAGCAATTGCAGAACATTGAGCGCCAGCTCCGGCTCCCAGATGTCCAGCCCGCTGCTTTGCAACTGGCTGTCGAGGGTTTCGAGCTGGGTGCGCGCCAGGTCGTACTTTTTGGCTTGATGGCACAAGCGTGCCAGGCAGAAGTGCCAAAAAAACTGCTCGCGGCCGCCACGCGCATTGCGCATCTGTTGCTTGAGGATCTGCACCGCGGGCTTGAGGCCGTCCTTGCGCAGGATCGGCTGAACCTCCAGCAGCGCTTGCTCCCAACGCGGCTGCTCGCCGCTGTCGGATACCGGTTGTGGGGCACTGGCCGGTTGCAGATGAGGCATGACCTGGGCGCTGATCCAACTGCGGGTCGCCGGATCGGCGAACGGCTGGCCGTCGTGAAAGCGAAGTTCGGCGATACCCGGCAAGCGCTGCAACAGAAGCGACAAATGGATCTCAACCTCGCGCATCGACGTCTCGGCATGCAGACCCTGCAGGCACTCCCAGACGATGCGTTGACCATCGAGCCAGAACGGCGCCTTGGCCAGGCTGGCTTCAAGATCGATCAGCAGGTCGGCATAGCTGCCGGCATCGAAGCGTTCGCGGTAGTTGGTCAGCTTGTCGGCCGGCAGCCCGCGCAGGTCGGTGATGTGCTCGGCATTGCGCTGCGGCAAGGCATCGATGCCCAGCCACATCAGCGTGCGGTTGAGGCGCAAGGCGCGAATGTCGGTGGCTTTCTGCCGCAGCCACCAGGTGCAGAGTGGGCGAGCGCCGTCTTGCTGAGCGCGCAAGGCTTTTTGCGCATCCTTGTCGTTTTGCAGCGGGCTGCCGGGGCTGACCAGTTGGGTCGCGACCTGCTTGACCTGGGCGACGACGGCTCCGACGCTGCCAGGCTCTGGCAAGTTGTCGGCGGCTCGTTTGATCATGCTGCTCAGGCGTCGACGGATCGGCAGGATCAGCGGCGCATCCTCGCCCAGTTGCTGCGCCAGCACCACGTCGAGAGCGTCGAGATGTTCGACCAGCGCCTGGAACAGCGGCAACTGCTCCTTGACCGCGATGTCTTCGGACAACGCCTGATCGAGGCGCGGCACCAGCCAGACCATGGCGCCTGCGCGCGTACGCGACTTGACGGGATGCAGATCCACCCAATGTTGTTCGAAAAGCGCGCGCAGCATGCCCAGGCCTGCCAGCAGGCCGACAAAGGATTCACGTTGATGGAGAGCCCAGATGAGCCAGGTGGCAACGCGCAAATCCTTGGATTGCGTGCGCAGGATGGATTCACTGCCTTCGAGGATCTTCAGCCAGTCGATGCGACTGCTGGCGTGCAGCGAGGAGGCCTTGGAGAGCTCAGTCTCGAGGGCTTCATATTCGCTGGAGTAGCGCACCTCTTCGCCGCCAAAACTGTCCGATGAAATCGGGACTTTCGCGAGCGCAAGATAATGCGTACAGAGTCTTCCTGAAAACGTCATCCTTGGCCTTTGGGTATACCCTGACCGACAGCTCAGCCTTTGCTAGCAATCGTTGGGTATTGTGATCGTGCACAGCGCCTACACATCCGGTTATGTAGCGGGCTGCCTTTCGAAGGTTGCGGATCCTAAACATTCGCTATTAAAAGTTCAAGCTCGAGGTGATTTTTTTGTGTACCAGTGCACAATTGGAATTATGTCCGAGATGGGCATACATCACCTCAGCAAGTGATGTCAATTACAGAAAAATCAACGATATCAAACCTTTATGAATAAAATATCATTCTAGAAATGGATTTTTCGCAGGAGGTATGTAGGACGAATACTACAGGGCAGCTTCTGGATTGAAGTTAAACAATTCACGGAGAACGGATTGATGAATAGCTAACGAAACTTGGCTGGCACATGGCCGTGCCACTTTCGTACCAACGTAAAAAAGGGCGCTCTGTCCCGCCCGGAGCGCCCCTCATCTAGCCACATCGAAGCGACAATACAAAGTCGAACTATGGATTGACACTATCCTTCAAAAACTTCCCAGGCTTGAACGCCACGGTGTTACTGGCCTTGATCTTCACCGGCTCGCCCGTCTGCGGATTCTTGCCAGTACGCGCGCCGCGGTGACGCTGCAGGAAGGTGCCGAAACCGACCAGGGTGACGCTGTCCTTGCGGTGCAGCGCGCCGGTGATCTCTTCGAGCACGGCATTGAGTACGCGGTTGGCTTGTTCTTTGGTGAGGTCTGCTTTTTCAGCGATTGCGGTTGCCAGATCTGGTTTGCGCATGGGTAAAGCCTCTTGTTATAGATTTTTGTTTTTATGTCCGTTGCCATGACCCCCGCAACGGCGCGGTGAGCGCCGCAGGCTCTAAGCCGCGGCAGACCGAGTGAGGATGGCACGCCATGCAATGCCGCGCCAGTAGGCAACAGCGGTTTGTGACAGAAAAATCAGGGTTATTCCGATAGACAGCCCTGACAACCATCCAGCCGCTTGATTCAAGGTCAATGGACGCCGCGGCGCGCTTAGCCGATCTCTATCATTTCGAAGTCCATCTTGCCGACGCCGCAGTCGGGACACAGCCAGTCTTCGGGGACGTCCTGCCACAGGGTGCCGGGGGCGATACCGTCATCCGGCCAGCCGTCGCGTTCGTCATAGATCAGGCCGCAGACGATGCATTGCCACTTTTTCATGCTGATTCCTCATATCCACGCAATTGACGCGCTCAAAGTGGGTCTTTTACTCATCTGTTTGGCGTGATGCAAGCCTCACCTATTTAGCGAGGGGACTTGCCCCCGAAAAGCGCTCGATCAGATGCAGCCAAAAAGGCTGACCCGCCTTTCAGGGGCAAGGCCCCTCGCTACAGAGGCGCTGGGATCATGCTAAGCTCGCGGCCTCTCTGGCCGTCACAGATGTTCATTGTGCCGCACGAATTGCATTCCCCGACATGGCGCGATGGCGCTCCCGATACCGATCCCACGACCCTCGACTGGCTGCTGGACCCAGGCTCGCTGACGCGGCGCCTGACCCGCCTGGCTGCGGGCCGATTCACGGTGCGGCCACTCTTCGAGGGCTGGCAAACACTGCGCGACGACGAATGCGCGGCGCTGCAATTGCCCGGCGCCAGCATCGGCTGGGTGCGCGAGGTGTATCTGTTGGGCGTCGACACGCCTTGGGTGTTCGCCCGCAGCATCGCGGGTCAGGCGGCGCTCGAAGCCACCGACCTGCGCCTCGATGTGCTCGGCAGCCGCTCATTGGGCGAGCTACTGTTCAGTGACCCGGCCTTCACCCGCCAGCCCCTGCAAACCTGCCGCTATCCAGCCGCCTGGCTACCTGCAGAGATCGCGCAGGCCGGCCTGTGGGCGCGCCGCTCGCGCTTCGACCGCGATGGCCTCGGGGTGCTGGTGGCCGAAGTGTTCCTGCCGGCACTGTGGCACGCCGCCCTTCCCTCTCAGGAGAGCCCTGGATGTACCTGAACCTGCTCAAGTCCCTAAACCGCCTGCACCCTCGCGCCTGGGACTTCGTCCAGCTGACGCGCATCGACAAGCCCATCGGCATCTATCTGCTGTTGTGGCCGACGTTGTGGGCGTTATGGATAGCCGGTGCCGGCAGACCGTCGCTGGGCAATGTGGTGATCTTCGTGCTGGGGGTGATCTTCATGCGCGCGGCCGGTTGCGTGATCAATGACGTGGCCGATCGCAAGGTCGACGGTCACGTCAAACGCACGGCGCAGCGGCCTATCGCGGCCGGTAGGATTCGCACCCGTGAGGCCCTGGCGTTGTTTGCGGTGCTGATCATCATCAGCTTCGGGCTGGCACTGTGCACCAACGCGGCCACCCTGTGGCTATCGATCGGTGGCCTGGTGCTGGCCGCCAGCTACCCGTTCATGAAGCGCTACACCTATTACCCGCAAGTGGTGCTGGGCGCGGCGTTTTCGTGGGGCATGCCCATGGCGTTCACCGCCGAGACCGGGCATCTGCCGGCGGCGGCATGGCTGCTGTATATCGCCAATCTGCTGTGGACGGTGGCCTACGACACGTATTACGCGATGACCGATCGCGATGACGATCTGCTGATCGGGGTCAAGTCGACGGCGATTCTGTTCGGTGAGGCGGATCGCATGATCATCGCCATCCTGCAGGGCCTGACGCTGGTGTGCCTGCTGCTGGCGGGTAATCAATTCGGGCTGGGCCACTGGTACCAGCTCGGGCTGCTGGGCGCGGCGCTGTGTTTTGCCTGGGAGTATTGGCAAACACGCCAGCGCGAGCGCATGGCGTGTTTCAAGGCGTTTTTGCACAATCACTGGGCGGGGCTGCTGATTTTCCTCGGGATCGTGCTGGACTACGCGTTGCGCTGAGGCGGGATCAGCGCGGCGCCAGGCGCGATCAGTCGGCGCCGTCCATGGTCGCCATGGCCCATTTGCCTTCGCCCTTGCCGTCACCGTTCATGTCGCCTTTCTTCTTGTCGCCGATATAGGTGTAGAGCGGGCTATCCATCAGCGCCCACTGCTTTTTACCGTCCTTGCGGGTGATGATGCTCCAGTCACCGTTCTCAGTCCCGGTGTCGCTGGCGGAAGCGAGCACAGGCGGCCAGTTTTGCGCGCATTTGTCGTTGCACGCCGAGTTGCCAGGGGTGTCATCGGAATAGGTGTAAAGCGTCATGCCCTTGCTGTCGACCACCATGCCATCGTTGGCTTTGGGACGTTCAGCCATTGCCAGGCCCGGCATTGCCAGGACGACGGCGCCCGCGAGCGCCATCCAGGTCAAGGTACGTTGAACCATTGAAAATCACCTCTTGAGTGTATGCCCTGAAGGAATAACAGCTTAGCCGTTTTCGACTAAGTTGGTACCCTACAGTTCCCCTGTCACACGACTGCAATAATTCCGTTATCTAATGCGGCGCAAGACACCCGATCACCACGAGGTTTGAGCATGGCTGGCAGGAGCATTCTGATCGTTGACGACGAAGCGCCGATTCGCGAAATGATCGCCGTCGCGCTGGAAATGGCCGGCTACGACTGCCTCGAGGCTGAAAACGCCCAGCAGGCTCACGCCATCATCGTCGATCGCAAGCCCGACCTGATCCTGCTCGACTGGATGCTGCCCGGCACCTCCGGTATCGAGCTGGCGCGGCGCCTCAAGCGCGACGAGATGACGGGCGACATCCCGATCATCATGCTCACCGCCAAGGGTGAAGAAGACAACAAGATCCAGGGCCTCGAAGTGGGCGCCGACGACTACATCACCAAGCCGTTCTCGCCTCGCGAGCTGGTCGCGCGGCTCAAGGCCGTGCTGCGTCGCGCCGGGCCGAGCGATGGCGAAACGCCGATCGAGATCGGCGGCCTGCTGCTCGACCCTATCAGCCACCGCGTGACCATCGACGGCAAGCCCGCCGACATGGGCCCTACCGAATATCGCCTGCTGCAGTTCTTCATGACCCACCAGGAGCGTGCCTATACTCGTGGGCAGCTGCTCGATCAGGTGTGGGGCGGCAACGTCTATGTCGAAGAGCGCACCGTGGATGTGCACATCCGCCGACTGCGCAAGGCCTTGGGCGATGCTTACGAAAATCTGGTACAAACCGTGCGCGGCACTGGCTACCGCTTCTCTACCAAAAGCTGATCCCCCGGCCCGAACGGCATGAAGACTGCTCGACCGGCTCGAACGATGCCGGCCCGGCGTGACGAGTAAGGACGCGACAGCAATTGAACCAGAACTGGCACGGCATATTGATTCGCCACATGGTGTTGCTGCTCGGCACCTGCCTGCTGCTCGGGCTGTTCACCGGCCACTATGGGCTCTGCCTGGCTATCGGCCTGGCGCTGTACCTGGCCTACACCCTCAAGCAACTGCTGCGCCTGCACCTATGGTTGCGCGAACAGAAACCCGATCAGGCGCCGCCTGAAGGTGTCGGCCTGTGGGGCGATGTGTTCGACAGCATCTACACCCTGCAGCGTCGTGACCAGCGTGTGCGCGCGCGCCTGCAAGCGGTGATCGACCGCATCCAGGAGTCCACCGCCGCTCTGCGTGACGCCGTGGTGATGCTCGACAGCGACGGCAACCTCGAGTGGTGGAACCCCGCAGCTCAGTTGCTGCTGGGCCTCAAGACCCCCCAGGACAGCGGTCAACCGGTGACCAACCTGGTACGCCATCCGCGCTTCAAGGAGTACTTCGCCCATGGCAACTACGCCGACCCCCTGGAGATCCCCTCGCCCGTCAACGACAAGGTGCGCCTGCAACTGCTGATCACCCGCTACGGCAACAACGAGCATCTGCTGCTGGTACGCGACATGACCCGATTGCATCAGCTCGAACAGATGCGCAAGGACTTCATCGCCAACGTCTCCCACGAGCTGCGCACACCATTGACGGTAATCACCGGCTACCTGGAAACGCTGCTCGACAACGGCGACGACCTGCCGACCCGCTGGCAGCGACCATTGCAGCAGATGCAGACACAAGGCGAACGGATGCAGACGCTGCTCAACGACCTGCTGTTGCTGGCCAAGCTGGAAGCCACCGACTACCCCTCGGAAAGCCACCCGGTGGCCATCGATCACCTGCTGCGCACCATCAAGGGCGACGCCCGGGCGCTCTCGGGCACCCGCAATCAGACCATCACCCTCGAAGCCGACCCGACTTTGCACCTCAAGGGTAGCGAGCCGGAACTGCGCAGCGCGTTTTCCAACCTGGTGTTCAACGCCGTGAAATATACCCCCGACGGCGGTCAGATTCATGTGCGCTGGTGGCAGGACGCACAGGGCGCACACCTTAGCGTGCAGGACTCGGGAATCGGTATCGAGGCCAAGCACATACCGCGCCTGACCGAGCGTTTCTACCGGGTCGATTCGAGCCGCAGCTCCAATACCGGCGGCACTGGCCTGGGCCTGGCAATCGTCAAGCACGTGTTGCTGCGCCATCGTGGGCGCCTGGAGATCAGCAGCGTGCCCAACCGTGGCAGCACCTTCACTTGCCACTTTCCTCAGCAACAAATAGCAACACAACTGGAAGCCTACAGCCCTGAAGAGGGCTGATTTGCCGCGACCGTTGAACGGACACCCCCTATGCAAGGCAAACAGCAGCCGCTACATTGATCGACTCTTGTCGGTGGCGTGGATGCCACGACACCTAACCGAATCAGCTATACGGAACCCGTAAAACTCCATCATGGACCCTTCCCCTGGCTTGTCCCTCGCCTCGATTTTCGCCGATTTCGGCATGATTCTTTTCGCACTTGTACTGGTCTTGCTCAACGGCTTCTTCGTTGCCGCCGAGTTCGCCATGGTCAAGCTGCGCTCTACCAAGGTTGAAGCCATCGCCGAGCAGAACGGCTGGCGCGGGCAGATCCTGCGCACCGTGCACAACCAGCTCGACGCCTATCTGTCCGCTTGCCAGCTGGGTATCACCCTGGCTTCGCTGGGCCTGGGCTGGGTCGGCGAGCCGGCCTTCGCGCACCTGCTGGAGCCCGTACTGGGCGCCTTGGGCGTGCAGTCGCCAGAGGTGATCAAAGGCGCATCGTTCTTCAGTGCCTTCTTCGTGATCTCGTACCTGCACATCGTGGTCGGCGAGCTGGCGCCCAAATCCTGGGCCATCCGCAAGCCGGAACTGCTCTCGCTGTGGACGGCGGTGCCGCTGTACCTGTTCTACTGGTGCATGTACCCGGCCATCTACCTGCTCAACGCCAGCGCCAACGGCATCTTGCGCATTGCCGGCCAGGGCGAACCCGGGCCGCATCACGAGCATCACTACAGCCGTGAAGAACTCAAGCTGATCCTGCACTCCAGCCGCGGCCAGGACCCTAGCGACCAAGGCATGCGCGTGCTGGCCTCGGCGGTGGAGATGGGCGAGCTGGAGGTAGTCGACTGGGCCAACTCCCGCGAAGACCTCATCACCCTCGACGCCAACGCGCCGCTGAAGGAAATCCTCGCGCTGTTCCGCCGCCACAAGTTCAGCCGCTACCCGGTGTACGACAACCAGCGCGGCGAGTTCGTCGGCCTGCTGCACATCAAGGACCTGCTGCTGGAACTGGCAGCACTGGATCACCTGCCGGAAACCTTCAACCTCGCCGAGCTGCTGCGCCCGCTGGAGCGTGTCAGCAAGCACATGCCGCTGTCGCGCCTGCTGGAGCAGTTCCGCAAAGGCGCAGCGCACTTCGCATTGGTCGAGGAAGCCGACGCAAAAGTGATCGGCTACCTGACCATGGAAGACGTGCTGGAAGTGCTGGTCGGCGACATTCAGGACGAACACCGCAAGGCCGAGCGCGGTATCCTTGCCTATCAGCCCGGCAAGCTGCTGGTGCGCGGTGATACGCCGTTGTTCAAGCTCGAGCGCCTGCTGGGCATCGACCTTGACCACATCGAGGCGGAGACCCTGGCCGGGCTCATCTACGAAACGCTCAAGCGGGTGCCCGAGGAAGAGGAAGTGCTCGAAGTCGAAGGCTTGCGCATCATCCTGAAAAAGATGAAGGGCCCGAAAATCGTGCTGGCCAAGGTCGTCAAGATCGATTGATGCGGTGGCCTTGCGGCACTCTTCGCTGGCAAGCCTTGCTCCCACATGTGTATGGTACACACTGTGGGAGCATAGCTTGCTCGCGAAGGGCCGGGCCTGCTTCCAGAGATCCAGCTAGCGCTGCGCACCCACCGCAAAATTGGGCAGCGACTGCACCGGCTGACTGAACCGATACGGAATCGACTCCAAGCCCATCCCGGTATTACGCTGCACCACGAAATGCAGATGCGGCCCGGTGCTGTTACCCGTATTGCCAGAGCGCCCAAGCGACGTACCGACGGCGACTTGCTGCCCCTCGCGCACCACCACCGACCCTTCCATCAAGTGCAGATACACCCCCATGGTGCCGTCATCGTGCAGGATCCGCACGAAGTTGCCCGAAGCCTCGCTGCCGCCTGCCGCCTGACCGTTCTCGACCTTCACCACCGTACCCGCCCGCGCGGCAATGATCGGCGTGCCCACCGGCATGGCAATGTCCATGGCGTAACGGCTCTTGACCCCAGTGTGGCTGAACGCGCCATCAGGCCCCTGACTCAGGCGAAACGGCCCGCCGACCCAGGGCAGCGGGTACAGATAGCCCTCGGGTTGCTGCCCGGGGTTGCCCAAGGCGTACTTGAAAGCCTGGGTATAACGCAGCGCCTGCCCGGGCTTTTGCGCGTTGAGCGCCAACAACCGCACACTGCTGCGCGCCGGTATCAGTTTGCGGATGCTCTGCGGCGTACCTGGGGCGGCATTGCTCAAGCCGCTTAGGCGCAACTCGACCTCGACCGGGGCGAACAGCTCGTTACGGGCGGTAAAGATGGCGCTGTTGCTGCGGCGATCGACATCCAGGTGCACCTGCTGCTCGAGGTGCTCGACCATGCGGTCCTGAAACACGAACACCGACGCGCCACGGGTGGGTTTGTCGGTGTAGGTCACCACGCCATTGGCATCGGTATATTTGTAGATGGTCGGTGCGGCGGCCAGGGAAGCGGCGGCCAGCAGGAGACTGCAAAGCAAGGTGAGGCGCTGGAGCATGGCGATGAGCAGTCAGTCAGGTCATGGAATCAAGCGCCAAGCCTAGCAGATGGAGGGGCTCAGGATTATTCGCAAAATGTACCGGCGCCTTCGCGGGCAGAACCCGCTCCCACAGGTTCGGTGATCCATTGTGGAAACGAGCTCCGCTCGCGTAGAGGCCAGCAGAAGCACTGCACCAATATCAGGCCCCAGGCACGAAGTGCTTGAGCTGCGAGCCACGGGCGATCAGGCGCGAGATGTAGTCGAGCTTCTGGGCGTCCTGGTCGACAAAGCGGAAGGTCAGTTGCAGCCACTCGCTGTCAGGCTTGGGCTCATGGGCGACGATGGCATGCAGGTAACCATTGAGGCGCGCCACTTCAGCGTTGTCACCCTGCTCCAGATCGAGCACCGCGCTTTCCAGCACCTGCGGCAGCACGTCACCGCGCTTGACCACCAGCAACGCCTCCTTGAGGCTCAAGGCCTTGATCACGCAAGGTTGAGTGCCCACCGCCAGGCGCAGTTGCCCCTGACCACGGCCAGCTGGCGCCGCCGATGCAGCCGGTGCGGCAGGACGAGCAGCCGGCGCCGAATTGATCAGCGGCGAAGTCGCCGCCGGGCGCGCCACTTCCGCCGGCTTGCCGCCGGTCAGGGCGCTCAGCGAATCGTTGGCGAAGGCCGGGTTGCTGCGCGCCGAGGCGCCGGACATCAGCGCATCGAGCTTGCCGCTCTTGGCCAGAGCCTTTTTGACCTTGGTCAGCAACTGCTCGTTGGTGAACGGCTTGCCGACAAAGTCGGAAACGCCAGCCTGAATGGCCTGCACGACATTTTCCTTGTCGCCGCGGCTGGTGACCATGATGAATGGAGTGGTCTTGTACTGCTCCTGGGTGCGGACCCAGGCGAGCAGCTCCAGCCCGGACATCTCCGGCATTTCCCAGTCGCACAGGATCAGGTCGAACGACTCGCGCATCAGCAATGCCTGAGCCTTGCGGCCATTGACTGCATCTTCGGTCGCGACACCCGGAAAGCTGTTACGCAGGCATTTTTTTACCAGGTCGCGGATAAACGGCGCGTCATCCACGACCAACACATTGACCTTAGCCATCAACCACTCCTCTGAAATCCCGGCAAGCATAGCGCTAACTACTGGCCATTCGCCGCTTTTTACTTGCGACATAGATGCGTCACGCCGGGGCTGTCATTGATGGTGACGCGTTCACGGGTGCCTGCAATAAAATTGTGCCCACTCGAAAACGCAAACGCCCGACCTAGGCCGGGCGTTGATACACGGGGGCAATCTTATTTATCGTCAGCGCGCGCCGAAACATTAGCCCGTTCGCTATCCCTCTGCACTTCCTGCTTCATGCGCTCCAGGCCCAAGTGACGAACGTCGGTGCCGCGCACCAGGTAAATCACCAGTTCGGAGATGTTGCGCGCATGGTCGCCGATGCGCTCCAGCGACCGCAGCACCCAGATCACGTTGAGCACGCGGGAGATCGAGCGTGGGTCTTCCATCATGTAGGTGACCAGTTCGCGCAACGCGGTCTTGTACTCACGGTCGATGGTCTTGTCGTACTGGGCTACCGACAACGCCAGGTCGGCGTCAAAGCGGGCGAAGGCATCCAGCGCGTCGCGGACCATGGAGCGCACCTGGTCACCGATGTGGCGAACCTCGACGTAACCCCGTGGCGACTCGCCTTCTTCGCATAACTGGATGGCGCGGCGAGCGATCTTGGTGGATTCGTCGCCGATACGCTCCAAGTCGATGACCGACTTGGAAATGCTGATGATCAACCGCAGATCGGACGCTGCCGGCTGGCGGCGGGCGAGGATGCGCAGGCATTCTTCGTCGATATTGCGTTCCATCTGGTTGATTTCGTCGTCAACGTCGCGCACTTGCTGAGCCAGGCCGGAGTCGGCCTCGATCAGCGCGGTGACTGCGTCGTTGACCTGCTTCTCCACCAGCCCGCCCATTGCCAGAAGATGGCTGCGCACCTCTTCCAATTCGGCGTTGAACTGCTGGGAGATGTGATGGGCAAGGCTGTCTTTATTGATCATGTCGAAAATCCCTGGAGCAACCGATAAAAGCGGCAACGCCGCCTGAGCTTTTTTGGCCTGTCGAGGCCCTAGCCATAACGACCGGTGATGTAGTCTTCGGTCTGCTTCTTCGCCGGATTGGTGAACAACGTGTCGGTATCGCCGAACTCCACCAGCTTGCCCATGTACATGAACGCGGTGTAATCCGACACCCTCGCCGCTTGCTGCATGTTATGGGTCACGATGACTATGGTGTACTTATGTTTCAACTCGTAGATCAGCTCTTCAACTTTTAACGTCGAAATCGGATCCAGTGCCGAGCAGGGTTCATCGAGCAGCAGCACTTCGGGTTCGACCGCGATCGTACGGGCGATTACCAGGCGTTGCTGCTGCCCGCCGGACAGTCCCAGCGCTGACTCGTGCAGCCGATCCTTGACCTCGTCCCACAGCGCCGCGCCCTTGAGCGCCCATTCCACGGCCTCGTCGAGCACGCGTTTTTTCTTGATGCCCTGAATGCGCAGGCCGTACACCACGTTCTCGTAGATGGTCTTGGGGAACGGGTTGGGCTTCTGGAACACCATGCCCACGCGGCGGCGTAGCTCGGCGACCTCGGTGCTCTTGCTATAGATGTCGTGGCCATCGAGGTGGATGGCGCCTTCGACCCGGCAGCCGTCGACCAGATCGTTCATGCGATTGAAGGTGCGCAACAACGTCGACTTGCCGCAACCCGACGGGCCGATAAAGGACGTGACCCGCTGCTTGGGGATCTTCAGGGCGATATCGAACAGCACCTGGGTGTCGTCGTAAAACAGATTGAGACCGGGCACGGCAAGGGCGACGGCTTCGTCGGCCAGATGCAGCCCTTGCTTCTTGCGGCCCAAGGCGTTGTAGCTGAAGCCCCGGGCTGGCGGTGTTTGCTGCATCAGAAAGACCCCTGTGGGCTCGTATCGTGTGGGAGATTCTGGAGATTTGGGCAAGCTGTACCGGCCTCTTCGCGGGCAAGCCTTGCTCCTACAGGTGTACGACTCCAGTACTGCTTGCCTTGTGGGAGCAAGGCTTGCCCGCGAAGGGGCCAGTGCGGTGTGCGAAAAATACTCATACATCCAACGCCTTGTACTTCTCGCGCAAATTATTACGCAATGCCACCGCCGCCAGGTTCAACAGACCGATCACCAGCACCAGCAACAGCGCCGTGGCGTACACCAGCGGTCGCGCGGCCTCGACATTGGGGCTCTGGAAGCCGACGTCGTAGATATGAAAGCCCAGGTGCATGATCTTCTGATCCAGATGCAGATACGGATAGTTGCCATCCACCGGCAACGAAGGCGCCAGCTTGACCACGCCCACCAGCATCAGCGGCGCCACTTCGCCGGCAGCTCGGGCGACCGCGAGGATCATGCCGGTCATCATCGCCGGGCTGGCCATGGGCAGGACGATCTTCCACAACGTCTCGGCCTTGGTCGCGCCCAGCGCCAGCGAGCCTTCACGCAGGCTGCGCGGGATGCGCGCCAGGCCCTCCTCGGTGGCGACGATGACGACCGGCACCGCCAGCAACGCCAGGGTCAAGGAGGCCCATAGCAACCCCGGCGTCCCCAGCGTCGGCGCCGGCAGCGCTTCGGCGAAGAACAACCGATCCAATGAACCACCCAGCACATAGACGAAAAAACCCAGGCCGAACACCCCATAGACGATAGCCGGCACCCCGGCCAGGTTGTTCACGGCGATGCGGATCAGCCGCGTCATCGGCCCCTGGCGCGCATATTCACGCAGATAGACGGCCGCCAGCACGCCGAACGGCGTGACGATGACAGCCATGATCAGGGTCATCATCACCGTACCGAAAATGGCCGGAAACACCCCGCCCTCGGTATTGGCTTCGCGGGGGTCGGTGCTGAGGAATTCCCACAGTTTTTGGAAATAGAACCCCAGCTTGGCGACGGTGCCCATGGCATTGGGCTGATAGGCATGCACGACCTGGCCGAGGGCGATTTCGATGACTCTGCCATTGACGTCGCGAACGCTGAGGCTGTCCCGATCGACTGCCTGATGCAGGTCAGCCAGCCGCGTTTCGACGTCCTGATAGCGAGCGTTGAACTCGGCCCGCTCGGCATCGATGTCGGCTTGCGCCTGCGCGTCTAGCTTGCCTTGCGATTGCAGCTTGCGTGCCTGCAGGCGCAGGCGTTCAAGGCCGTGATTGATGGCGCCGATGTCCTGCTTCTCGAGCTGTTGCAACTGTTCGGCCAGCCCGGTGACCCGTTGCAGGCGCTCTTGCAAAGGCGTCCAGGCCGCTTCGCCTTCGGCCACCACTTGAGCGCCTTCCTTGACGTTGACCAGATAACCGTAGAAGTTGCCCCACTCGCGGCGCTCCAGAGTCATAGCCTGCGCCGGCCGTTGCTGTTCGTGCAGCCAGTCGCCCACCACCCAGGTGAAATCGGCGCCGTTGAGGTCGCGATTGCCGAGCTTGATCAGGGTGCGGGTCATGTATTCGCTGCCTGCGGCATTGACCGGCTGACCGGCGCTTTTGAGACGCTCGCGGGGGACCGACTCCTGCTGCACTACTTCGCCGAGGATGACGTGCGGCGGTTGCCCCGGCACCTGATAGCTGGCCTGCACCAGATCGGCCGGCCAGAACAGCCCCAGTCCGCGCACGGCCAGGATGGCCAGCAAGCCGAGAGTCATGATCACGGCGATCGACACCGCACCCGCGCTCAGCCATACCCCCGGCGCGCCGCTGTTGAACCAAATCTTGAGGGAATCCCTTTTCACGGATGTCGGCCTTCCTTAAAGGGACGAGTATTGCTTGCGAAGACGCTGGCGAATCAGCTCGGCCAGGGTATTCATCACGAAGGTAAACACCAGCAGCACCAAGGCCGCAAGGAACAGCACGCGGTAGTGACTGCCGCCCACTTCAGATTCAGGCATCTCGACGGCGACGTTCGCCGCCAAGGTGCGCATGCCTTCGAACAGGTTCATCTGCATGATCGGGGTGTTGCCGGTAGCCATCAGCACGATCATGGTCTCGCCTACCGCACGGCCCAGGCCGATCATCAAGGCCGAGAAAATCCCCGGGCTGGCGGTGAGGATCACCACGCGGGTGAGGGTCTGCCAAGGCGTTGCGCCCAGCGCCAGCGAGCCTTCGGTCAGGCTGCGCGGCACGCTGAACACCGCGTCTTCGGCAATCGAATAGATCGTCGGGATAACTGCAAAGCCCATGGCGATCCCTACCACCAAAGCATTGCGCTGATCGAAGCTCAGGCCCAGGTCGGCGGTGATCCACTGACGCATGTCGCCAGCGAACAGCCAGGCCTCGAGGTACGGGCTCATGAACAGCGCGAACCAGGCCACCGCCAGGATCACCGGTATGAGGATGGCCGCCTCCCAGCCCGCCGGTACCCGCAAACGCCAGGAGGCCGGCAGCGCCGACCAGGCAAAGCCGGCCAGCAGGATGCCGAGAGGGGTGAGCAGGAAAACACTGAAAATACCGGGGAGATGGCCTTCCAGATAGGGCGCCAGAAACAACCCGGCAAAAAAGCCGAGGATCACCGTGGGCATGGCCTCCATCAGTTCGATGACCGGTTTGACCTTGCGGCGCAGGCTCGGCGCCATGAAGTACGCGGTGTAGATGGCCGCGGCAATGGCCAGCGGCGCCGCCATGAGCATGGCGTAGAACGCCGCCTTGAGGGTGCCGAACGCCAGCGGCGCGAGGCTCAGCTTGGGCTCGAAATCACTGTTGGCGGCGGTTGACTGCCAGACGTACTCGGGCGCGTCGTAGTGCTCGTACCAGACCTTGTCCCACAACGCGCTCCACGACACTTCCGGGTGCGGGTTGTCGAGGCTCATCGGCCGCAAGCGGTGCCCGGCCTCGATCATCACCTGATTGGCGCGCGGCGACAATGCCAGCCAATCCGCGTCGGCGGCCACCGGCTCGATCAGCAGGGTGCGGTGCGCGGTGCTGTGGAACACCCCCAGATTTCCCGCGGCATCTCGGGCCAGAAACCCCTTGCGCCGCTGCTCGGGGTTGATCTGCAGGATCGCGCTGCTGCCCAGCTGGAAGTCGCGGATATGGCTCAGGCGCGGTTCGCCGTCGGTGTCCCTGGCCATGAACCACTGGCCGATGCCACCCTTGGAGCTGCCGATCATCAGCGATACACCGCCCACCAGCTGAGCGCTGGCGGTCACTTGCGCATTGGCGTCTTCGAGCAGCTTGTAGCGGCCATTGAGGGTGCGATCGGTGAGGTTGAAAACATCCACCTGAGCGCGACCGTTGACCACGTACAGCCATTGCTGGCGCGGGTCGACGAAGATCGCCTTGACCGCTTCAGGCATGTTCGGCAGCTCGATGCGCGCCTGGGTTTGGGACGACTGGCCGGTGAGCGGGTTGTCGGCGAGGACCAGCGACTGCACGAACAGCTGCGAGCCCGACGAGGCCGCCAGGATCAGCCTGCTGTCGGTGGCGTTGATACTGACATGATCCAGCGCCCGACCTTGCTCGTCGAGCACCAGCGCAGCGGCGCCATAGGGGTAATCGATGGCCGGCTCAACGGCCTTGATGTCGTCGTGGTAGGTGACCTTGTAGCTGTGATGGAACACCAGCGCCTGACCGTTGGACAGTCCCACCACCACCCTCGCCGCACCGGGCTGGTCGCGGCCCAGCGAGGTAATGCTGACGCCCGCCGGGATCGGCAGCGCCACGCGGCGCAATTCGGCGCCCGATTGGGTATCGAAGAACACCACCTCGCCGCGATCGGACACCCGCATGCCGGCCAGGTTCTGCTCTTCGAGGTTGATCAGCAGCGGTTTGCCGGCATCTTGCAGCCAGGCCGGGCTGAGCGGCGCTCTGGCCTGCAATTCGGCGCCCTTGAACAGCGGCAGCACCACGTAGGCCAGATAGAAGAAGATCAGCGTAATGGCCGCCAGCACGGCCAGGCCACCGATGCTCACGTACCAGCGGGTCAGCCGGTCGTTCAGCGCGCGCAACCGACGCTTGCGCTTGAGCTGCGGCGTGTTGAAATCGATGCGCGCTGGGGCTTCGTCCAGCTTGGGAGGGGTCAATTTCATCTAGGGTAGGCCGGCTGGATCATGCGCGCACATCTTATGACGTTAAAGTTACTGAAATGTGACAGCACGAAGACAGCCTGGCCTTGCCGAGCTCGCGCTAAAGGCCCAGGTCGGTCAACGCCTTGGTCACCACTTTGGCGGGTAGCGGAATATAGCCATCTTTGACCACCACCGTCTGACCCGTCTGCGACAGTACCAGTTTGACGAACTCGGCTTCCAGGGGCGCCAGCGGCTTGTTCGGCGCCTTGTTCACATACACATAGAGGTAGCGCGCCAGCGGGTAGGTGCCATTGAGGGCGTTGGTTTCGTTGTCTTCGACAAAGGGTTCGCCGGCCTTTCTCGCCAGGGGCACCATTTTCACGCTGGCGGTCTGGTAGCCGATGCCGGAATAGCCGATGCCGTTGAGGGAGTTGCTAATGGCCTGCACCACCGAGGCCGAGCCGGGCTGTTCGTTGACGTTGGCCTTGAAGTCGCCCTTGCACAGGGCTTCTTCCTTGAAAAAACCGTAGGTGCCAGACACCGAGTTGCGCCCGAACAGCTGCACCGGTTTACTGGCCAGATCGCCGCTGACGCCCAGTTCGCCCCAGGTCTTGGCATCGGCCCTGGCACCGCACAGGCGGGTGACGGAGAAGATCGCGTCGAGCTGTTGCAGGGTCAGGCCGTCGATGGGATTGTCCTTGTGCACGAACACCGCCAGCGCATCGACTGCCACTGGGATGGCCGTGGGCTTGTAGCCGTACTTTTGCTCGAACGCTTGCAGTTCGATGTCCTTCATGCGCCGGCTCATGGGGCCGATGGTTGCAGTGCCTTCGGTCAAGGCCGGTGGCGCGGTAGAGGAGCCAGCGGCCTGAATCTGGATATTGACGTTGGGGTACTGCCGTTTATACGCCTCGGCCCACAGGGTCATGAGGTTGGCGAGAGTATCGGAGCCGACGCTGGAGAGATTGCCGGAGACGCCGGTGGTCTTCACATAGGCGGGGATGCTCGGGTCTACTGCGGCCATGGCATTGGCCGTGGCGAAGACCAACGTGAAGGCTGCCAGCAGTCGCGTGAGAGTCATGCCGTGCTCCTGACAGAAAAGGACGGGGGCACTGTATGAAAGTAATGTGACAGACAGATGACGATACCGAAAACCACCCTACCTCCTGTGGGAGTAGGCGCTGCCGACGAAGCTTCGCGGGCAGCGCCCACTCGAACAAGGTCAGGTGTACATCTGCCTGACAGCGTTATCAGCGCTTTTTGGCCAACAGATACAGACCAACGCAAAAGCCGATCACGCAGATACCCGCCACGTAATACGCCAATGCCATGGGGTAGTCCTTGAGCAGCCAGGTCACCACCATCGGCGTCAGGCCGCCGAAGATCGCGTACGCCAGGTTGTAGGAAAACGACAACCCGGTGAAACGAACCACTGGCGGGAAAGCCTTGACCATCACGTAAGGCACCGCACCGATCACGCCGACCAGCAGGCCAGTGAGGCCATACAGCGGGAACAGCCAGTCCGGGTGCGACTGCAGGCTGTGATACATGACCCACGACGACACGCCCAGGGCCAGGCTGCCCACGGTGAAGACCTTGCCCGCACCGACACGGTCCGCCAGGGCACCGGCGGCGATGCAACCGATGCTCAGGAACACGATTGCGACGCTATTGGCTTGCAGCGCCAGGCTGGGCGTGAACCCCAGCATCTTCTGCAGGAACACGGTGGGGGTCATCAGAATGACCACGATGATGCCTGCGGACAGCAACCAGGTCAGCAGCATCGATACCACCACCGCCCCCCGGTGATCGCGCAATACCGCTTTGAGCGGAACCTCTGCCGCCAGCGCCTTGCGCTGCTGCAGCTCTGCGAACACCGGGGTTTCATGCAGCCACCGGCGCAGGTACACCGACGCCAGGCCGAATACGCCGCCAAGCAGGAACGGAATACGCCAGGCGAAATCGATCACTTCGGTAGGCAGGTAGATCGTGTTGATGGCCGTGGCCACCAGCGAGCCCAGCAGAATCCCCGAGGTCAGGCCGCAGGTCAGCGTGCCGCAGGCATAGCCGATGTTGCGCGCCGGCACGTGCTCGGACACGAACACCCAGGCGCCCGGCACTTCACCACCAATGGCCGCGCCCTGGATCACGCGCAGCAGCAACAGCAGGATCGGTGCCCACATACCGATCTGCGCATAGGTCGGCAGCAGGCCCATGATCAGCGTCGGCACAGCCATCATGAAGATGCTCAGGGTGAACATCTTCTTGCGCCCCAGCAGGTCGCCGAAGTGCGCCATGACGATGCCGCCTAGCGGCCGCGCCAGGTAGCCGGCAGCGAAGATCCCGAAGGTCTGCATCAGGCGCAGCCAATCCGGCATGTCGGCCGGGAAAAACAGCTGGCCGACGACTGCGGCGAAAAACACGAAGATGATGAAGTCGTAAAACTCGAGCGCACCGCCCAGTGCGGACAACGACAGCGTCTTGTAATCATTGCGGGTCAGCGGTCGCGAGGGCTGCGCGACACTCGAAGGCACGGAATTCATCAGAAAACGTCTCTTATTCGATAGATCTTCAACCCCGGTTCAGGGCTGATTACGGCTGGCAGGTGGCGCACGATAGCAAATTGCTAAGGAAAACCACATAGAACCGCCGCCAAACGGTCAAAATCGCTTTCTGGCGGTCGTTGTCACCGCATTGCGCCGATATACTGGGCGGTGTTCGAGCTAGTTTTGTTACAGATTGTTCTTGCAGGCAATTGTGCGAAAGCGCCGCTACGGTCGGCCCATAGTCGATTTCGCAGAGTTATCCTGGCGCGTCTCGTTACAAAAGCAGCGTAGTATGGCTGTCGAACCGATTTCGAGGCGTAGATCAACCACGCCAACCAGTGAAGCGTCACGGGTCAGAGGGACCCCAGGCATGATTGAACTCGAACAAGAAGATCCGATTCCCCAAGGCGACCTGGCCTTGCAGATCACCGCCCTGCCGCGCGAAACCAACGGCTTCGGCGACATTTTTGGCGGCTGGCTGGTGGCCCAGATGGACCTCGCCGGCACCGCGATGGCCAGCAAGGTCGCAGGCGGGCGTGTGGCCACCGTAGCCATCGACCGCATGGCGTTCCTGGTCCCGGTCGCGGTGGGCGCGCAGCTGTCCTTCTATACCCAGACGCTGGAGATCGGCCGCAGCTCGATCCAGATGATGGTCGAAGTATGGAGCGATGACCCGCTGTCCAGCGAATGGCGCAAGGTCACCGAAGCGGTGTTCGTGTTCGTCGCCATCGACGGCAGCGGTCGCACCCGCTCGGTGCCGCCGCGACGCTGAGGCCCCCCAGTCGTGCGCGGACGTTAAACTTGAGCCGCGGATGACGGTCCATTCCACATCCATGGCTCATGAGCGAGAAGACAGGTATGTCCAAGCACCAGGTTAAAGAGATTACGCTGGGTGAATTGCACGGCTGGCAGATCAATGATGGCCAAGCCGAGTTGTTGGTGCTCGCCCAAGGCGCGCAGGTAGTCAGCTATACCCGCACTGGGCAGCCGCCGCTGATCTGGTTGAACGACCAGTCGCACTTCATCAAGGGCAAGGCGGTCCGGGCTGGCGTGCCAGTATGCTGGCCGTGGTTCGGCAACCTGGCGAAAAACCCGCAGGCGGTGCAAGCCATGCGCGTCAGCGACGAAGCGCCGACCGCACATGGCTTGGTCCGTACCTTGGAGTGGACGCTCAAAGGCATCGAAGATACCGAAGCCGGTGTGCGCATCGAGTTGACCTTGCCTCAGGCCGAGCAAGGATTTCCGGGCTGGGATCACCCGGCCGCGTTAAGCCTGACCATCGTCATGGGCGACAGCCTGAAGTTGAGCCTTACCACCCGCAATATCGGCGCCCAGACACTGGTCTTCAGTCAGGCCCTGCATAGTTATTTCTCGGTCGGCGATGTGCGCCAGATCAGTGTCGAGAGCGTCGCCGGGCTGAGCTACATGGAAACCGTCGGGGTCGAGGACTGGGAGCAGCGCAGCCAGACCGGCCCGCTTAAAGTGACCGGCGAAACCGACCGCGTCTACCTGGCTACGCCGGAGAAACTGACGATCGAGGATCCGCAGCGCAATCGACGCATCGTGCTGAGCCCGAGTGGTTCGAAGAACGCCGTCATCTGGAATCCCTGGATCGACCGCGCCGCCAACCTGGACGACATGGCCAACGATGGCTGGCAACAGATGTTCTGCATCGAGACCGCCAACGTGCTGGACGATGTCGTCACCCTGGCGCCGGGTGCCGAACACACCATGAGTGTGGCGATCGCCAGCGAGGCGTTGTAGGCGGACCTGGACTTGTCTACAGCAGGCCCGACCCCTTCGCGGGCAGCCTTGCTCCCACACGTGTACGACTGCAGTCCAGTCGACTCTGTGGGAGAGGTCGAGCCTGCTGGCACACGCCCAACGGCCATCACAGATCCGCATCCTCCACCACTCGCACCTTCGAGGCATCCAACGCGTAGGCCGCATCGGCCAGGTCGTTGCTGACCTTCTCCACCTTCAAGCCCCCGATCACCCACAGAGGCGTGTAGATGTCATCGAGCTTGAGCCCCTTGGGATAACGCACCAGCACCATCTGGTTAGGCGGCGGTGGCGGCACATGAATGCAGGCGCCGGGGTACGGCACCAGGAAGAACAGCGTGCTGCGGCCCTTGGCGTCGGTTTCCAGCGGCACCGGATAGCCGCCGATGCGGATGTTCTTGCCATCCATCGCCGCGACCGTCTTGGTCGAATACATCACCGCTGGCAAGCCCTTGCTCTGCTTGAGCCCACCCTTGTGGGTGAAGTTGCCATCCCCTTCCGGGGTGTTATGGGTGATGTCGGGCATGTCTTCCAGCGCCTTTTGATCCGACTTGGGCATCAGCGCCAGCCAGTCGGTTTCCGGCGGTTCGGCGGCACTGGCCAGCCCGCAGCAGCCGAGCAGCAAGGAGATCAGGAGAATACGGCGCATCGAGGGCTCGGGAAGAGAAGATTGGGAGAGGGATTCTAGCGTTGCGAGGGGCGATTGTGCAGCAGGGTGATGATGGAGTGTCTGGACGGACCCTTTCGCCGCCGAACGCGCAACCTTGCTCCCACAGTGCCAGCCGGTCCGGCGGCGCCAGTGGGAGCAAGGTTGCGCGTTCGGCGGTGAAGAGGCCCAGCCTGGCAAAGCAGATCCAGCAGCTTGCCTCGCCGATTACTTCCTGCGAATCAGCCCAACGACAACGAGCAGGATGATCGCGCCGACCACTGCACCGATGAAGCCAGCACCCTCGCCCGCGCGGTAGATGCCCAGTGCCTGCCCACCGTAGGTCGCTACCAGCGAACCACCGATACCCAGCAGGATGGTCAAGATCCAGCCCATGCTGTCATCGCCTGGCTTGAGAAAGCGCGCGATCAGACCAACGATCAAACCGATGAAAATAGTGCCGATGATGCCCATGTGAATACCTCTGCATAAAAATTGAAATGATCAACTCCCGATGGGCGTTGGCGTCCTGCAATCAGAGGGTAACCCATTGCAATGGTTCAAATATGACAAACCCGGCAGCGCGCCGGGTTTGTAGGTGAAGGCTATAAAACCACAGCCATCAGTCGCCGATCAGCGCTTCGACCGCCGCGATCCGTTGCTGCAACGTGGCCAGATCGGCGCTGCGCAGAGTGGCATGGCCGACCTTGCGTCCGGCCTTGAAGGCCTTGCCGTAGTGATGCAGGTGGCAGTCTTCAAGGGCGATGACGCTGCTCACCGACGGCACTTCGCCGATGAAGTTGAGCATCGCGCTCTCGCCCAGCTTGGCGGTAGAGCCCAGCGGCAAACCGGCCACCGCGCGCAAGTGGTTCTCGAACTGGCTGCACTCGGCGCCTTCGATGGTCCAGTGCCCGGAGTTGTGCACGCGCGGGGCGATCTCGTTGGCCTTGAGGCCACCGTCGACTTCGAAGAACTCGAACGCCATGACGCCGACGTAGTCGAGCTTTTCCAGCACGCGGGCCGAGTAGTCTTCGGCCAACGCCTGCAGCGGATGGTCGGTGCTGGCGATCGACAGGCGCAGGATGCCGTTGTCGTGGGTGTTGTGCACCAGCGGGTAGAAGCGCGTCTCGCCATCACGGGCGCGCACGGCGATCAGCGACACTTCACCCGTGAACGGCACGAAGCCCTCCAGCAGGCAGGCAACGCCGCCGAGCTCGGCAAAAGTACCGACCACATCGGCCGCGCTGCGCAGGACCTTCTGGCCCTTGCCGTCGTAGCCCAGGGTGCGGGTCTTGAGTACCGCAGGCAGGCCGATGGTGGCCACCGCAGCGTCGAGATCGGCCTGGGACTGGATGTCGGCGAAGGCCGGGGTGGGAATACCCAGGTCCTTGAACATGCTCTTCTCGAACCAGCGATCGCGGGCGATACGCAAGGCGTCGGCGCTCGGGTAGACCGGCACGAACTGCGAGAGGAAAGCGACGGTTTCAGCCGGCACGCTTTCGAACTCGAAGGTCACCAGGTCAACTTCGTCGGCCAGTTGGCGCAAGTGATCCTGATCGCCATAGTCGGCACGCAGGTGCTCGCCCAGCGAAGCGGCGCAGGCGTCCGGGGCGGGGTCGAGAAACGCGAAATTCATGCCCAACGGAGTACCCGCCAGGGCCAGCATGCGGCCCAGCTGGCCGCCACCGATAACACCGATCTTCATACTGCGAACCTCATGTTGCCCACTTCAGGCCTGGCGCGGGTCTGGATTGTCCAGGACGGTATCCGTCTGCTCGACACGGAACTGCTTGAGCGCGACGTGGAATTGCGGGTGCTTGGCGCCCAGGATGCTCGCCGACAACAGTGCGGCATTGATGGCGCCAGCCTTGCCGATCGCCAGAGTAGCGACCGGCACGCCCGCAGGCATCTGCACGATGGACAGCAACGAATCGACACCCGAGAGCATGGACGACTGCACCGGCACACCGAGCACCGGCAGGTGCGTCTTGGCCGCGCACATGCCCGGAAGGTGAGCCGCACCACCGGCGCCGGCGATGATCACCTCAAGCCCACGGGCTTCGGCTTCCTCGGCGTACTGGAACAGCAGGTCCGGCGTGCGGTGGGCGGAGACCACCTTGACCTCGAACGGAATGCCGAGCTTGTCCAGCATGTCGGCGGTGTGGCTAAGGGTGGACCAATCGGACTTGGAGCCCATGATCACGCCAACCAGTGCACTCATCGTCGAGCCTCTTTCTCTTGGGCGCCCGCAGGCGCGTCAAAAAACAACAAGCCACGCGGGGAAACCAGCGTGGCTTGTTATGCGATTTAAGGCCGGTCGAACCGGCCAAAGGCCGCGCAGTATAGCGCAAGTTTCGGGCAGATACGCCCCCCATCCGGCGCACCGGGGAAATGTGTCTGTATGCCTACTGTCGAGTTGAAGGCGCCTAATAAGACGGCAGTCGCGCGTGATGGAAGCGCCTGCCTCAACCTATACTCAAGGAAGAACCCACCATGAAAAATTTCGCAAAAGCCCGCTATCTTGCCATAACCGCGCTCGTCTCGTTGAGCATGATCGCCGGCCAGGCATTCGCCAGACCTCAACCCCTGCAGATCACGCTGTTCGTCCATCAGGACGTGACGTTATCTACGGAACAGCTGCACAAGGACTATTTATCGCACTGGGAAAAAGCCATGACCGATATCAGCGGTCGTGAAGTGGAATTCGAATACATCACCGAGCCGAACGACGTCACCACGATGAACTATCGCAACGATAACAATTCGGAACTGCTCAGCGAGATCACCAAACTCACCCGCTGGCACTTCCAGGCGAACGAAAAGCCAGGAAATGGCCAGTTGCAGAAAGCTCTGCTGTTGACCACCGACCCGATGAATGCTGAGACCCACGGCCTGACCTCTCACTTGCACAATGCCGGCATCGCCTCGCTCACTGCCTACAGCAACGTTGCCCATGAACTGGGCCACATGTTCGGCGCTACCCATGAGAACGCCAAGAGCGGTTGGAGCCTGTGCGATTCCTTCATGGCGTGGCGCAACCCGATTAAAGCCCATTGCAATGCGTTCAGCGAAGCCAACGAGGACTTGATCGGCGAGCACTTGATCCAATTCCCTTGATGCCGCCCCTGCGCCTGCGCTTTCAGCCTCAAGCCAGTCAGGCGTACCTGAGCATCGCAGCCTACGCGCAGGGGCAGAGACTGATCTCCAGTTTTGCCCCTGCGCCCCCTATATCTACCTGTTCTCGGGACCGAGAATCGAACTCCGCCCCCGGTGATACCTCATAGCCACCAGCACAGACAAAGTTTTTTCTTAGCCTGCTCGCCCACCAAGGCCAAGCGCTTGGCCACAGGAACGCTTCACTATAGGAATTGCGATGTCTGAGTTTTACCGATACTTCAAAGAAAACATGGATGGCCTGGGCCTGCCCGCTCCAGAATCGCTGTTCGGCACGCTGTCTACCGCGCTCGGGACCGCCAGCACCCTGCTGACCCAGATCGACAAGTTCGGCAAGACCGTCACCGTAGGCGAATTGATCACCGCTGGAACTCGGCTGGAGAAGCTCGCGGTAGTCGGCGCTTGCTCGGCGGCATTCTATGCCGGCGCAGTGATCGGCAGCATCGCCGTCGCCACGGGCCGCACCCTCTCAGGGGGTACTTCATTGGCCGACGTATTGACCTTTGCTTCCAGCAATCGCCTGCAGCGCGATTGGCTCAGCGCCTGCCTGTTCAGCTGCCCGGGTATCTATGATCCGCGCATCAACGGCAGCGGCTACCATCGCAACTACAGGCAAGTAGCATGAAGGATGGCCTGCTGCTTTTAGTCAGTGCAATCGGGATAGCGATCGTTTGCTGGTGCTTCTGGCGCTTCGCAGGAGAGTCCGCGTTTCAGATCTTGACCAGCGTCGCGCTGATCGCGCTGTTCGCCGAAAACCTGCGGCTGCGTCGCGAGCTGCGCAAGCGTTCGGCATGAGCCGGCGCGCGGACTAAGCTGCGCGGGCAATACCGACTGTCAGCCGAGCCCATACAGGCTCAAGCTCCAGCGCTCGCCGCCTCCAGCTTGCGCCACAGCAGCCGCACTTGCGCATTGCGCATCAGCGCGCAGCGGTAGAGGCGAATCTCCAGCGGGATTTGCCACTGCGCTCCGCCGCACTGCACCAGTTCACCACGGCCCAGTTCGGCCGAGACGCTTAGGCGCGGTACCCAGGCGATACCCAACCCCTCCAACGCCATGCTCTTCAGGCTGTCGGCCATGGCTGTCTCGTACACCGTGGTGTAGCGCAACTTATGCTGACGCAGCAGCAGGCTCACCGAACGACCGAGAAACGCCCCCGCGCTGTAGGCCAGCAACGGCACGCTGCCCTCGCCCTCCAGCTCGAACAATGGCTGGCCGTCGGCCGCGGCGGCACACACCGGCAGCATCTCGGTCTGCCCCAGGTGCAGCGACGGGAAGATTTCCGGGTCCATCTGCAGCGCCGCGTCCGGATCGTAGTACGCCAGCATCAGGTCGCAGCCGCCCTCGCGCAGGGCATGCAAGGCATCGCCGACGTTGGTCGCCACCAGCCGCGTGGCGATGTTCAGGCCCTCGTTGCGCAGCTGCGCGATCCAGCGCGGGAAAAACCCCAGGGCCAGCGAATGCGCCGCTGCCACTTGCATGACTTCGCCCTGACCACCTTCGAGGTGGTGCAAATGGCGCAGCACTTCACCGAGCTGCTCGACCACCGTGCGCGCCGTGACCAGAAACAACTGCCCGGCCTCGGTCAGCTCCACCGGGGTGCGCGAGCGATTCACCAGCGTCAGGCCCAGCGCTGCTTCAAGGCTGCGGATTCGCCGGCTGAACGCCGGCTGAGTGACAAAGCGGCGCTCCGCCGCCTGGGAGAAACTGCGCGTGGCCGCCAGGGCACTGAAGTCTTCAAGCCACTTGCTTTCGAGGTTCATGGTTGCACTTGCCTCACACGTCCGATCAAAGACTGTCGTCACATCAACATTATGCCGATCGTGCATAGCTTAGCGTGCAACAGCATTGGAGCTCAAATCCGCGCCAGCCTAGTATTGGCGCCACTCCGGTGCTCACCGGCCCCCAGTCCGAGACTATATCTATCATGTCCTCCGCTGCATCATCGCGCATCGAAAAAGACCTGCTTGGCGTTCTCGAAGTACCCGCCGAAGCCTATTACGGCATTCAGACTCTGCGAGCAGTGAACAACTTCCGCTTGTCCGGCGTGCCGCTGTCGCACTACCCCAAGCTGGTGGTCGCACTGGCGATGGTCAAACAGGCGGCCGCCGATGCCAACCATCAGCTCGGCCACCTGAGCACGGCCAAGCATGCCGGCATCAGCGAAGCCTGTGCGCGCCTGGTTCGCGGTGATTTCCACGACCAATTCGTGGTGGACATGATTCAAGGCGGTGCTGGCACTTCGACCAACATGAATGCCAACGAAGTGATCGCCAACATCGCCCTTGAGGCGATGGGCCACAACAAGGGTGAGTACCAGTACCTGCACCCCAACAATGACGTGAACATGGCGCAGTCGACCAACGACGCCTACCCGACCGCCATCCGCCTGGGCCTGCTGCTGGGCCACGACGCGCTGCTGGCCAGCCTCGACAGCCTGATCCAGGCCTTCGCAGCCAAGGGTGTCGAGTTCGCCCACGTACTGAAGATGGGCCGCACCCAGCTGCAGGACGCCGTGCCGATGACCCTCGGCCAGGAATTCCGTGCCTTCGCCACGACCCTGACCGAAGACCTCAACCGCCTGCGCACCCTGGCCCCGGAACTGCTCACCGAAGTGAACCTGGGCGGCACCGCGATCGGCACCGGCATCAACGCCGACCCGGGCTACCAGTACCTGGCCGTGTCGCGCCTGGCGACCATCAGCGGCCAACCGCTGGTACCGGCTGCCGACCTGATCGAAGCAACCTCCGACATGGGCGCCTTCGTGCTGTTCTCGGGCATGCTCAAGCGCACTGCGGTCAAGCTGTCGAAGATCTGCAACGACCTGCGCTTGCTGTCCAGCGGCCCGCGTACCGGCATCAACGAAATCAACCTGCCGGCGCGTCAGCCAGGCAGCTCGATCATGCCGGGCAAGGTCAACCCGGTGATTCCGGAAGCGGTCAACATGTGCGCCTTCGAAATCATGGGCAACGACCTGGCCCTGACCATCGCCGCCGAAGGCGGGCAATTGCAGCTCAACGTCATGGAACCGCTGATCGCCTACAAGATCTTCGACTCGATCCGCCTGCTGCAACGCGCCATGGACATGCTGCGCGAGCACTGCATCGTCGGCATCACCGCCAACGAGCAACGCTGCCGCGAGCTGGTCGAACACTCCATCGGCCTGGTCACCGCGCTCAACCCCTACATCGGCTATGAAAACGCCACCCGCATCGCCCGTATCGCTCTCGAAAGTGGCCGCGGCGTGCTGGAACTGGTGCGCGAAGAAGGCCTGCTCGACGACGTCATGCTCGCCGACATCCTGCGCCCGGAAAACATGATCGCGCCGCGTCTGGTTCCTCTCAAGGCCTGATGCTGGCACTGCTCACCAGGTCGAGAGACTAGACACCTCTCACCTTTTGAGGGCTCGCAGCTTCTGGCTGCGGGCCCTTTTTTTATTCACTGTGCGAGAATCACGGGGCTGCCGACGGCCTCTTCGCCAGCGAAACTTGCACAAAATTCCAAGATCGACCCTGGATTGGCTCCCAATCCAACAACCAATACAAACAGGACTGGCCATGACCTCTCCCGCGCAACACATCAAGGTTCTCTATACCGGAGGCACCATCGGCATGCAGGCCAGCGCCAACGGCCTCGCCCCGGCCTCGGGCTTCGAGGCGCGGATGCGCGCACAACTGGATGCCCAGCCTGAACTGCAGGTGCCGCACTGGACCTTCCTCGAACTGCTGCCACTGATCGACAGCGCCAATATGTCGCCCGCGTACTGGCAGCTGCTGCGCGAAGCCATCGTGCATGCCGTGCTGGTAGACAAGTGCGATGCTGTCCTGGTGCTGCACGGCACCGACACCCTGGCCTACAGCGCCGCCGCCTTGAGCTTCCAACTGCTGGGTTTGCCTGCCCCGGTACTGTTCACCGGCGCCATGCTGCCGGCCGGCGCGGCGGATAGCGACGCCTGGGAAAACCTCAATGGCGCCCTGCTGGCCCTTGGCGCAGGCCAACCCGCTGGCGTGCAGCTGTATTTCCATGGCGAACTGCTGCCACCGAGCCGCTGCGCCAAGATCCGCAGCTTCGGCCGCCACCCGTTCCGCGCCCTGCAACGCAATGGCGGTGGCACAGCCGTCGGCACCCTGCCGAGCCAGCTCGACTACCGCCAGCCCAAGGCCCAGGCCAAAGTCGGCGTGCTCCCACTGGTACCGGGCTTCGACGTGCGCCTGCTGCAGGCGGTACTCGACAGCGGCATCCAGGCGCTGATACTCGAATGCTTCGGCAGCGGCACCGGCCCGAGCGACAACAGCCTGTTCATCGAAGCCCTGCGCAACGCGCGCGACCGCGGCATCGTCGTGGTGGCGATCACTCAATGCCATGAAGGCGGCGTGGAGCTGGATGTGTATGAAGCCGGCGCACGCCTGCGCGATGTCGGTGTGCTATCGGGCGGCGGCATGACCCGCGAGGCCGCCTTGGGCAAGCTGCATGGCTTGCTGGGCGTGGGCTTGAGCTTCGACGAGGTGCGCCGTTTGGTAGAGCTGGATCTGTGTGGTGAACTGCTGGGTTGATCGGGAGAAGCCCTCTCCGGTGAGGGTGGTCTCAAGTCCGTCTTCGCGCCTTGATCACACCAACGCCGGCAACCGCTCGTCCTGGGCGTCGCGCAGCATCGAGTCGAGGTTTTTCTCGATGTTCTGACACAGAGCGGTCATCTGGATTTCGTGCTCGCTGGCCAGGAACGGGCTTTGCAGCGCGCTGCCGATCTTCTCGATTGCCAGCAGCATGAAACCCACAACGGTGGAGGCCAGCGGCGTGTACCAACCCAGCGTTTCCACCAGCCCGATCGGCACGATGATGCAGAACAGGGTGATGAACAGCTTCGGGAACATCACGTAGGGATAGGGCAACGGCGTGTTGGCGATACGCTCCATGCCGCCCTGGCAGTTGGAAATTTCCACTAGCGTCGACTCGAGCCTGGCCATGCGGATGCTGTCCAGGCGTCCGGCGCGGTACTCCTTGACCAGCAAGGCGGCCGAGCTGTTGAGCAAATCGTTGGGGAAGTTATTGGTGGTCTGCGCCTTGGCGAATTCCTGCGCTGAAATGTATTGCAGCACCTCTTCATCGCACGGCCGGCCCTTGAGGTGCGCCGACAGACACTTCACATAGGCCACATGGCGGCGCAACAAGGTCGCCTTGACCGGGTTGATGCCGTGATCATCGTCGATCAGGGTAAGAATCTGCCTCGCGAAACTGCGCGAGTTATTGACCAGCGCGCCCCACAGCGTGCGGGCTTCCCACCAACGGTTGTAGGCACTCGAATTACGAAAACTGGTCAGCACCACCAGCGCCGAACCCAGCAGTGTCAAGGGCAGCGCTGGCAACGTGTACTTACGCTCCAGAAACAGCATGAAATCGACGGTGACAATCACGTCCCAGATCAGCAGCCAGAACAACGACCAGCCGATGTAGGTCACGGTCTTGCGAACCAATAGAAGCTTTTTGACGATCATTTCCGGCATGCGTTAAATCCTGTTGGAAGAGCCTGGGCGCCAATGCGCACAAGAGGGTTCGAATCCGAAAAGCGTCGAGGGTTCGCGGGATAGAGCGCTAGAGTGATTCAAATCGTTTCAGCGCCAAGCTTTATCCAACTTGCCCAGCGCCTCACGAATCGCCGGTTCCGGCACCGCCGCAAAACCAAGCACCAGCCCACTCTTGTCCACACCACTGCCCGGCAGCCAATAACTTGCGAGCGGCGTCATCTCAACCCCCACCGCAGCCGCCTTATCCAGCAATTCGCGCTCCCGCTCAGGGTTATCCACAGGCACTTTCACATGCAATCCTGCCGACACCTCAGGCAGGGGCCCGCACCCGGCGATATCCGCCGGCCAATGCGCCAGCAAGGTATCACGGCGACTCAACGCGGCCCGGCGCATCCGGCGGATGTGCCGTTGAAAATGACCGTCGGCGATAAATTGCGCCATTACCGCCTGGCTGCCGATTTCCAGGCTGCGACCCTCTACACCCAGGCGCCGGACGAAGGTCTGCACCAAGGCTGGCGGTAACACCAGATAACCCAGGCGCAACGCCGGGAACGCCACTTTGCCGAACGTGCCCACGTACAACACGCGCCCGTGCCGATCCAGTGCCGCCAGCGGTGCCAACGGGGCACCGCTGTAGCGATATTCGCCGTCGTAGTCATCCTCGATGATCCAGCCGTTGCGCCGCTGCGCCCACTCCAGCAGGGCCAGCCGGCGGCTCAGGCTCAGCGTCACGCCCGTAGGGTATTGATGCGCGGGCGTCACGTAGGCCAGGCGGCAATCGTCCAACGCGTCGAGTTGCGCGGTGTCGAAGCCCTCTTCATCCACCGCTACACCGTGCAGCCGCGCCCCGGCATTGGCCAGCGCGTGCATGGCTGCCCGGTAGCCCGGGTTTTCCACAGCGACACTGTCGCCGGGCTCGATCAGCAGCTGTGCACAAACGCTTATTGCCTGCTGTGCACCACAGGTGATCAGAATCTGCTCAGGTGTGCACTGCAAGCCTCGGGAGCTGCGCAGGTAAGCGGCGATCAGCTCGCGTAACCGTGCATCCCCCGCCGGGTCGCCATAGCCCAGTCGGGCAAGATCGGCCTTGCGCCAGAAAGCCCCGTGCAGCTTGGCCCAAACGTCGAAAGGGAACAGATCGAAGGCTGGAATCCCCACGCGAAATGCACCAGGTTCTCCGCCTCGTGGATTGGCAACGTGGTGATTATCCAAGCGTCTGGCGCACTGGGTTTGCAACGCTGAACTGTATGAATCCACAGTCAAAGGGGCCACTTTTGTGGATAACCCTGGGGATAAGCCTGTGCTTAACCCTGTGGATAAATTTGTGGATAGTTTTTTTGTGGCACTGCCACTTGACGCTATCTGCGTCACGATTTCGGCGATATAGGTTCCGTCCCCTACCCGTCCCTCGATAAAGCCTTCGGCATATAGCTGATCATAGGCGCGCACCACGCTGTTACGCGATATGCCCAGGGCCTTGGCCAGGTCGCGGCTGGCCGGCATTCGTGTGCCACATCCGAGTTTGCCCTCGAGCACGCGCGTGCGCAGCGCCTGGTACAGCTGACGGCTGAGCCCCTGGCGACGGTCGAGCTGAATGCCGGAGGGATCGAAGGGCAGAGCGACGGGGCTGACCATAAACGATTGGACCTGGCTAAATAGCAATTAATGGATCTTGGACAAGGCCAATATCATGCCTAGGATGAATGCATCCGTCACAGGAATCACGCCATGTACACGCCCGCTGCGTTTCGCCTCGACTCTCTGCCCGAGCTGCACGGGCATATCCTCGCCACGCGCCTGGCGATCCTGGTCAGCCATGGGCCGGATGGCCTCGAGGCCAGCCACATACCGCTGTTGCTAGAGCCGGATGCCGGTGAGTTCGGCACCTTGCACGGGCATCTGGCGCGGGCCAATCCGCACTGGCGGGCGTTGGCCGCAGGTGAGGTGATGGTGATCTTCCCTGGCGTGGATGCCTATATCAGCCCCGGGTTTTATGCGGCCAAGGCCGAGCACGGCAAGGTGGTGCCGACCTGGAACTACGAGACCGTGCACGCTTACGGCCAGGCCGAAGTATTCACCGATGCGCAGCGCTTGCTGCAGGTAGTCAGTGGCCTGACCGACCGCCATGAAGCGCGCCAGGCGCAGCCGTGGTCGGTCAGCGATGCGCCAGCGGACTACATTGACGGCATGCTCAAGGCCATCGTCGGGTTTTCCATCCCGGTTGCTCGCCTGCACGGCAAGCGCAAGCTTGGCCAGAATCGTTCGACCGCCGATTTGCAGGGGGTCAAGGCCGGGTTGAGTGCCAGTAGGGATCCCCGTGATCAGGCCCTCGCTGAAGCAATGAAAAACCTTTGATGCTCACTGCCTGAAGCACACTACAGGTCGTGTCAGGTACGCCAACTGTGGCCGACACTCAGCCTTCGCGGGCAAGCCTCGCTCCTACAGGTGTATGGCTCAGCAGAGCGTGCTCGCGGATAGGCCCTCCGCATCGGCACAAATCCCCCGGCCAGCCCCCAAGGAATCCAGTCCATGACCGTCACCCTCCGCCCCGTCACCGCCGCCGACCACAGCCACTGGCTGCCCCTGTGGCAGGCCTACCAGCGTTTCTACAACACCGACATCCCCGCCGAGGTCACGGCCGTCACCTGGGCGCGCATGCTCGACACCGCCGAACCGATCAACGCCGCACTGGCCTGGCAAGATGGGGTGGCGGTCGGCATGGTCCACTACATTTATCATCGTTCTTGCTGGTCGATAGAGAACTCTTGCTATCTACAGGATCTAATCGTCGACACTACTGTGCGCGGCACCGGTATTGGTCGCCAGTTGATCGAATTCGTCTACGCTAGCGCCAAGCGTGATGGCTGCATCAAAGTTCACTGGCTGACCCACGAGACCAACAGCACAGCGATTACACTGTACGAGCGCGTCGCCGAACGCCCGGGCTATATCCAATTTCGCCAGTCCCTCCAGGAGCTTCCATGTCGACTCGAGAATTAAACTGGAAAACGGTACCCAAGCCTGTTGCCAGCACCCTCACCGGACGCTTCGTGCGCCTCGAAAAGCTCGACCCCGTGCGCCATAGCGATGACCTGTGGGAGGCGCTGCAAGGTGCCGGTGCCGACCCGGTGTT
This sequence comes from Pseudomonas baltica, assembly GCF_031880315.1. Classification (NCBI taxonomy): domain Bacteria; kingdom Pseudomonadati; phylum Pseudomonadota; class Gammaproteobacteria; order Pseudomonadales; family Pseudomonadaceae; genus Pseudomonas; species Pseudomonas baltica. Next base: position 3,524,212 of record NZ_CP134771.1, on the reverse strand, counting down.
CTGGGATTTCCTGCCGTATGGCCCGTTCAAGGACCGCGAACTGTTCGATATCTGGCTCGACGGCTATGCCATCAGCGACGATCCGCTGGGCTTTTGCGCGGTCGATGTGGCCACCGGCAACGCCGAAGGCATCCTCAGCCTGATGTCCATCTTCCCCGCCCACGGCCGTCTGGAAATCGGTCACGTGGCCTTCGGCGCCCCCATGCAACGCACCCCAAAAGGCACCGAAGCGGTCTATCTGCTGGCCAAGCTGGCCTTCGAGTTGGGGTACCGGCGTGTCGAATGGAAGTGCGACAACGCCAACCTGCGCTCGCGCCGCGCTGCCGAGCGCTTTGGCTTCAGCCCCGAGGGCGTATTCCACCAGCACATGGTGGTCAAAGGCCGTAACCGCGACACCGCCTGGTTCGCGATCATGGACGAGCAATGGCCGATGATCGAATCCGGCTTCGAAATCTGGTTATCGGAGACCAACCAGACGGCGAGCGGCCAGGTGAAAACGCTGCCCGAGTGCCGCCAGCCGACCTTGGTAGCGGGCTGAAAAAGCTTAGCGTGCAGACCCCGCTCCCACAGTTGATGCGATCTCTGGGGGAGCGGGCTTGCCCGCAAACGCGCCAGCCGGATCTCAACCACACCCAACGTTTGTAGCAAATTATTCAGCTATATAAAAAAACCGTAATATTAAATCGCTATACAAGACGGCCCACCCAACAACAAGCCGTCGTCATGACTTATCCACAGCACCGACTCGCCCTCGCTATTGCCTTGGCCACTCTGGCCGGTCCGGTTCATGCCGTCAGTGGCACCGTCAGCACCGCCACCACGGCCCAGCAGGAACTCAGCGGCTCCGACCACCTGACCGTCACCAGCACCGGCAGCATCATCTATTCCGCCGGCAAGGCGGTAAGCCTCAAGGGAGCCACCAGCGGCACCGGTGTGGTTGTGGATAACTCCGGCCTGATCAAATCTACTACTGGCCGGGCCATCGCCAGCAGCGGCTCGGAGGGGTCGTCGCGCAACTACGTCATCAACAACTTGAGCGGAGCGACCATCGACGGCTACGACGACGCCTTGCGTATCGACAGCAATTTCGCGGGTGGCAGCTTCACCCTCAACAACCGCGGCACCATTCACTCCTCCACCGGCCAGGGGCTGGATCTCGACGCGGTGCGCGATGGCGGCGTCGCCATCACGGTCAATAACTACGCCGGTGCGCTGATCCGTGGCGATGCCAGCGACGGCATGAAAACCGGCAGCAACGCGACAATTTTCAACTGGGGCGAGATATCCACAGGCGACAGCCACACCGACGAGCAAAAATACGACGGCATCGATATCGATTCGGCCAGCAACGTCACGGTACAGAACTACGGCATCATCAGCGGCGGCCGGCATGGCATCACCACCGATAACGGCGCGACGCTGGCCAACTTCCGGGGCGGCGAGATCACCGGGCGCAATGGCTCGGGTTATGGCTCGGACGGCAATGGCACGGTGTACAACTGGGGCACCATCACTGGCGCCTACGCCGGCCTCAAGGCCAACGGCGATGGTGACGGCGTCGACATCGACCTCATCGGCCACATCGAAAACTACGGCACCATCCAGGGCACTGGCGCTGGCGGCGTCGACAAGAACGGCTTCGCCAACGGCAGCGAAGGCATCGCGCTGGGCGGCGGCTATGTGTTCAACGCCAGCGGCGCGCTGGTGAGCGGTGCCAACAACGGCATTCTGGTAGACGACGGCAGCAACGGTGCCGGTGTCGGCGCGACGACCATCATCAACCAAGGCACCATCCAAGGCTTGAACGGCTTCGGTATCAATCTGGTCGGCGAGTACAAGGACACAGTTACCAACAGTGGCTTGATCAGCGGCAGCAATGGCTTGGCGTTGGGCCTTGGCGGTGGCGACGACACTCTCGTCGTACTGACCGGCGGGCGCTTCGCAGGCCTGGTGGACGGTGGCACCGGCCGCGATCAGGTGATCCTCGACGCCGCTGGCGGCAGTGGTGGCACCTTTGGCACCAGCCAGAACTTCGAATGGCTGCAGGTCAATCAAGGCGCCTGGACCCTGACCGGTAGCGGCGACTTCAGCGAGGGCGGAGCGATCGCCAACGGTGCCACATTGATCAACCAGGGCGGCGTGGCGGGCACCCTCACCGTGGACAACGGCGGCGTGTATGCCGGTGGCGGCAGCGTCGGCAACCTGATCGTCAATGGCACGTTGCTGACCAACAGCACCCTGGGCACCGCCACCATCAACCACGACCTGACCCTGAACAGCGGCGCCACGCTCGCCTATGGCGTCAATGCCGACGGCACCAGTGCGCCGTTGAGCGTTGGCGGTACCGCTTACCTCAATGGCGCGACCCTGGCCGTGCAGCCTAGCGCAGGCGACTATCCGTGGCTGAGCCACTACACGGTGCTGCAGGCCGGCGCGGTCACTGGCACCTTCGGCAAAGTCACCAGCGACTATGCATTCCTGACCCCGACCCTCAGCTACACCGCTACCCAGGTCGACCTCGCCTACGCACGCAACGATGTCGCCTTCGCCAATTACGCCACCAACAGCAGCGACCGCAACGCCGCCAGCAGCATCAGTCAGCTGGGCCAGGGCAATGCGCTCTATAACGCGGTGCTCAACACCAGCACCGCCACCGCCAGCAGCGCCATCACTCAATTGAGTGGCGCCACCACCGCCAGCCTTGGCGCCGCGACGCTGGCGGGCAGCGCGCAAGTGGGCAGCAGCATGCTGGCGGCCATGCAGTCGATGAGCAGCAACGGCGCGCTGATGGTCGGCCTCGATGACAAGGACACCCCGATCCTGGTCGACACGGGCGTGCCCGCCAGCGCCCGCAACCTCAACGACCCCAACGCCCAGGGCCGCCTGTGGCTGCAAGGCCTGAGCAGCTACGGCAAGCTCGACGGCAGCAATGGCAGCAGCGCCGTGGAGCAGCGTACCCACGGTGCCGTGCTGGGCGCCGACTGGGCGATACTCAGCGACTGGCGCCTCGGCGTGCTGGGCGGTTACTCGAAAACCGGCCTGGATGCCTCGGGCCTGAGCGGAGATATCGACAGCTGGCACCTGGGCGTTTACGCGCAACACTACAGCGGCCCCTTGGCGTTGCGCCTGGGCGCGGCCTACAGCGGTCACGACGGATCGAGCAAACGCCACGTCAGTTTCAGTGGCTTCAACGACACCCCGCGCGGCGATTATCACGCCAACAGCCAGCAGGCCTTCGCCGAGCTGGGCTACGCGCTGGGCAGCGGCCGCCTCAATCTCGAACCCTTCGCCAACCTCGGCTACCAACGCTACCACCGCAACAGCTATCAAGAGAAAGGCGGCGCTGCGGCAATGGACGTCAACGCCCAGACACAGGACAACGTCACCACTACCCTGGGCCTGCGCTTCGCTCATCTGACTCAACTGGACAACGGTATCAGCCTGACGCCACGAGGCAGCCTGGGCTGGCGGCACACGTATGGCGATGTGGATTCATCCACGACGCAGGCGTTTCTTGCCGGCGGCAGTGCGTTCAGCGTGCAAGGCACGGCGCTGGATCGGGACAGCCTGATGGTGGAAGCGGGGCTGGATGTAGGCTTCAGTGCGCGGCAGAGTCTGGGGTTGGGGTACAGCGGCGAGTTGGGCAGTAATAGCCGCAATCATGCGGTGATCGGGCAGTGGCAGTTGCGGTTTTGATCCATAGGATTTGTGGTGACCGACCAGGCCTCTTCGCCGCCGAACGCGCAACCTTGCTCCCAAAGGGGTTGCCTCTGCGGGAGCAAAGCTTGCTCGCGAAGAGGCCAGTACTGACCACATAAAAAAGGGGGCGCCAAATTGCGACGCCCCCTCGAGGTAAGCTTTTTACGGTCGGCGCCTTAACCGGCGACGATCTCCACCAGCACTTCACCCGGATTCACTCGGTCGCCCTTGGCCACATGGATGGCTGCGACCTTGCCAGCGATCGGCGCCTGAACTTCGGTTTCCATCTTCATCGCCTCGGTGATCAGCACCGCCTGGCCGGTCTTGACCACATCGCCTTCCTTGACCAGCACATCGACGATGTTGCCTGGCATCGAGGTGCTCACATGGCCCGGCTCGGTGGCATGTTGACGCTTGCTGCCACCGCCACCGCCGACGAACTCGTTGAGTGGCTCGAACACCACCTCTTCGGGCACGCCATCGATCGACAGGTAGAAGTGCCGCTTGCCGCTGTTCTTCACGCCGACACCAGTGATATCCACGCGGTAGCTCTCGCCGTGCACATCGATGACGAACTCGGTGGGCACGCCCTCGCCGCCCGCCGACGCCACTGCACCCGCTTGCGGAATCGGCAGCAGGGCTTCCGGGGTCAAGGTGCCGGCTTCACGCTCTTCGAGGAACTTGCGCCCGATGTCCGGGAACATCGCGAACGTGAGCACGTCCTCTTCGGACTTGGCCAGCTCGCCGATGTCCTTGCGCAGCTTGTCCATCTCCGGCTTGAGCAGATCGGCCGGGCGCACGTCGATCACCTCTTCGCTGCCGATGGCCTGGCGCCGCAGTTTCTCGTTGACCACACCCGGCGCGGCCCCGTAGCCACCCTGCAGGTACAGCTTCACCTCGTTGGTGATGGTCTTGTAGCGCTCGCCGGCCAGCACGTTGAAGAACGCCTGGGTGCCGACGATCTGCGAGGTCGGCGTCACCAGCGGCGGGTAACCGAGGTCCTTGCGTACCCGTGGGATCTCGGCCAACACCTCACTCATGCGGCTCAGGGCGCCCTGCTCCTTGAGCTGGTTGGCGAGGTTGGAAATCATCCCGCCCGGCACCTGGTTGACCTGCACGCGGGTGTCGACCGCAGTGAATTCGCTCTCGAACTGGTGATATTTCTTACGCACCGCGTAGAAGTACAGGCCGATTTCCTGCAGCAGTTCCAGGTCCAGGCCCGTGTCGAACTCGCTGCCCTTGAGCGCCGCGACCATCGACTCGGTGCCCGGATGACTGGTGCCCCAGGCGAAGCTGGAGATGGCGGTGTCGATATGGTCGGCACCGTTCTCGATCGCCTTGAGCTGGCACATCGCAGCCAAACCGGCGGTGTCGTGGGAATGGATGAACACCGGCAGCGACTGCTCGGCCTTCAGCGCCTTGACCAGTTCGCCCGTGGCATAAGGGGTCAGCAAGCCGGCCATGTCCTTGATCGCCACCGAGTCACAGCCCATGGCTTCCATCTGCTTGGCCTGGGCAACAAAGGCGCCGATGGTGTGCACCGGGCTGGTGGTGTAGGCGATGGTGCCTTGGGCATGCTTGCCGGCGGCCTTCACGGCTTCGATGGCGACGCGCAGGTTACGCACGTCGTTCATGGCGTCGAAAATGCGGAACACGTCGATGCCATTCGCCGCGGCCTTGGCCACGAACGCGCGGACCACGTCGTCGCTGTAATGGCGATAGCCGAGCAGGTTCTGACCGCGCAGGAGCATCTGCAGGCGAGTATTGGGCAGCGCGGCGCGCAGTTGGCGCAGGCGCTCCCACGGGTCTTCCTTGAGGAAGCGGATGCAGGCGTCGAAGGTCGCCCCGCCCCAGACTTCCAGCGACCAGTAGCCGACCTTGTCGAGCTTGTCGCAGATCGGCAGCATGTCTTCGGTGCGCATGCGGGTCGCCAGCAGGGACTGGTGGGCGTCGCGCAGGATGGTATCGGTGACGGTGATTTTCTTGGACATCAGGTATTCCTCACAGGCCTGCGTGGGCGGCAATGGCGGCGGCGATGGCCAGGGCCAGCTCCTCGGGTTTGCGCTTGATCGAGTAGTTGGTCAGCTCGGGGTGGCTTTCGACGAAGCTGGTGTTGAACTGGCCGCTGCGAAATTCCGGATTGCGCAGGATTTCCTGGTAATAGGCGGCGGTGGTCTTCACCCCTTGCAGGCGCATGTCGTCGAGCGCGCGTAGCCCGCGGTCCATGGCTTCTTCCCAGGTCAGGGCCCAGACCACCAGCTTCAGACACATGGAGTCGTAGAACGGCGGGATGGTATAGCCGGTGTAGATCGCCGTGTCGGTGCGCACGCCCGGGCCGCCCGGCGCGTAGTAGCGAGTGATCTTGCCGAAGCTGGGGAGGAAGTTGTTTTTCGGGTCCTCGGCGTTGATGCGAAATTGCAACGCATAGCCGCGGTGCTGGATGTCTTCCTGCTTGACCGAGAGCGGCAGCCCGGAGGCGATGCGGATCTGCTCGCGGACGATATCGATACCGGTGATTTCCTCGGTGATGGTGTGCTCCACCTGCACGCGCGTGTTCATCTCCATGAAGTACACCTCGCCCTCGGCGAGCAAAAACTCCACGGTGCCGGCGTTTTCGTAGCCCACGGCCTTGGCGGCGCGCACCGATAGATCGCCGATGTAGGCGCGCTGCTCGGGGGTCAGTTGCGGGCTGGGGGCGATCTCGATGAGCTTCTGGTTGCGGCGCTGGATCGAGCAGTCGCGCTCGAACAGGTGCACGACGTTGCCGAAGCTGTCACCGAGGATCTGCGCCTCGATGTGCTTGGGATTGACGATGCACTTTTCCAGGAACACCTCGGCCGAACCGAAGGCCTTGGTGGCTTCCGAAATCACCCGCGGGAAGGCCTGCTCGAGTTCTTCGCGGCTGTTGCAGCGGCGGATACCACGCCCGCCACCTCCGGAAGTGGCCTTGAGCATCACCGGGTAGCCGATGCGGTCACCTTCAGTGAGCGCCTCGGCGATGTCGGCGACGTTGCCCTCGGTGCCTGGAGTGACCGGCACTCCGGCCTTGATCATGCTGCGTCGCGCTTCGGTCTTGTCGCCCATGCGCCGGATCACTTCAGCCGACGGGCCGATGAATTTGATCCCGCGTTCGGCGCAGATGTCCGCCAGCTCGGCGTTTTCGGACAAAAAGCCATAGCCTGGGTGCAGGGCATCGCAGCCCGTTTCCACCGCCAGGTTGACCAGTTTGCGTGGGTTCAGGTAACCGGCCAGCGGCTCGGCGCCCAACCCGTAGGCCTCGTCGGCACGCTTGACGTGCAGCGCCTGGCGGTCGGCGTCGGAATAGACCGCCACCGAGCGAATGCCCATCTCGGCGCAAGCACGCACGATTCGCACGGCGATCTCACCACGGTTGGCGATCAGGATCTTTTTTATCACGTTGGACGTTCCTCGACCGTTATCTCGATCGACCCGGCAGGGCCGATCAGTGCATGACCAGTCCTACACCGCTGGTCGCCCTTTCACACTAGCGCTACGCGACGATTAACAAAAATCAATAATTATTGGCTGGGACATAAGTAAATACTTATAGTGGCCGTATTGCCTACCCCAGACCCCCCATAAAAATGCGTAAGTCATTGATGCGTATGACCTTGCGTCAGCTGCAGGTTTTCAACGAAGTCTGCGATCTGCGCTCGTATAGCCGCGCCGCCGTCGAAATGTCGCTGACGCAACCCGCGGTCAGTCTGCAAATTCGGCAGTTAGAAGAGTTGGTCGGCCAGCCGCTGTTCGAATACGTGGGCAAGAAGCTGTACCTGACAGAAGCGGCCGAGGCCCTGCAGCGGGCCAGTCGGGACATTTTTGGGCGTTTGGAAAGCCTCGATATGCAGCTGTCCGACTTGCAAGGGTCGCTTCAAGGTCAATTGAAGCTTGCTGTGGAGTCGAGCGCCAAATATTTCACCCCACATTTGTTTGCGGCCTTCAAGAAACTGCACCCCGAGGTCAACCTTAGCCTCACGGTGGTCAACCGCGCACAGGTGATTCGCCGACTGTCGGATAACCGCGACGACCTGGTGATCATGTCCATGGTGCCCCAGGACATGGGGCTGGAATTCATGCCCTTCCTCAACAATCCTATCGTCGCCGTGGCGCTGCCGGACCATCCACTCAGCCAGCTTGAACACCTGCGCTTGCAGGACCTGGAGCCTTTCACCCTGGTGATACGCGAACAAGGATCAGGCACACGTACGGCCTGCGAGGAGTACTTCAAGGAGAAGCGCGTGCACTTCACCCAGACCCTGGAGGTCGCCTCGTCGGATGCTCAACGCGAGTGCGTGATGGCAGGGCTGGGGGTGGCATTGCTGACGCGGCATGCGGTCAACATGGAATTGGCGACCAGCGTGCTCAAAGAACTGCCGATCGACGAGCTGCCGCTGTATCGCAGCTGGTGCATCGTGCAGGCCAAGGCCAAACGCCCATCACCGGTGGCGCAGGCCTTCGCGGCTTTTATCCGCAGCGAACGCGCTCAGATCAGCGCGCTGGTTGAACGCTTTGCCGGGCGGCTGCCGCTGGTGCCTGCCACAACATGAGGTCGGGGTAGTCGGCGATTTCCTGATTGAGCCGACGCTCGTCGGAGTAGGATTCGATGGCACGGCGAAACGCCATACGGCGTTGGTCTTCCTGCTGTTTGCGGGTTTTGGCGGAGGGGCTGGTGCCGTCTTCGTATCGAGTCATGAGCTGTCTCCCAGTGCGAGTGCGGGAGTACAGGATGGCGGGGGATGGTTACGGTTTGGCGGCGTGTAGATGACGGCGGTGTGAAGGTGGGATTTTGCAAGCCATGTCGGCGCTTCTCGGGCTAAACCGGCTGTGGGAGCAAGGCTTGCCCGCGAGGGGCGCGCCGCGATGTAAAGCCTGGCGCCTACTCCTCGTGCTTCACCGACTTGGGCGACAACCGCAATCCACGCAAGCTGCGCTTCACGCTCTTCAGGTGATTCACCAGGCTCGGCCCGCGCGCCATCGCCACGCCCATCGCCAGCACATCGATCACCACCAGATGGGCGATCCGCGAAGTCAACGGGGTGTAAATCTCGGTGTCTTCATGCACATCGATCGCCAGATTGACCGTCGCCAGTTCCGCCAGCGGCGTCTGGCTCGGGCACAGGGTGATCAAGGTCGCGCCGGAATCACGCACCAAGTTGGCAGTAATCAGCAAATCCTTGGAACGGCCAGACTGGGAAATACACACCGCCACGTCGCCCTCCTTGAGAGTGACCGCCGACATCGCCTGCATGTGCGGGTCCGAATAGGCGGCTGCGGTCAGCAACAAACGGAAAAACTTGTGCTGCGCATCGGCGGCCACCGCGCCCGAAGCACCAAAGCCGTAGAAGTTGATGCGATCGGCGTTGGACATGGCCGTCACCGCCCGCTGCAACGCCAGCGGATCGAGGTTTTCCCGAACCTCCATCAGCGTGTGCAAGGTGGTGTCGAAAATCTTCAGGCTGTAGTCCGAGACCGAGTCGTCTTCATGAATCGCGAACTGCCCGAAGCTCGCCCCCGCCGCCAGGCTTTGCGCCAGCTTGAGTTTGAGGTCCTGAAAACCGCTGCAACCGATGGCGCGGCAGAACCGCACGATGGTCGGCTCGCTGATGCCCACCTGATGGGCCAGATCGGCCATGGAACTGTGCATCACCGCTGCCGGGTCAAGCAGCACGTGGTCGGCCACCTTGAGCTCCGACTTGCGTAACAGGTGACGGGATTGCGCGATGTGTTGCAACAGGTTCAAGGGCAGGACTCGGACAGGTCGATGGGCTGATGTAGCTACCTTGTAGTTATACTACATGGTCGGAAAAACGCCCAGTTAAAGGATTCTCAGGGACCTCTGCAACACTAAAATATTGCAGGAAGTTGCGAGTGGACATCCGTGGTTTACCAGGATTGATTGCCCCTATTAGTATGTCGCCGGCCCTAATTCAGGATGTCTCACCCCCGGATTTCAGGGTATTCGGCTGCTCACTGAATACTCATGTACCTGTTTGCAAGGATTCGCATCATGAGTGGAAAACCCGCTGCACGCATCACAGATCCAACCGCCTGCCCGCAATCGGGGCACGGCGAAAACCCCCTTGTCTCCGGCTCGCCAGATGTCATATTCGACGGACTGAACGCCGCCCGCGAAAACGATAGGAGCGCCTGCGGCAGCCGCATCGTTTCCGGCCTGTCATCCACCGTATTCATCAACGGCATGCGGGCCGCCACGCAAGGTAGCGTGGGGGAACATGGCAACGCAGTAACCGCGGGTTCAAGCACAGTGATCATCGGTGACACCCATATCCCCGCGCCCGTCACACCTGTCCAGCCCATGCGCACCAACGCGGTCACCTCTTATTCGGGGCGGTTCCAGTTGATCGACCAGAACACCGGCAAGCCAGTGGCACGCCGCTTGGTCAAAGTCTGGTCCAGCGATGGCAAAAGCTTTTACGACTATACCGATGCCCAAGGGATGACCCGCTGGGTTAGAAGTAACTCGCCACAAACACTGCATATCGATCTGGAGCAGGAGGACGGTAATGAGTGAGCCGTCGCTGTCCCAGGGAGGTATGAAATCGGATGGTCAGATCAATCCTGTCGGGATTCTGGAGCCCAAACTCGATCCGCAAGACAAGAAAGTGCTGTGCTCGGCGATCTGTTATTGCAGTGCTACACCAAATGTCAGTCGGGATGGCAGGAGTCTCAAGCAGGCTTGTGTCGCGCAGCGATTGGGGGAGCTGGATGAGATACTGCAGGGGCGCAGTCCGTATAAAGCTGAGGTTAGCTACGACATGACCAAGAATCCACCGCAGCCGATAATGGACAGCCAGACCGGAGGCAATCCGCATGGCTGGATTCCGGGGTGGATCAAAAAGTATTGGGATGAGGATCCGGAGCATCCTCCTTTCAAGCCTGGTAGAGGGATGATTCGTCGGCCTGATGTGGTGATTGTTAAAGACCCAATGATCCCGCCTGCTCAGAATAATATCCAGGTGTTGGTCGAAATGAAGTTTCCTCCCGACCCACCGAACCCAGATCAGGTGAGAGCATACAAACAGATTGCTGGAGCAAATCGAGTCGTTAGTATGAGCTCTACAGAGTGCGACTGTACTCAAGAAACTCAGTCCACGCGGATACCTGCCGAACAGTTGGGATGGGCTGCCAGTATCGCCACTCTGACTATGTTTTTTTTGACCCGAGGCCGCACGCCTCGCCCAATGCTGCCCACCCCTGCCTATTAGAAGAGAGCACATAATGGACCAATCTTTCGATTTGGCAGCGGCGCTGACCAAACAACCTCATTTGCTAGAGGTGCCCGGTAATCTTTTGATGAAGGGAGGGCCACAAAACTACATTGGCGCCGTCGCTTCAGTACGCGGAACGCTTTATTTCAAGGAGGCTCACACCTCACTGGTTCGCGAGGCATTGTGCAAATGCTTTGATGATTTCAAGATGGTAGCGGAACCTCATCTAACATGGTTATTGCGCGAAGAGCCTCCCAAGGGCAAACCCGTTATTCCGTATTCAAATGCAGCTTCGTTGCGCGAGATGATGGAGTCTTTGGATGAAGACGATCTACTAAGTTTCTTCTACACGAGTGGAAAGCAATCCAAAGATGCCAGCCCTTGGCTATTCAGTATCATGGGGCAACGCGCGTGGCAGGCAAAGATGGGCGATGACGTCAGCGTGTTGGAATTCTCAGTTCCTGTGTTATTTCATGATCAGAATCCACTGAGTTTCTTAAAGCTCTTTCGTGCGTTCGCACAGCGCTTGAATCCAGAGCAGGGTTACGCTGGAAATGCTTTCAATCTTTCGATCACTCAGAAGGATGAGAATGAACCAACCGAGGCTTTCATGGCCGCCCGCATGCCCGGCCTGGATGTTGGTACTGCGTCTTGGCTTACGATCGAACCGACCGCGAAACAACCTAAGATAAAGACGGTAAGCTGGCTAACGCTGCTTGACAACCAACGCCTGGAATTGGCCGGAGGCCTCGATATCCTTCGCTCTCAACTACCCTCTAGTCATTACGCATTCTATCGCTGTAATGACGGAGTCATTATTCAATCGGGCGCCTATCCCTATGCTGCTGGCGATGCCGAAGACCCAAAACCTGCGGCCTATGTATTGGTCAATCATCTGCTCAAACCTATCCGCTGTGAGACCGTAGGGTCGTTGCATAGCGGCAGCCACGACGGCGAATTGCGACTAGTCGGCTGGTCCGCAGATCAATGGCTGAAACGCCTCGACGTCGACGATAGTTCAATACCCGCATGGCGCACTAAATTGCTACGCGATGAGCCGGGGCTGAACTCCAAGAATACGCTGCCTGAACGCTTATAAATATTGGTGTCAGGCTCAGTTGAGAGTCGCTGTTCTGGACGCTTCCGCCAAATGAGCCTGGCACTCGATCCCCCCATTCAGCCGTAGACGGCCGGCCGGCCGAAGGTAATGCTCAGCGACCGACTCTAGGACGCAGAACCTGCCTGCACATCCTGCAGTCCAGCCGTCACATCATCGATGATCGCTTTGGCCATATCCCCCAGATAATGAGCAGCCCACACCATTGCCCCATCATCGTCCGCTTGCAGTGCACTCAACAACGTCAGTTTGTTAGCTGAAGCCATCAGCAGCGAGGCATGCTCAAGCGCGTGCTCTGCGCAGATTCCAGGGGTGATACGAAAAAGCCGCTCATTCCGGGAATTACAGACGCCGAACGTCGCTGCACCGGTAGTACTGTTGGAGGACTGAAGAATGCTGTTCATTATTAAACTCCTTGATTCGAGGAGCTGCCTTCATCGTCGCCAAACGATAAGGGTGGCAGCTGTACGCGGGTTGGCGAACCGGGAATCAAGGAAACCGGCAGACCCGAAGGTCTCCCACGCACAGCCGCCATAACAGGACATGCGGGCGCAAAAAAAGCGCCTGCAATCGTGATGGGGCGCTGCTGCGCCTTGAATTCGTCGGGTCGCCAAACCCGGTCGCTGAGTGGCAGCGACGCCTGAACGATACTGGGCAGGGAAGAAGGTTGCAACAGCCGAGAAATTCCCGGCGTTTCCTCAACTCTCCACCGACCAGCCCCGCTGGTCTCTGATAAGCATTTGCGCCATATCATGAGCAGGCAAAGGCCGGCTGATCAAATACCCCTGAATCTCATCGCACCCCTGCTCTTTCAGTATCTCCAACTGCCCCTGCGTCTCCACGCCCTCCGCCACCACCTGCAACCCGAGGCTATGAGCCATGGCAATGATCGCCTGGGTAATCACTACATCCTCTCGCGCCTCATCCAGCCCACGAACAAACGCCTGATCAATCTTCACGTAATCCACCGGTAGGCGCTTTAGATAGCTCAACGACGAATACCCCGTCCCGAAGTCATCGATCGCCAATTTGACGCCGATTTCCCGCAACTGCTGAAACGTCAGGCTGATGTGTTCGATGCTATCGAGCAATTGGCTCTCTGTGAGCTCCAGCTCCAGGCAGCGGGCTGCCAAGCCGGTGTCATCAAGCACCTGGCGCACCAGGCTGACCAGCTTGCCTTGGCGCAACTGGTGCACCGAGAGGTTGACCGAAACGCGCACTGGGGCGAGGCCGTGACGCTGCCATTGCTGGGCCTGCCAGCAGGCTTGGCGCAGGACGAATTCGCCGATGGCGCCGATCAGGCCGGTTTCCTCGGCCAGGGGGATGAATTCGCCGGGCAGCACCAGGCCGCGGGTCGGGTGGCGCCAGCGCACCAGGGCTTCGGCGGATTCCAGGCGGCCGCTGGCGACGTGGAGTTTGGGTTGATAGAAGACTTCGAGCTGTTGCTCGTCGATGGCCTTGCGCAGTTGGTTTTCCAGTTGCAGGCGCTCAAGGGTGCTGGCGCGCTGGCTTTCGGTGAAGAACTGGAAGGTGTCGCCGCCCAGGTGTTTGGCGTGTTGCATGGCGGTGTTGGCCTGGGCGACCAGGTCGGTGGCGACGCGGGCGTTATCGGGCAGCAGGCTGATGCCGATGGAGGCGCCGATGATCAGTTCGTGGCCGTTGATCAGCAGTGGCGCGCGCAGTTTGCCGAGCAGGCGGCTGGTGACGCGGGCGAGGCTGGAGAGGTTGGCGTAGGCGTCGAACAGCACGGCGAATTCGTCGCCGGCCAGGCGCGCGATGGTGTCGGCTTCGGGCAGGGCGTTGCTGATGCGCCGGGCCATTTCCTTGAGGACCTGGTCGGCGGTGTCGTGGCCGAGGCTGTCGTTGATCAGCTTGAAGCGGTCGATGTCGATGTGCAGCAAGGCCAGCGCCCTGCCCCGCTGGGTGGCGCGCAGGGCGGCTTCTTGCAAGCGTTCACGGAACAGTACGCGGTTGGCCAGGCCGGTGAGCTCGTCGTAGTGGCTGAGGAAGCGCATGCGTTCTTCGGAGGCACGCCGGCCGGACAGATCGGAGAAGAAGCCGACGATATGGCTGATGTTGTCCAGCCGATCGCGGACCACGCTGAGCTGCATCCATTGCGGGTAGAGTTCGCCGTTCTTGCGCGTCTCGACCAGTTCGCCTTGCCAGCCGCCGCGCTCTTCGAGGGCTTGGCAGATGGCCTGGAACTGCCGCCGGGCATCGTGGCTGCAGGGCAGTTCGATGAGGTTGAAGCCCATGGCATCGGCTTCGCTGTAGCCGGTGATGGCGGTGAACGCCTTGTTGACGGCCAGCACGCCAAAGGCGGCATCTAGTACCACGATGCCTTCGCTCATGGCTTCGAATACCGTAGCGGCCAGGCTCAGTTGTTGTTGCCAGGCCTTGCGTTTGCTGATGTCGGCGCGGGTGCCGATCATCCTCAGCACACGGCCGCGGGGGCCACGTTCGACGGCGCGGCCGTGGTCTTCGACCCACAACCAGCGACCGTCTTCGTGGCGCACGCGGTATTCGACGCGGTAGTCGGTGGTGCGTCCCTTGAGGTGGTTGGTGAGGGTTTTCTTCAGCAACGGCATGTCGTCAGGGTGCAGGCGCGGGCGCAGGTCCTTGAGCATCAGCGACACGGAGCTTTCATCCAGGCCGAACAGGCGTTTGAGCTCGCTGTGGTGGACTTCGTCAGTCTGCAGGTTCCAGTCCCACAGGCCGAGCTCGCTGGCTTCGAGGGCGAGGGCCAGGCGTTCCTCGCTTTTGCTCAGGGCCTGGTTGGCGTGGTCCAGGGCCTGGCTGCGCTCGGCGACGCGGACTTCGAGCTCGGCGTGGGTTTCGCGCAGGGTGTCTTCGACGGCGCGGCGGTGTTGCACCTCCTCGGCCAACTCCTGGTTGAGCTGTTCGCCGTGAATGCGTTCGGCTTGCAGGCGCTCGATGAGGGCCTGGTTCTGGAAGCGCCGCAGCAGGTTGCGTTCGATCAGGCGGTTGACCTGCCACGCGACGATTGCCAGCGACACCAGCAGCATCAGGCCCAGCCAGCCCCAGCCGCGCTGGTGTTCATCGCCCCACAACAGCAGATAGCCGACCGGCGGCAGCAGGCACGGCAAGGTGAAGGTGAGAAAGGCCGGCAGGCTGACGGCGTAGGCGATGCTGGCCGATAGCGCGGCGGCGCCGAGCAGGCCGAACAGCCACGCCTGCTGGATGAAGCTGTTGACCGGGGTCAGGGCGATGGCGCCTGCTGCGAGGGTCAGGCCACTGAGGCCCGCCCCCAGCAGAAAGCGTCGCAGCCAGCGCGGATCGGACTGGCGCGCTGGCATGGCACTGTCGAAGGCAGCGACCTGAATCACCCGTAACGCGGCGAGCAGCATCAGCCACACCAGCCAGATGCTCACCAATACATAGTGGCGCGGGCTCCACAGCAGCCACGAGCAGACGAGGCCGTTGATCAGCATGAACAGTGTGGGGAGCAGTGAACCTTGATACAGCAGGCGCGTGCGCTCGGCCGCCAGTTGCGCGGCAAAAGCAGGTTCCACGGGCGGCGCGGCATCCTCGGGGGACGCCGGGCGGGCGGAGGCGAAGGTCATGGTGGATATTCTTGTAGTTGGCAGCCATTAACGTTGATTGAGCATACACAATGGGGGGAAATATCCATAGGGAGGACTGCCCTGCTCGGTGATACGGGCGCCCCTGCCCGATCAGTGGTGGCGTGGGGTTTTCGTCGGCCGCAGTGACCTCTTCGCGGGCAAGCCTCGCTCCCACGGGTGAACGCCTGTGGAAGCAAAGCTTGCCCGCGAAGAGATCCTCAAGATCGCTATCGATGCCCAGCCGACTTAGCGGTGGTACAGGCCACCCATTTACCCTTAAAATGGCGGGATGCATGATGACCTCTCCCTCCTGTTGAACTCACTCAACGACGCCCAGCGCCAGGCTGTCGCCGCGCCGGTTGGCCGTCAGTTGGTCCTCGCCGGTGCCGGCTCCGGCAAGACCCGCGTGCTGGTGCACCGCATCGCCTGGCTGATGCAGGTCGAAAACGCCTCGCCGCACTCGGTGCTGTCGGTGACGTTCACCAACAAGGCCGCGGCCGAGATGCGCCATCGCATCGAGCAGCTGATGGGCATCAGCCCTGCTGGCATGTGGGTCGGGACCTTCCACGGTCTGGCCCATCGCCTGCTGCGCGCGCACTGGCAGGAGGCCAAGCTCAACCAGAACTTCCAGATCCTCGACAGCGACGACCAGCAGCGCCTGGTCAAGCGGGTGATCCGCGAGCTGGGCCTGGACGAGCAACGCTGGCCGGCGCGTCAGGCTCAGTGGTTCATCAACGGTCAAAAAGATGAAGGCCTGCGCCCGCAGCACATTCAGCCGGGTGGCGATCTGTTCCTGGCGACCATGCGCTCGATCTACGAAGCCTACGAGGCCGCGTGCGCCCGCGCCGGGGTCATTGACTTCTCCGAGCTGCTGCTGCGCGCCCTCGACTTGTGGCGCGACAACCAGGGCCTGCTGGAACACTACCAGCGGCGTTTCCGCCACGTGCTGGTGGACGAATTCCAGGATACCAACGCCGTGCAGTACGCCTGGCTGCGGCTGCTCGCCAAGGGCGGCGAGAGCCTGATGATCGTTGGCGACGACGACCAGTCGATCTACGGCTGGCGCGGCGCCAAGATCGAGAACATTCACCAGTTCTCGGACGACTTCCCCGATTCGCAGATGATCCGCCTGGAGCAGAACTATCGCTCCACCGCCGGTATCCTCAAGGCCGCCAACGCCCTGATCGTGCACAATACCGGGCGCCTGGGCAAAGAGCTGTGGACCGACGGCGGCGACGGTGAGCCGATCAATCTGTATGCCGCTTACAACGAGCACGACGAGGCTCGCTATGTAGTCGAATGCATCGAGAGCGCGGTGAAGACCGGCATGGCGCGCAGCGATATCGCCATCCTCTACCGTTCCAACGCCCAGTCGCGGGTACTCGAAGAGGCGCTGCTGCGCGAGCGCATCCCGTATCGTATCTACGGTGGCCAGCGCTTCTTCGAGCGTGCCGAAATCAAGAACGCCATGGCCTATCTGCGGCTGATGGACGGCCGCGGCAACGATGCGGCGCTGGAGCGGGTCATCAACGTGCCGCCACGTGGTATCGGAGAGAAGACCGTCGAGGCGATCCGCGAGCATGCACGCCATGCCGAAGTGTCGATGTGGGAAGCCATCCGCCAGCTGGTGCTCAATAAAGGTGTGACCGGGCGCGCCGCCAACGCGCTCAACGGCTTCCTTGAGATGATCGAGACGCTGGCGCTCAAGGTCGTCGACATGCCGCTGCACTTGATGACCCAGACCGTCGTCGAACAGTCCGGCCTGATCACCTATCACCAGGAAGAAAAGGGTGAAAAGGGCCAGGCACGGGTAGAAAACCTTGAGGAACTGGTCAGCGCCGCGCGCAACTTCGAAACCACCGAAGAGGACGAAGACCTCACGCCATTGGCGGCTTTCCTTGGCCACGCTTCGCTGGAAGCCGGCGACACGCAGGCCGACGAGCACGAAGACAGCGTGCAGTTGATGACCCTGCACAGCGCCAAGGGCCTGGAATTCCCCCATGTGTTTCTGGTGGGCCTGGAAGAAGGCCTGTTCCCGCACAAGATGAGCCTCGAAGAACCCGGCCGGCTTGAAGAAGAACGGCGCCTGGCCTATGTCGGCATCACCCGGGCGATGCAGCAACTGGTGATGACCTACGCCGAGACCCGTCGCCTGTATGGCAGCGAGACCTACAACAAGGTGTCCCGTTTCGTACGAGAAATACCAGCGGGGCTGATTCAGGAAGTGCGTCTGTCCAACAGCGTCAGCCGGCCGTTCGGCGGTGCGCAAAAGATGAACAACAGCAGCCTGTTCGCCAACGAAGGCATCCCCCAGACCGAATTCAGCCTGGGGCAGCGGGTGCAGCATGCGGTGTTCGGTGAAGGCGTGATTCTCAATTTCGAAGGTGCCGGGGCTCAGGCACGGGTGCAGGTCAACTTCGATGAGGGCAGCAAGTGGCTGATGATGGGCTATGCGAAGCTTGAGGCTATTTGACGCAGCCATGGGTCAATCAGCAGCCTGACCGACGACCCTGTAGCGAGGGGCCAGTCCCCGATTGCGGTGTGCCTGACACGGCCTGTCGGGGGCAACCCCCCTCGCTACCCGGGTGACCCTCAGTCCATCACACGTGCGGTTATCCGAGATCCTGTAAAAGCTCGAAACAATCTGTCACTAGTCACGGCACAGCCACCTGTGCAAGATGGCTCACGTGCAATCCACTCTATGGGAATTCTAATGCAACGTTTTCTTAGCATCGCTCTGGCGCTGTGCATCGGCTTGACGATGAGCATCGACGCCAATGCCAAGCGCTTCGGTGGCGGTCAAAGCTTCGGCGCTGCTCCAAGCCATCAGACTCGCCAGGCATCGCCTAGCGCTCCCGCTGCCAGCCCATCGGCTGCCGGTCGCCCACCTGCCGCGGCCGGCGGCGCTTCGCGCTGGTTGGGCCCTCTGGCCGGCCTCGCCGCTGGCGGACTGCTCGCTTCCATGTTCATGGGTGGCGGCTTCCAGGGCATGCAGTTCTTCGACATCCTGATCATGGCCGTCATCGCCTTCCTGATCTTCCGTTTCATCGCCGCTCGCCGTCGCAAGCAGCAAGAGGGCGCGCAAATGGCCGGTGCTGGCTCGCCGTATCAGCGTGAAGTTTTCGAACAACCTGCCCAACCGGCACAGAATTCGATCTTCGGCGGTGGTTCGCCTGCTCCCGCTCGTCCGGTAATCAACGCCCCGGCCTGGTTCAATGAAGAGAACTTCGTCGCTGCCGCCCGTGCTCACTTCCAGTCGCTGCAGCAGCATTGGGACGCCAACGAAATGGACAAGATCTCCGAGTTCGTGACCCCGCAAATGCTGCAGTTCCTCAAACAGGAACGCGCTAGCCTGGGTGACGGCTTCCAGTCCACTTTCATTGACGACCTCCATGTGCAACTGGATGGTGTCGACGATCGCGCCGACAAGACCATCGCTACCCTGACGTTCAGCGGCGTGTCGAAAAACTCGCGTTTCGACCAAGGCGAAGTGTTCAGCGAAAGCTGGAACATGGAACGTGCCGTTGGTGAGAACCAGCCTTGGCTGGTCGCTGGTATCCGTCAGAACGGCTGACCTTGGCAAGTTTCTACATGAAACCTTGCACCCGCAAACCCCGAGCATCTGCTCGGGGTTTTGCTTTTGTGGGATTGCACTAATATCCAGCTAAGGTATAACCGCATCGCGTATTTGGACTGAGAGGTAGCACGACGTGGAAGAAGTCATCGAACAACTGCGGGAAGCCAACGAACCGGTGCCCGTACCCCTTGAATTGCCCGACGAGGACCAGTTGGTCGAGATCGAAGAGCAGTTGTTCATCAACATTCCTTTTGTATTCAAGGAATTTTTGCTGACGGTTAGTGATGTAGTTTATGGCAGCCTGGAGCCGGTGACTGTGACCGATCCAGCGTCGCACACCTATCTGCCTGATGTGGCCTCAACCGCCTGGGACATCGGCGTGCCTCGCGAGCTGATCCCGATCTGCCAGGACGGCGATGACTATTACTGCGTTGAAGAAGATGGCACCGTGGTGCTGTGGAGCGCAGAAGAAGAGCTGGTCACCGAAGAAAGCTGGGAGTCGGTGTGGCACTGGGCGCGGGATGTCTGGCTGGAAAGCTGAGTACTGCCGCTTACCGATCCGGTGAATCGAGTGGCCCCTTCGCCGGGCAAGCCCTGCTCCCATAGTATTGACTGCGCCTGAGCCGTCCAGCTGTGGGCGCGCTCTGCTCGCGAAGGGGCCAGCGGCATCAGCCGAGATACCGGCCGTCAGGGATTCTGGTTGAGCGTCTCCAACAACGCGACCTGCATGCGCGTATGCAAGCGCACGAACCACCGCCACAGCACCGCCACCAGCACCGCCGCGATCAAGGCGATCCCCAGCAGCAGCTCGGTACTGGGCAATATGCTCGCCGACAGCCCCGCCAACAGCACGAAAATCACTACCAGCGCCAGTACCGGAATCACTTCAGCAATGATCCGCCGTACCCGCGCAGTATGCCGCCCGGCCATTTCCGGCGTGACGCCCATCTCTGCCAGCAGCATCGCCAGCGCCTTGAGCTTGCGGTACGCCGCGATCAAAAACGGTAACGATAACAGCAGGGCCGCACCGCAAATCAACGCTTTGTGCCAGCCCCCGTCATTGATCCACGCGCTCAGGTACTCACCAATCTGTTCGGCGAAATACCCCCCACAGAAAAACAAGGCCACCACCAGCGCCAAATTGACGCCCACCTGCAACAGGATTCGCCGGATCATCGACGCCAGCAGCGCACCCTCGCCCCGCGGCTGAATACTGCGCAGCCATTCGCCGTAGATACCAAACACCCTGGCCATACGCACTGGCATGACCGCCGCCAGCTTCAGCGACAGCGGGTCCG
Organism: Pseudomonas baltica; assembly: GCF_031880315.1. NCBI lineage: Bacteria > Pseudomonadati > Pseudomonadota > Gammaproteobacteria > Pseudomonadales > Pseudomonadaceae > Pseudomonas > Pseudomonas baltica. Next base: position 3,503,687 of record NZ_CP134771.1, on the reverse strand, counting down.
CGGCACGGATCAGATAAGGCGTGAGCAAGGTGGTGATCGCCGAAACGGCTACCGCCACGGGATAGAGGAAGTCACTGGTCACCTGCAAGGTCATGCCCAGTGCTGCGATGATGAATGAGAACTCGCCGATCTGTGACAAGCCCATGCCCACCCGCAAGGAAGTTCGGCCGTCATTGCCTGCGATAAAGGCGCCCAGCCCACAGGTCAGTACCTTGCCGAGCACCACTGCCACGGTGATCACCGCGATCGGCCAGGCGTAGGCCACCAGGATAGCCGGATCGATCATCAGGCCGATGGCAACGAAGAAGATGGCACTGAACATGTCGCGGATCGGTTCCACCAAGTGCTCGATCTTCACCAGCTGCTTTGATTCGGCCATGATCGCGCCAATCAGAAATGCCCCCAATACCATGCTGTATTCCAGCTTGACCACCAGCAGACAGAAGCCGAAACACAACCCCAGCACGGTCACCAGAAGCATCTCGTTGCTCTCGAACTTCGCTACATAGGCCAGCAGACGCGGCACTACCAGGATACCGATGACCAGCGCCACCACCATGAACAGCGACAGCTTGCCGACCGTGGAGAACACTTCACCGGAGCTCACACTACCGCTCACTGCAATGCCCGACAGCAACGCGATGATGCCGATGCCGAGAATGTCCTCGACGATCAACACGCCGAAGATCAGTTGAGCGAAGCGCTGATGCTTCATGTTGAGGTCGTTGAGCGCCTTGACGATGATGGTGGTCGAGCTGATCGCCAGGATGGCCCCCAGAAACAGCGAGTCCATGGCGCTCCAGCCAAAGGCGCTGCCGATCTCGTAGCCCAGCCAGATCATCAAGGCAATCTCGAGGAACGCGGCAATAAACGCGGTGGCTCCGACCTTGAACAACTTGCGCAAGCTGAATTCCAGCCCCAGGCTGAACATCAGGAAGATCACCCCCAGTTCGGCGAGGGTCTTGATAGTGTCTTCATCGTGGATCAGGCTGAACGGAGGGGTATGCGGGCCGATGATGAAACCGGCGACGATATAGCCGAGCACGACAGGCTGCTTGAGCCTGTGGAAAATGATGGTGACCACGCCGGCGACCAGCATGATCACGGCCAGGTCCTGAATAAAACTGATGGCATGCACGCTGAGTCCTCCATGATGGCCAGGGAAATTGACCCCATCAATGGGGTGCATTCAAGATAACACCGAGACTCGGGCTGTCTGCCCGGTGCAATATGTTGAAACAGATCGCTTCACCACGCGTTTTTTACCCTGCGCGCGTGACGAGCCTCGGGCTGCCAGCGTCCCGAAAGAGATGGGATTGTGAATATGGGCACAAGCGCCATAGAGCGTGCCGACACTCAACAGCAAATTACCGTGAGCACACTATGGAACCTGGAAACGCCCAGCTATCGATGACTGTCCTGATGACACCGGACATGGCCAACTTTTCTGGCAACGTGCACGGCGGCACACTCCTCAAGTACCTCGACGAAGTGGCCTACGCCTGCGCCAGCCGTTATGCCGGTCGCTACGTGGTGACCCTGTCGGTGGATCAGGTGATTTTCCGCGAGCCGATTCATGTCGGTGAGCTGGTGACGTTCCTGGCCTCGGTCAACTACACCGGCAACACGTCCATGGAAGTGGGCATCAAGGTCGTCACCGAAAACATCCGCGAGCGCTCGGTACGCCATACCAACAGCTGCTTCTTCACGATGGTGGCGGTCGATGACCAGCGCAAACCCGCCCAGGTACCGCCGCTGCAACCGGAAAGCGGCGAAGGCAAGCGCCGCTACATGCAGGCCCAGCAGCGCCGCCAGATTCGTCAGGAACTGGAAAAGCGCTATCAGGATATCAAGGGCGATGCCCTTTAAGGCCGCAGCCACTGACGCCTTCGCGGGCAAGCCTTGCTCCCACAGGTGTAAGACCTGGGATCTGTGGGCTTGCTCACGAAGAGGGCGGCCCAGGCAGAACAAAAGCCAGGTTCACTCCGCCAACCGCACTGCTTCGAACCGCACCCGCGGGTGCACGATACGATCCTGCGCCCGCACCAGTTCCAGCTCGTAGCTGGCGCAGGCCTGGGTTTCGAGCAGCACTTCGTGCACCGCAGCGGCAGCGAACTCGAAGGCGCTGACCAGTTCGTCGCCCAGCAATACGCGGGCGAGGAACACACCCGACGTGAGGTCGCCCACGCCTACGGGTTGGCGCGCAAATGCCAGCAACGGGCGCCGCACCAGCCAGCTGCCTTGCGCAGTCACCAGTAGCATCTCGAAATCTTCCGGGCGCTTGCCGGGATAGGCCAAGTGTTTCACCAGCACTGCTTGCGGTCCGCGAGCCAACAGCGAACGCGCCATGGCGACGCAATCGTCCAGCGACTGCGCGGCACGACCACAGAAAGTATTGAGCTCCAACTGGTTGGGGCACAGCAGATCCGCCGCTGCTACCGCTTCATCGAGGAGAAAATCGCTGATCTCAGGCGCCACACTGCAGCCCTTCTCCGGATGGCCCATTACTGGGTCGCAGAGGTACAAGGCCTTCGGATTGGCCGCCTTGATCCGCTGCACCACCGAGAGGATCGCCCGACCCTGCGCCGGGCTGCCCAGATAGCCACTGAGCACGCCATCGCAGTTGCCGAGTTCGCCAATCCCGGCGATGCCGTCGACCAGCGCAGGAATCTGCTCGGAAGCCAGCACTTCTCCCGTCCACTGACCATACTGTGTGTGGTTGGAGAATTGCACGGTGTTCAGCGGCCAGACATTGACCCCGACCCGCTGCATGGCGAACACCGCGGCGCTGTTACCGGCATGGCCGAACACCACGTGGGACTGGATGGCGAGCAGATGTGGCGTACGTTTCATGAAAAAACCCTGGAGCAGTCTGCGGAAAATTCAGGCGCGCAGTATGGCGCCAAAAGTACCCTGTACGACAGACCGAAGACACAGTTAAGCTGAGCGTACTTATCGGAGCATTCGTCGATGTTGACCCTCGGAAATATGTTAGTGCTGATGTTGCTCGCCACCGGTGCGGCATGGCTGTGGCATAACCATGGATTACGGGAAAAGGCGCTGGCGAGGGTCAAGCAGCATTGCGCCAAGCTCGACCTCGAACTGCTCGACGAAAACGTCGCGTTCAAACGCATGACTTTCGCCCGTGATGGCAATGGTCGCAAGCGCTTGGCGCGGATCTATACCTTCGAATTCACCGTCACCGGTGAGCAGCGCCACCCGGGGACGATCACGCAGTTCGGCCCCCATTCGGCGACGATCGAGCTGGCGCCCTACCCGTTCGAAATCAAGACCCAGGCCACGGCTGAAGTGATCGAGATGAGCCAGTGGCGCCAGGAACACAAACGCTGGCGCCCCTGACCCGCCCTTTTTAGCGAGGGCGCTTGCTCCCGAAACGGGTACAGGCATCATCGGTGTGACCGACGCGCTGCATCAGGGGCAAGCCCCTCGCTACTGGAGCAGCGTTTGGCGCAGGCCCGCATCCAGCGTCGCCTCGTCCTGAGGCGCACTGAAAATCAGCTCGATACGCGAGTCCTTGCGCCATTCGCTGGTTTTCCACGTCGGGATCAAGTTATCCACGGCGTTCAACGACTGCCAACCCTCGGTGCTGTGGATAACCATCTTCGCCCGCTGCCACGCGAGGTTTTTCAGCCAAGTTTCGACCTTGAGCGGATCGAATACACTCGAGGCATGCCAGCGCCAGCCGATGCTCCAGCTATCAGGCTGTGGATTGATTTGCCGGATCGGGTGGCCCGGCAGCAGCAGCTGTGGATAAACGGAGGTCTTCGCGGTCAGAGCCCCCTCACCTATGGACACCGCATCCCCCCGTTGGAGCAGGCTCTGGCCATGAATTGCAAGAAGCATTGCCGATAAGGGGACCTGCCCCTCATCTGTCCAGTACAAAGGCACCGCAGGCAACGACGCAGATATCCTCAGGCGTTTATCCCCACTCACCTCACGTGATTTGTTCATCACCAGCAATCCCGCCCCGGCCAGCGCTTCCTGCTGCGATGGCGGCAAAGGTCGTCCGCAGGCCAGGGCCTCAGCGTCGAGCACCATGATGCTCGGTTGCACGTCCAATACCCCGGCCCACGGCGCCTCGTTCAATTGCTTGAGCAACTGCGCCGGATGCCCCAGCCCTGACGGCTCGATGAATAACCGCTGTGGTCTGGACTGACGTAACAGCCGGCCCAGACCGATCTGGAAAGGCGCGCCATTGACGCAGCACAAGCACCCTCCCGCCACTTCGCCGAGTGCGATACCATCTTGCGCCGTGGTCAGTAACGCCGCATCGAGGCCGACCTGGCCGAATTCGTTGATCAGCACTGCCCAGCGTTCACCTGCTGGCCGCTGCGCCATCAACTGGCGGATAAGGCTGGTCTTGCCCGCGCCCAAGGGCCCGGCAATCACATGAGTAGGGATGTTCTGCAGCATGTTCAAAGGCTTTGAGAGAAGGTTATCGATGCCGCTGGCGGCGGCGCTGGTGTCGCTGTGCGCCAGTGCCCAGGTGCTGGCCGAAGCCTGTGTGGTGCACACCCAGGCCGAGCACCTGGACGTGCAAGTATGCCAGCAGAACGTGAGCATCCCGCAACAGCTGTTCCACGACGGCTTCTGCGAGCCAAACCTGCCGGGCCAGAAAGTCAGCGTGCAGTATGTGGAACAGTGTCCGCAGGGGGCCTTCGGGGTGTGCAGCGATGCCCATGTGGATAACATGCCGTACCGCCAGGATATCCACTATTACGGCGTTGCCAGCGATGCCGCCTATCTGCGGCCGTTTTGTGAGCAGAAAAGCCTGGGCAAGTGGCTGATCCCCGGACTGCGGTGAGGCCGCTGACGCCCTCGCGGGCAAGCCTTGCTCCCACAGGGCTGTAGATCTTGTGGGAGCCGGGCTTGCCCGCGAACGCGTCAGCCCAGTCACTATAAAACCCGACTCAAGTACGCGGCTTCACCGCCCCGCAGTTAGGCCCCTTCCACACCGCACGCGTATTCATGCTGCCCTTCTGCTGAGTACCCGTCGCGTTGAATGTCCCGACCACATTGGTGGTGAACTCGCGATCACTGAGAAACTGCGCCTGCCCGGTGCCCTGCGCTTTCGGGCAGCTGAAGCGAAACTTCCAGACATTGCCGTTGCGCTCCGTGATCTGCTGGGTGCAACCCGACTTCGGGTCCGTCAGGGGGATATCGTCGCTCTTCACCTGCGCGGCGGTCAGGCACGATTGAATGCCATTGCCGCCCACCGTGATGCCTTGCTTGGACAAGGTCTGCTCGATCATCGCGCGCTGCTCCGGCGCCATGTTCTTCAACTGGCCAAGCATGAACTGCATGTCAGGCATGGCATTGCCATCGACCTGCATGTTGCTGGTGGTCAGCTCCCACAGCCCCGGCTGCAGCATCTGCGCGTGGGCCAACGGCGCCAGCAGGCTGCCAAGCAGGGCCACGACCGGTAGACATCTCTTCATGCAACACTCCTGAAAAATGGCAGTACCCGGCGAGTCGCCGGGTAAAGTTTTAGACGCGCAAAGCGTGATTGCGTTGCAGCGCCGAATAAATAGAGACATTGCCCCTCAGACGTGGTCTGTTAAAGCATCGACCCGCATTCCAGGCCAGGCATGGATTATCACAGCCCCACGTTTTTTTACTACGTATTCGGCTTCATTCACCTGCTGGGGATCGCGGCCGCCCTGCATGCCGTGTTCACGGTACGCACCGCGCAAGGCTCGATCGCCTGGGCGCTGTCACTGCTGTTCATGCCCTACGTCACCCTGATTCCCTATCTGGTGTTCGGCCGCAGCTCCTTCGACGCCTATATCGAAGCACGTCGCCAGGCCAACCAGGAAATGCACACCGCCATCGCCGACCTCAACTGGCGCCCTTGGGTAGAGGAAGCGCTGGCAGCCAAGCAGTCCGATTCCTACGACTCGCTGCGCGCCATGCGCAAGCTGGGGCGCATGCCTTGCCTTGCGAACAATAAAGTCAGCCTGCTGATCAACGGCGACGCCACCTTCGATGCAATCTTTGCCGCCATCCGCGAAGCGCGCCAAGTGGTGCTGATCCAGTTCTTCATCATCAAGGACGACGCCATTGGTCGGCGCCTGCAGCAGGCGTTGCTGGAGAAGGCCTCCCATGGGGTCGAAATCTATGTGCTCTACGACCAGGTCGGCAGCCATGCCCTGCCCCGCGATTACGTCGACACGCTGCGTAACGCCGGCGTCAAGATCCGCGCCTTCGCCACCCGCCGCGGCTGGCTCAACCGCTTTCAGGTCAACTTCCGCAACCACCGCAAGATCGTCGTCGTCGACGGCCTGGTAGGGTTTATCGGGGGCCATAACGTCGGCGATGAATACCTGGGCAGCAACCCGCGCCTGTCGCCTTGGCGCGACACCCACGTGCAAATGCACGGCCCGGTAGTTGCGTCACTGCAGGAATCCTTCGCCGAAGATTGGTTCTGGGCATCGCGTCGCCTGCCGCCGCTGATCCTGCCCGACACCTATCCGGACGAGGGCGTGCTGTGCCAGGTACTGGCCAGCGGCCCGGCCGACCCGCAGGAAACCTGCTCGCTGTTCTTTCTGGAAGCGATTCACAGCGCCACCCGCCGCATCTGGATCACCAGCCCGTACTTCATCCCGGACGAGTCGATGCTGGCGGCCTTGCGCCTGGCGGTGCTGCGGGGCGTGGACGTGCGCATTTTGCTGCCGTCTCGGCCAGACCACCGCATCGTCTATGCGGCGTCGAGCCTGTTCGCCTTCGAAGCCATCCGCGCCGGGGTGCACATCTATCGCTACATCCCGGGCTTTTTGCATCAGAAAGTGGTGCTGGTGGATGACGAGATCAGCGCCATCGGCAGCGCCAATCTGGACAACCGCTCGTTCCGGCTGAATTTTGAAATCATGCTGCTGACGGTGGATGCGGCGTTCGCGGCTGAAGTCCAAACCATGCTTGAACGGGATTTTGCCGAGTCGCGGCAGGTGACGTTGGCCGATAGCAAAGAGGTGCGGCGCCTGCAGGCGCTAGGCATGCGCATCGCGCGGCTGATTTCGCCTATCTTGTGAGGTACGGCTGAGGGCCTCTTCGCGGGCAAGCCTTGCTCCCACAGGTGTTCGACTCTGGAACTTCTTGCACTGTGGGAGCAAGGCTTGCCCGCGAAGAGGCCTGCATTGATTCACAAGGCAGCCAAACTCACCGCCAACTGCTGCAAAAACCAATCGTTGTCTTCCACGCTGCCCACCGACACCCGCAGATAATCGGTATACCCCGCCTCGCGCCACGGCTTGACGATCACCCCCCGCGACAGCAATTGCGCATTTACCGCATCGGCCGCAAACGGCGTAGCGAAGAACAGAAAGTTGGCCAGCGACGGCACCGGCTCTAACCCCATGCCCTGCAACGCTGCCATCATCCGCGCCCGTTCGCTGGCGACATGGGTCAGCGTCTGCGCCAGGTGCGCCTCGTCCGCCAGCGCAGCCACCGCGGCCACCTGTGCACACCGGTTGACGTTGAAAGGCGTACGCAGGCGATCGATCAAATCCGCCAGCAAGGGATCGCTGACGATCCCATAGCCGACCCGCAAGCCCGCCAACGCATAAGCCTTGGACAGCGTGCGCAACAGCACGTAGGGCTTGCCGCTGGCCTCGAGCAGCGCCAGACAATCGGGATAGCCCGGCGCGCCTTGGGCATACTCGAAATACGCCTCATCAAACACCAGCAATGTCTGCGGCCCAAGGTTATCCACAATGCGCTGCAATTCATCCACAGTCAGCGCACTGCCCACCGGGTTGGACGGGCAGGAGAACATCAACAATCGAGTACGCGGCGACAACGCGGTGAGCAAGCCATCGATGTCGATGCGCAAATCAGCCGTCATCGGCACGCCCACTACCTCGGCACCCACCGCCTGTGGATAAAGCAGGTGCAGACCAAACGACGGCAACACTGTGACCACCTGGTCGCCGTGATCCAGAAACACCCGGCTGATAATCCCCAGCAGGTCTTCCGAGCCATTGCCGAACACCAGCCGCGCGGGATCGACCGCGAATTTTGTCGCCAATGCCTGGCGCAGCTCGGTGCAGTTAGGGTCGGGATACAGGCCGATCTGCAAGGCCTCGGCGGTCACCGCACGCACCACCTGCGCAGACGGCCCGAAGTGGTTTTCGTTACTCCCCAGCTTGGCGATCCGCTCCAGGCCATAGCGTTCGCGCACCGCCTCGGTGGACAGCCCGGCGTTATAGCTGGCGAGCTCGCGCACTTCGCGGCGGGCAAGGGTATTGAGCCATTGAAGGTCGGTCATTGCAGATTCTCGAAAACAGCAGGCTGTGGATAAGGTGAATGTGGGTAACTACGTTGAAACAACTGGCCGCGATCGAGCGTGTGGATATCCGGGCTGCCAAGCAGCGTCATCGCCAGGCGCAGTTCCTGGGCCAACAAATCCAGCGATTGCCCGGCACCCTGCTCGCCCGCCACGGCCACGCCGTACAACGTGGCACGGCCCAGGAGCACCGCATCGGCGCCTAACGCGCGCGCCTTGAGAATATCGGTGCCGCGGCGAATGCCGCCGTCGAGCAAGATCGCCAAGCGGCCGCGCACAGCTGCCGCGATGGCCGGCAGCACCTCGATGCTCGCCGGTGAGCCATCGAGCTGGCGACCGCCATGGTTGGTCACGACAATGCCGTCGAGCCCCAGTTGCGCGGCCCGTTCGGCGTCGGCGGGATGCAGCACGCCCTTCAACAGCAGCTTGCCCTGCCAGCGATTACGCAGCCGCTCCAGCGCTTGCCAGTCCAACTCGGCATCCATTTGCGCGCCGATAAAATGGGCGGCGCCAGCCGCATTGCGGGCATCGGCCGGCAGATAGGGATCGAGGTTACCCAGGCTCGGCATACCACGGGGCCATAGCGCCTGGCGCATCCAGCGTGGATGGCAGAGCACGTCGAACTTGTTACGCCAGGTGAGCTGACGCGGGCGCACGAAACTGCGCTTGTCCCACTCCCGATTGCCCAGCACCACCGCATCCGACGTCAGCAACAGGGTCTGTACCCCCACCGCCTCGGCGCGCTTGAGCAAATCCTCCTGAATGCGCGCTTCGCGCAGGCAGTAAAGCTGAAACCACAGGTTGACGTCAGGCACCGCGGCGACGATCTGCTCCATCGAACTGGTCGATACCGTGCTCAGGCAAAACGGCAAGCCCCGCGCGGTGGCCGCTTTGGCCAGGTGCACGTCGGCATCGCGATACAACATGGCGTTGTAACCCGTCGGGCCGATCATCATCGGCAGCGCGAGCTTCTGCCCCAGTACCGACACCTCGGTGGCGGTGGCCGAGGCCGCCACCAACGTGCGCGGCACCAGGCCGATATCGGTAAACGCGGACACATTGCGCGCCAAGGTCAGCTCGTCCTCGGCACCTCCCGCCAGGTATTCCCAGGCAAAGCGCGGCACACGCCGCTGCGCCAGGGCCGCCATTTCGGCAATGCTACGCACGCGCAAGCAGTCTGTTCCGGTGTAATAACGTCGCATGGGGCAGGCAGGCTCGCTGAGGTCGGGAGAGAGATGGTATCTAGCTGTATATACCGCTTAAGCAAGTTGCAGACCAGCCGGCGTGAGCAATGCTTGATCGGTACGAAGACGGCGCAACAGGGGACCGTTGATCGGCATCAGGCCAACGCTTACCCGCCCCCGATTAGGTCATATTCAATGAAAATGCGCGTTATCGGCGCAGTGGTCGAGAAGTTTTGCACTCCCGGCCAATCATCGCAACGGGATGTTGCAGCTCCCGGTAATAAAGGCTGCTAAGGTTTTCGACCGTCAGGGGAATAATGCGGCACGTAACCTGCTTACCTGTATATACCAGTCAAGATAGCTGTGCCGCACCTGCGCCGTACCCATACTCTCTATACCCGAAGCGAGAACTGTCATGAGTCAGCTGCTGAAGAACGGAATGCGTAATGTGCTGGGCGCCTGTGCCCTGGCAATGGCCATCGGCGCAGTGGCCGCCGAGCCGACCGCGGGGATGAAAGTTGAAGCCGGGACCTTCAAGGTCGGTGTCGAGCCATGGCTGGGCTATGGCCAGATCCATGTCGCGGCCGCCCATGATCTGTTCAAGAAAGCCGGCCTGAGCGGCGTCGACGTAGTCAATTTCAGCGAAGACAAAGACATCAACGCCGCCCTCGCCAGCGGGCAGATAGACGGCGCCACCATCGCCACCCACACCGCCATGGGCATGGTCGCCGCTGGCCTGCCGGTGAAGATCGTGCTGCTGCTCGACCAGAGCATTACCGCCGATGCCATCATCGCCGCGCCGGAGATCAAATCGATCAAAGATCTCAAGGGCAAGGAAGTCGCCTTTGAAGAGGGCACCACCAGCGACATCCTGTTACACAGCGCCTTGGCCAAGGCCGGCATGCCGTGGAGCGACATCAAGCCGGTGCCCATGCCTGCCGCCAACGCTGGCAGCGCGCTGATCGCCGGGCGCGTGCCGGTGGCCGTTACCTACGAGCCCTACTTGAGTGCCGCCAAGCAGCAGAACCCCAAGGTCAACGTGCTCTACAGCGGCAAGGATGACCCAGGTGTGATCTCCGACGTGCTGGTGGTCCGCGAAGAAGTCCTCGAACAACGCCCGGGTCAGGTGCTGGCGATGATCAAGGCATGGGACGCGGCGCTGACTCACTACAAGGGCGACACCAAAGCTGATCGTGCGGTGATTGCCAAGGCTGTCGGCGCCTCCACCGAAGAACTCGAAAGTGCCTTCGATGGCGTGCAGTTCTACTCGCTCGCGGACAACAAGTCGCAATTGACCGGGAGCTTCACCACCGAAACCTTCCCGCACATCCTCAAGTCGGCCTCCGCTGCCGGCCTGGTACCGGTGCCGGTAGAGCCAGCGAAGATGATCGACTCGCGCTTCGTCAAAGCACTCAAGTAAGCCTCCAGTAGACGCCGGCGGCACCCCAGCCGCCGGTTGCAAGCAACTGATTCAGGAAGCGTCACGTGAATACCAACCATGACCTTGCGGCAGCGACACCTCGGCGGCGCAAGCGCGGCACGCTGTTCGTCATCGGTCGCCAACCGGAGCGACCCGGTTATCTGAGCATCTCCATCGGCGTATTCGTATTGCTCGCCCTCGCGTGGTGGGCCGCCACCAACCTGGGGCTGGTCTCGCCGATCTTTCTGCCCAGCCCGCAAGCGGTCGGCCAGCGTCTGGCCAAACTGGCTGCGGACGGCACCCTGTGGACCGACCTGAGCGTCAGCCTCTACCGCATCGCCATCGCTTTCGCGATTTCGTCGGTGATGTCGATCGTCATCGGCGTGCTGGCCGGCTGCTACGGCTTCTGGAAAGCCTCCATCGAGCCCTTCGTCGACTTCGTTCGCTACATGCCGGTGGTGGCCTTCGTGCCGCTGACCATCCTCTGGAGCGGGACCGGCGATGTGCAAAAATTCCTCATCATCTGGATGGGCACCTTCTTCCAGCAGGTGCTGATGGTGATGGACTCGGTCAAGCGCGTACCTGGCGATTTCGTCGGCCTGGGCCGCACACTGGGCATGAGTGACCGCCGCATCCTGATCAAGATCGTGCTGCCCAGTGCCTTCCCCGGCATCTGGGACGCCCTGCGCATCAGCCTCGGCTGGGCCTGGACCTGGCTGGTGCTGGCCGAACTGGTGGCCTCCAACTCGGGCCTCGGCTACCGCATCACCGTGTCACAGCGGTTCTTCCAGACCGACACTATCATCGGCTACATCCTGCTGCTCGGCGTGCTCGGGTTGATCACCGACCAGGCCATGCGCGCCGCTGAAAAAGTATTGTTCCGCTACAACCGGAGGCGCCCATGAGCACCCTGACCATTCAAGGGCTGACCAAGACCTTCGTCACCGGCAAGCAGCGCAAGCAGGTGCTCAAGGGCATCGACCTGACCTTGGCCGACAACGAGTTCGTGTCCATCGTCGGCACCTCGGGCTGCGGCAAAAGTACCTTGCTGTCGATCGCGGCAGGCCTCGAAGACTATGACGATGGCGCAGTGAGCGTGGACGGCGCAGTCATCGATGGCGCCGGCATGGACCGCGGCGTCGTGTTCCAGTCCTACACCTTGCTGCCTTGGCTGACTGCCCGGCAGAACGTCGAGTTCGCCCTCAAGGCCGCCGGGCGCAGCGCCAGCGAATGCCGCGAGATCGCCGACGAACACTTGGCATTGGTCAACCTCAGCGCAGCCGCAGACGCCTTTCCCAATGAACTGTCCGGCGGCATGAAGCAGCGCGTGGCCATCGCCCGGGCATTGTCGTATCGGCCCAAGATCCTGCTGATGGATGAGCCCTTCGGCGCCCTCGACGCCATGACCCGGCGGCAGATGCAGGAACTGCTCACCCAAGTATGGGAAACCCATCGCCTGACCGTGATGTTCGTGACCCACGACGTCGAGGAAGCGGTGTTTCTGTCCGATCGGATCGTGGTGATGGGCATCGGCACCATCAAGGCCACCTTCGACGTGCCGCTGCCGCGCCCGCGCCATGAAGAACTGGCCAGCAGCGCGGACTTCATCGACCTGCAGCGCCAGGTCTTGCGCTCGATTCGCGGCCAAGAGCCCGTACGCGCCTAACCCATTCGCTTAGAGAGGTTCATCATGCAACAGCCATCGTTCCACGACCTCAGCCAGGCCAGTGCCCTGCCCGTCGAATTGTTCAAGCGCACCGAAGCCGATCTGTCGTTTTTCGTCGAGAAGGTCAAGCCGATCATCGAGGCCGTGCGTACCGAGGGTGATGCCGCGCTGAAGCGCTTTGCCCGCGACTTCGACAAGGTCACCGCCGAGGACATGTCGGTACGCGCCGAGGAGAGCGAGTTCGAAGCCGCCTTCGCGCGCATGGACCCGGCCGTGATCGAGTCGATCAAGTACGCCGCCGAAAACATCTTCGCCTTCCACGAAGCGCAAAAGCCCGAAGAGATGTGGCTCAAGGAGATGCGCCCCGGTGCCTTCGCCGGCGACCGCCATGTGCCGATCGACTCGGTGGCCTGCTACGTGCCGCGCGGCAAGGGTTCGTTCCCCAGCGTACTGCTGATGACCACCATTCCGGCAGTCGTCGCTGGCGTGCCACGGGCGGTGGTGATCACTCCGCCCGGCCCGGACGGCAAGGTCGACGACGCCACCCTGGTGGCCGCGCGCCTGGTGGGCATCAAGGAAGTCTACAAATGCGGCGGTGCCCAAGGCGTGGCCGCCGTGGCCTACGGCACTGAAAGCGTGCCCAAGTGTTTGAAGATCGTCGGGCCAGGCAGCCCTTGGGTGGTGGCGGCCAAGCGGCAGCTGTCCAACCTGATCGACCCCGGCGTTCCGGCCGGCCCCAGCGAAAGCCTGATTCTGGCTGACGCCACCGCCAAGGGGGAACTGGCTGCGCTGGACCTGCTGATCGAATCGGAACACGGCCCGGACTCCTCCGCCTATCTGGTGACCAACAGCCGCGCCGTGGCCGAGGCCGCCATCGCTGCCCTACCCAAACTGTGGGCGCAGATCGATCCCAAGCGCGCCGAGTTTTCCCAGGCGGTGCTCTGTGGCGACCACGGCGGCATCGTGCTGACCAAAGACTTCGACACGGCGGTGGAGTTCGTCAACGAATACGCGCCTGAGCACCTGGAAATTCTCGCCGAAGAACCGATGGCAGTGATGACCCGTATACGTAATGCCGGGGAGATTCTGCTGGGCAATTTCACCCCGGTGACCTTGGGCAACTTCGTCCTCGGGCCTAACGCGGTGCTGCCGACCAACGCAGCGGCCAAAACCAACGGGCCGCTGTCGGTGTTCGATTACATGAAGCGGATTTCGGTGGGTTATGTGACGCGATCGGGTTATCCACAGCTGGCCGAAAAAGCTCACGGGTTCGCAGTGTATGAAGGCTTCAGTGCTCATGCGCTGGCGGTGTCGCCGCTGAGGATGAAGATAATTGACGGGGAGTAATCTGCTAGCCATGACAGCCTCTTCGCGTGCAGAGCCCGAACCCACAGGTGTGAGCATTTCAGTGTGGGCGCAAGGCTTGGCCGCGATGAGACCAGCACAGCTTGCAAAAAACCCGCAGCCCTGACGGAGACACAGACAATGCAAGCCATCCGCTTCCACGGCAAAGGTGATCTGCGCCTAGAAGAGATCCCGGCCCCCGCCGCCCCCGAGCCCGGCTGGGTCACCCTGAAAGTGCGCGCGGCCGGCATCTGTGGCTCCGACCTGCACAATTTCCGTACCGGCCAGTGGGTGTCGAAACTGCCGGTCACCCCTGGTCATGAATTCTGTGGCGAAATCACTGCCCTCGGCGCTGGCGTCAAAGGCTTCGCTCTGGGCGAACGCGTAGTGGTGGATTCGCGCGCCAATTGTGGCGAGTGTGACTACTGCCAGCGCGCCCAAGGCAACCTGTGCCGGCACATGGGCTTTGTCGGCGAGGTCTGCGATGGCGGTTTCGCTGCGCAAAGCAACCAGCCTGTGCACCGCTTGCTGAAAGTCCCTGCGGGGATTTCCGATGCCGTCGCTGCCTTGTCCGAACCTTTGGGTGTCGCCTTGCGCGTCATCGCCCGCCTCGAAGCCGAACCTGGCGCACCAGTCCTGATTGCGGGGGGTGGGCCGATTGGCGGCCTGGCGGCCCTGTTGCTGCGCGAACTGGACCAGCGCCCGGTGCTGCTCGTAGAACGCAATCACCAGCGCGCCGCCCTGCTGCAAGCCGTCGCTGGTGTCACCCCCGTGGCCCTCGACACTGGGCTGATCCTCGCAGCATGCGGGGGCCATGAGCCTCGTTACTGCATCGAAGCCACTGGCTCGGGCATCGTCCTTAATCAACTGGTACACAGCGTCGCCTCGGGCGGGCGCATCGCCATGGTCGGGTTGTTCCACGGCGACACCGTGGTCAATACCAACGCCTTGGTCGAACGCGAAATCGACTTGGTCGGCTGCAGCGTCTTCCGCGACGAGCAACGCCAGGCGGTCGCCCTGTTGCCGCGCCTGGCCGCCAAGCTCGAACAGCTGATTACCCCGCCCATCGGGCTGGCCGACGTGATAGCCGCCTACGACCAGCTGTCCGGCGGCAACAGCGATAAACTCAAGACCATCATCATTCCATAAGGACCGCTCCATGAACCCGCTGCTGGCGCGTTTTTCCCTTGAAGGCCAAGTCGCATTGATCACCGGCGCTTCCCGAGGGATCGGTCTGGCCATGGCCAAGGGCCTGGCCGATGCGGGTGCCAAGGTGGTACTCGCCGCTCGCGACCCAGACACCCTGGCCAACGCCCAGGCGGATATCCAGCGCAACGGCGGGCGCTGCTCGACGCTGGTCCTCGATGTAAACGACTCGACGTCTCGCGAGCGCGCTTTTGTCGAACTGCAAACCCGCGAGGGCCGCCTCGACATCCTCGTCAACAATGCCGGCGTGGAGCACGTGCAGGCGTCGCTGGAACTGGACGAAGCCACCTGGGACATGATCGTCGACACCAACCTCAAGGGCGCCTTCTTCTGCGCCCAGGCCGCAGCCCGCCTGATGCAGGCCAATGGCGGCGGCAGCATCCTCAATCTCTGTTCACTGACCAGCGAAGTCGGCGTGCCCGGCGCCACCCCCTACGGCGCGTCCAAGTCTGGTCTGCTGGGCATGACCCGCGCCCTGGCCACCGAGTGGGCGGCGCTGGGCATCCGCGTCAACGGTATCGGCCCAGGGTACTTTCGCACCGAGCTCACCGAGGTGTTCTACCAGAACGACGACTGGCGCCAGAGCATGCAGGCGAAGATCCCACTGGCGCGCTTCGGCAACCTCGAAGATCTGGCCGGCGCGGCGATTTTTTTCTGCTCGCCTGCCGCCAGCTACATCACCGGCCAGGTGCTCTATATCGACGGCGGCTACCTTGCCAGCATCTGACGCTTTATCCACAAGGACCTTTTCATGACTGCCGCCCTGCTCCCCCTCGCCGCCCAGGCCCGCACCCTCGCCCGCCAGGATGACTGGCAAGGCGCCCGCGCCTGCCTGCTGCAACTGGCCAGCGAAGTGATCGGCGTCGCCGCCACCGACCTGATCATCAACCGCGATCAGTACAGCCTCAATTCCCTGAATGGCCGCGTGACCTTGGCCGATGGGCGCCAGCTGTTCTTCAAGTACCACAACGAAGAAGGCGAAGACAAAACCATCGAGGAGTACTACAACGCCGAGCTGCTACGCGAAGCCGGTTACCGCGTCGACGTGCCGGTGTATGCCTGTGGCGAGCCAGGTCGGCAGATCCTGTTCTACAACCTGCGCAGCGATCTGCGCCTGGCCGATGCCTGCCGCGATATCGAAGAACGCCAAGCCTGGGACGAGATCGCCCCGCTGGTGCAGGCGCAGCGCGAATACGACCAGGAAGGCTTGGCTGGCGCGCTGCGCACCTTGCTGCTCGGCGACCTGGCGGCCGTGTGCAAGGAGCCCGTCCACCAACTGTTCCACCACCGCCTGGTGGGTGACGGTGCCGACCCAGGTTTTGGTGGGCGCGTGGAGCGCTTCTACGTCGGCAAGACCTTCGCCTTCCCAGGTATCGATATTCCGTGGGACGCGTTGAAGGATCTGCACTGGACCATCAACGGTGTGTCCTACCGCCACACGTTGGCGCAATTGTTCCACGCCAGCGGTGAGCGCCTGAACCCCGAACTGCTCGCCGATCACGGTGTGGTCACTGCCCATGGTGACGCGCACAACGCCAACGTATGGTATGAAACCCCCACCGGAAGCCCTCCGCAACTGGTGAGTTTCGACCCCGCCTTCGCTGGCCGACAGATCCCGGCGCTGTTGGCGGAGATCAAAGCGACGTTCCACAACATCTTTGCCCACCCACTGTGGCTGTATGAACCCGCGCGCGTGGCCGAGGCGTACAAGGTCAACGTGCGTGTCGACGGCGATATGTTCCACGTGGAACACGATTGGCAATTGACCCCTCTGCGGCGGGAATTCCTCGACAGCAAACGCGACCTCTACTGGCGCCCCCTGCTGGCCGAGCTGCGCAAGCGCGACTGGCTGCCCGCCGACTGGGAGCAGGTGGTGCGGCTGGCGATCTTCTGCTGCCCGACCCTGGTACTGGACTTGCGCGATGGCGGTGGCAGCGGTCATACCGCCCACAGTTCGGCACTGGGCTTAGCGCTAGCAGTGATGTGTGGCAGCGCCCCGGTGACGGGTGAGGACGTGATGACTCGGTGGCTGGGCGGACTCTAGCGCGCAACGCTGGAGGGTGGCGGACGATCATCCCTCCAGCAGTTACACTTGGGCACCTCACTTATAGCGGTCGACGCCCTTGATCATTCGCCCTCAAAACCTGTCCACCCTGACCTTGCTGTTCGGCATCAATGGCTCGATCATCCCGGCCATCTGGCGCAAGGTGCTGTTTACCGTGCTGGTGAGTTCGGCAGTGGTCGCCATCCACGGCACGCTGTTCCACTTCAAGGTCATCCTCACCGCCACGCCCTTCACCTTGTGGGGGCTGACGCTCGCGATCTTCCTCGGCTTTCGTAACACCGTGGCCTATCAGCGCTTCTGGGAGGCCCGCACCCTGTGGGGCGAATTGCTGATCGTCAGCCGCAACCTCACGCGTCAGAGCCTCAGCCTGCTGCCCGACCTCGGCGTGGAACAGCGTCGGCATCTGGGCCAGGGCCTGATCGTTTTCAGCCACGCGCTGAAGAACCATCTGCGTGCTGATCCCCCGTACGAGCCAGCCCAGCAATGGATCGGCGACGGCAAGCTCAAACAGCACCTGCCCAACGCGGTGCTGGGTGAACTCGGCAAAGGCTATATGAATGCCGTTCGCGAGACCCAGGCGGGCACCGCCGCGCAGCTCAATATCGATCAGCAACTGACGCGGTTGTCTTACGTGCTGGGCGGCTGCGAGCGGATCAAGGGCACACCGATCCCCTACCCCTACATCCTCATGCTGCACCGCGTGGTTCACGTGTACTGCTTTCTGCTGCCGTTCTGCCTGGTCGACGCCATCGGCTGGTTCACGCCGTTTGCGGTGTGCGTGCTGGCCTATACATTCTTCGGCCTGGATGCGCTGGGTGATCAGATTGCCGACCCATTCGACAGGCAGCCCAATGACCTGCCGCTGGATGCCATGTGCCGGAATGTAGAGATTGCGGTGCTGGAGTTGCTGGATGAAGAAGCGCCGCTGGTGCTGCAAGCGAAGGATGGGGTGTTGCTGTAAACAACGATGGCCTATCGGGGGCGAGCCCCCTCGCTACAGGGTAACGAGGGGGCCGTGAGGTGACGTCAGACTTCTTTGACCAACACATCGGCGATACGCAGGCTGAGGGCGGCTCCGGTAAGGGTCGGGTTCACGCACGACGCCGACGGCATCACGCTGGTCCCGGCAATGAACAGATTGTGGTGGTCATGGGTACGGCAATCCCGGTCCACCACTGAATCCTTCGGATCGTCGCCCATGATGGTCGTGCCCATGATGTGCTGGCGGTTCTGGAAGCCCACGTCGGTGCTGAGAATGTCGGCATCGAGCAGCTTGGCAAACTGCTGGAAGTCTTCCAGCGCCTTGGCCTTGCCGGCGTGCCAGTAGTCCGGGACGCTGTAGTAGATCTCAGGTACTGGCAGGCCGATGGCGTCGAACTTGGTCTTGCTCGGCGTCACGCGGTTCTCTGGCAACGGCAGGGTCTCGAAGTCCACCGCCCAGTTCAGCGAACGCGCCGACTGCAGGCGGATGCCCTCGTCGAGCTTGGAGCCCAGCACACCTTTGGCGATCAACCCGGAGGTGATCTGCGAAGTCGGCACGGTATTGCGCACCTTGATCTTGTAGCTCGGGTAGTCCTTGCGGAATTCGCCGTCGCGGCTGTTGAGGTACACCAGCAGCTGGGTCGGGCCCTCGCCAGGCCACATGTCTTCCTTGGTCATGACGTTCATGCTGATGCCGGTGTGGTCCATCAGATTGCGGCCGACCTGGTCGGAAGAGTTGGCGATGCCGTTGGGGTACCTGTCGGAGGTCGACATCAACAGCAGCTTCGGCGACTCGATGCCGTAAGCTGCCAGCACGAAGGTCTTGGCGGTCAGCTTGTGCTGGGTCTTGTCCGGGCGCATGTACCAGATCGCGGTGATTTTGCCGTCGTCACCGGCTTCGATCTTGTACACCACCGAGTTGTCGAGCACCTTGGCACCATGGCGTTCGGCTTCGTCGATGTGCATCGAGCCATCATACTTGGCGGCGATCGGGCACACCGGGTTGCAGTTGTTGTTGCCCGCACACGGCGGACGCTTGCCGTAAGGACGGGTAGCGCGGCCGTTGGGCTCCAGAATCGGGTTGTAGCCACCCTTGCCGAGCATCTCCGAGAGGCGCTTGAACATGTAGCTCGGCTTCAGCCCCTCCATCGGATACGGAATCGAGCGCGGTGGCCAAGCCTTGCCGCCCTGCCCGCTTTCATCCTGACCATCGACGCCGGACACGCCCAACTCGGTTTCGGCGCGAGCATAGAACGGCTCGAGCTCGTCATAACTGATTGGCCAATCGCGACCGCGGCCGTACAGCGACTTGAGGCGGAAGTCGTTGGGCAGCATCCGCCACAGCGATGAACCGAAGTGCCAGGTAGTGCCACCGACTACGCGCAGGTACGAGGTGTTGTATTTGACCGGGCCGACTTGCTGCAGGTAGTCGCCATAGGTGGATGGCGCATGGGGCAGGCTCGGGTAAGGCGAGCCGGCGCCCTGCAGCTTGGCGTTGGCCAGCGACAGCTTGACCGGCGCGTTGCGGAAGGTTTCGACGATGTCGCGGCGATTGACCCGCGGGCCGGCCTCGAGGACGATCACCGACTTGTTGGCCTTGGCCAGCTCGGTGGCGATCAGCCCGCCCATGACGCCGGAGCCGATGATAACGACGTCGGCATCGAATTCAGCGCTGCTCATAGACTGGTGTCCTGCTTGATGACGGGTTTGGCGCCCCAGGTCGCGGGGCCTCCCCCGTAGGTAGGGATAATCAGAATGCCGTGGGTCGGCTGGTACATCATGGCTTGGGAGTACGCGATCAACTCTGCGTCCACCGGCTCGCCGACGATACCCAGATACCAAGCCGAAACGATGCTGGTGGCGGTGGCCTTGAGCGAGGTGTCGCTGGCTTGCGCCAGGTACTCATCGACGTGCTTGTAGCCTTGGGCAGCAATCAGTTGCTGGAGGGCGATGACGTTGGTCGAGAAGTTCGGCGCGCGCTTGTCCAGCGCCTTGTAGTAACGCGCCGCCAGCACCGGATTGACCGGGCGGCTGACGAGGAACGATGACAGCGCGACGAAATCGGTATCGCTCGGCGCAGCGGCCAACACCGACTGCCAAGGCAAGGCAGCCCCTACCAGAGTGGCCAGGCCTAGGGTCACCGAGCCGCGCAGCAGGTTGCGGCGTGACAGCCCCCGCAGGTCGTGGTCTTGATTCGGGCTTTGTGTGTGGTTCATTGAAGTATCCATTGCTCAAGCCACCTTGCGCTGGCGGCGCACGATCAACCACAACCCCAGCGCGATCAGCAGGCACACGACCACGATGGCCGGGATAGTGAATTTCGCCAGGGTCACCAGCAGCGATGGCGGGCCGCCAGCGCGGGTCTGGGCGACATCGGCGGCGCTGACTTTCAGGACGCCGTTGCCGAACTGGCCCAGCACGTAGTTGCTCACATCGGCGATCTGCTGGTCGTTCAAGCGATCGGTGAACAACGCATCGGGGCCGAAGGCCGGCATATCGATGGCTACACCATCGACTTCGCGATGAACACCGTAGATGATCGCCGCCACCAGGTTGTCGGCCCGAGCCGTCGCGGTGTTGTGGAACAGCGACGGGTACTGGCTGTTGCCTTGGCCGTTGGGCTGATGGCAGTTGGCGCACGTCCCGCTGAAAATGTGAAAGCCTGGGTCTTCGGGTTTAGTGCCACGCAGGGTCAGCTCGTTGGCCGAGGCTTGGCCAAAATCGTGGCGCGCCTTGGTTTCTCCGGTGCTGATAGGTGGGGTCTGCAACAGGTAGGTGGCGATGGCCTTGAGGTCGCCGTCATCCAGGTGCTGCAGGCTGTTTTCTACCGCTTCCGCCATCGGGCCTGCGGCCTGGGCCTTGCCCTCTACATGGCCGGTGCGCAGATAGGCGACCAGTTCGTCGGTTGACCAGGCACCGATCCCGCTGACTTTGTCGGAGGTGATGTTGGGCGCATACCAACCGCCCAGCGATCCACCCGATAGTGCCTTGCTGTTGTCCGCACCCATCAGCAGATTGCGAGGGGTGTGGCAGGTGTCGCAGTGGGCCAGGGCATTGACCAGATAGTTGCCGCGGTTGACCTCGGCCGACTTCTGCGAGTCAGGCACAAAGCGCTGGGCGCTGTGGAACAGCGCGTTCCAGCCGATCATCGAGGCGCGCATGTTGAACGGGAAGGCCAGTGCGGTTTTCGGTGTCGGTGCGTCTACCGGCTGCACTTCGTGCATGAAGTAGGCATACAGCGCAGCAATGTCGCCATCGGTCATCTTCGCGTAGGAGGTATAAGGCATGGCCGGATACAGGTGGCTGCCATCCGCCGCCACACCATCACGAACTGCCCGGGCGAAGTCTTCCTGACTGTACCCACCGATGCCAGCGGTTTTCGAAGGGGTGATGTTGGTCGAGTAAATCACCCCCATCGGCGAGCTGAGCGCGTAGCCGCCCGCAAAGGGTTTGCCACCCGGTGCGGTATGGCACGCCACACAGTCGGCAGCCACGGCCAGGCGTTTGCCTGGGGACGCGTCGGCGCCTAGCGGCTCAGCTTGAGCGGCGCCCGCAGCGCACAGCATCAGGGTCAGAAAAGCGGCGACGGCACGCGCGGTGCCCCTGCCCTTGAGAACATTCCTCGGCACGAGTTCGATCGTTGGCGACTGCATTCAGTACTCATCACAGGTTTGGATACCGCGCGACATCAGGCGCTCGCTCGAACGGCGAATCGCACCAGTACGATGTCATACAAGACAAAAATAATATTTCACACTCTTACATTTAGCAACATATTAACGGCAAAACGCCACTAATCTTTTTCGCTCAACGGCTCTAAACAGGGGGTTTTGGGGTTCTTGGTAGGGGGGCATGCACGTAAACACAGCATTCAAGGTTGTTTTTTGTACAGCCAGTTCAGTCTGAACGGACGGATTCCCGAAATTTGCGATGCACAATGCCATATCAGCCTTTAACGCCCGTCCCAGAGCGTTTAAATTCGAAT
Organism: Pseudomonas baltica; assembly: GCF_031880315.1. Classification (NCBI taxonomy): domain Bacteria; kingdom Pseudomonadati; phylum Pseudomonadota; class Gammaproteobacteria; order Pseudomonadales; family Pseudomonadaceae; genus Pseudomonas; species Pseudomonas baltica. Next base: position 3,481,534 of record NZ_CP134771.1, on the reverse strand, counting down.
TAATGGCAAAAAAAGCCTTTAGCTCGCAAAAAACTGTCCGATAGAAGTACGACAACTGACCCTGCCTTCCCTGGGTCGGCACCGCTTACTTCTTCAGGACGAAACGATGCGCTGGCTAAACGATGCAAAACTCTCGACCAAGCTGATCCTGGGCTTCGCCCTATGTGCGTTGATCACCCTGGTGGTCGGACTCCTGGGTAGCCGCGGCATCGGCCAGCTATCCGAGAGCCTGAAATCGGTGTTCAGCAACAACCTGGTGTCCGTCGCCGGCACCGCGCAGGCCAAGATCAAAGCGGTCGGTCAGAGTCGCGACCTGTATCGGCTGTACCTGGCCAGCGCCTCCAGCGCTCCGCAAAGCGTCAAGGACGAGTTTCTCGCTTCCATGGACGCCAACCGCCAAGCGAGCGAAAAAGCCTACGCGCAGTACCGCAAGACACCGCTGGATGACGACGAACGCGCCGCCGGTGACCAGATGGACCGCGATTGGCCGGCCTACCAGGCCATGATCCAGCAGTATCTGACGCTGCTGAAGGCAGGGGATGTGGACAATGCGCGCGTTCTGCTGCTGGGCGATGTGCAAAAAGCCTACCGGGTGGTCATGGACGAGTTGACCGTGATGTCCGACTCCAACGATCGACAGGTCAAGGAAGGCGCCGAACAGGCTCAACAGCGAGAATCCTCGGCCAAGACCGTGCTCTATTCCGGCATCGTGCTGGCCTTTATCGCAGCGCTACTGCTTGGGCTGATGATCAGCCGCCTGATCAGCCGTCCTATCGCCACTGCCGTGGCCAGCGCCCAACGCATTGCCAGCGGCGATCTGACCCAGAGCATCGTCAGCACCGGCAAGGACGAAGCCGGTCAACTGTTGAGCGCCCTCAACGACATGCAGAACAGCCTCAAGAGCACCATTCAGCAGATCGCCAGCGCTTCGGATCAACTGGCAGGCGCTGCGGAAGAGCTCAACACCGTGACCGACAATTCGAGCCGCGGCCTGGTACGGCAGAACGACGAGATCCAGCAGGCTGCCACTGCGGTCACCGAGATGACCTCGGCGGTGGAAGAGGTCGCACACAACGCGGTATCGACCTCCGAAGCCTCCAAGACCACCAGCCAGCAAGCCAGCGATGGCCGACACAAAGCTCGCGACGCGGTGACGGCCATCAATGGCGCGACCACTGAAATCGCTGCATCGACCACCATGGTTCAGGACTTGGCAGGCCAGGTACGGGATATCGGCAAGGTGCTCGACGTGATCCGCGCGATCGCCGACCAGACCAACCTGCTGGCCCTCAACGCGGCCATTGAGGCTGCCCGCGCTGGGGAACAGGGCCGTGGCTTTGCCGTGGTAGCCGATGAGGTCCGTGCTTTGGCGGCCCGCACTCAGGCATCGACTGGCGAGATCGAAGGCATGATTTCGTCGGTACAGCTAAGCGCCGACCAGGCCGTGGGCGCCATGCACAAGAGCCAGACACTGGTGACCGACACCCAGGCGCTCGCCCGGCAGACCGGTGAAGCGCTGGAGTTGATCGCCGACGGTATCGCGCAGATCAACGACCGCAACATGGTCATCGCCACGGCCTCGGAAGAACAGGCCCACGTCGCCCGCGAAGTCGACCGCAACCTGTTGAACATTCAGGACCTGTCGACCCAGTCGGCTGCCGGTGCCCAGCAGAGCAAAGCGGCGGCGCAGGAGCTGTCGAGCCTGGCGGTGTCGTTCAATACGTTGGTGGGTCGCTTCCGGATCTGACTCGACTGCGACTGCAGACTCAAGAACGCCTTCGCAGGCAGAACTCGCCCCCCACAGGTATACGACTCGGGCCCAGTCGGCTATGTGGGGGATGGGTGCGCGTTCGGCGGCGAAGTGGCCGTTACCGCCACCCCACAGCAATGGAATCCGCCACCGCCACAGCACCCGCTTGACGCTGCACTCATTCCCGTGAAAGCTGCGGTGGTAGCCATCTACAGGACCGCCCATGAAGATCATCAACGCTACCCTGCGCAAGACCCCTGGCCTGCACACCGTGACCTGCGAAGGCGACCGCATCAGCGCCATCACTGCACAAGCAAGCACTGTCGCGGGTACGCCAGGCGATATCGACGCCCGTGGCCAGTTGCTCATCGCGCCCATGGTCGAGCCGCACATCCATCTGGATGCGACCCTGACCGCCGGCGAGCCCGAATGGAACATGAGTGGCACCCTGTTCGAGGGCATCGAACGCTGGGCGCAGCGCAAGGCGACCATCACCCATGAGGACACCAAGCAACGCGCCCACACCACCATTCGCATGCTCGCCGAGCACGGCATTCAGCATGTACGCACCCACGTCGACGTCACCGATCCGACCCTGGGCGCGCTCAAGGCCATGGTTGAAGTGCGAGAAGAAGCCCGGCACCTGATCGATCTGCAGATCGTCGCCTTTCCGCAAGAAGGTATCGAATCCTATGCCGGCGGCCGCGCGTTGATGGAGCGTGCGATCGAGCTCGGTGCCGATGTGGTGGGGGGCATTCCGCATTTCGAGAACACCCGCGAGCAAGGCGTCAGCTCGATCAAGTTCCTCATGGACCTGGCCGAGCGCACCGGGTGCCTGGTGGACGTGCACTGCGACGAGACCGACGACCCGCACTCGCGCTTCCTCGAGGTGCTAGCCGAAGAAGCCCGGGTACGTGGCATGGGCAGCCGGGTCACGGCCAGCCACACCACCGCCATGGGCTCCTACGACAACGCGTACTGCTCCAAGCTGTTCCGCTTGCTGAAAATGTCGGGGATCAACTTCGTCTCGTGCCCGACCGAGAGCATTCACCTACAGGGACGTTTCGACACGTTCCCGAAACGCCGCGGCGTCACCCGTGTGGCCGAGCTCGATCGCGCGGGCCTGAACGTGTGCTTTGGCCAGGATTCGATCAAGGACCCATGGTATCCACTGGGCAACGGCAACATCCTGCGGGTGCTGGATGCCGGTTTGCACATCTGCCACATGATGGGCTTCGACGACCTCGCACGCAGCCTGGATCTGGTCACTGACAACAGTGCGCGCACGCTGAATCTGGGCGAGGGATACGGGATCGCCGTGGGCCGCCCGGCCAATCTGGTGGTGCTGGATGCCGAGAGCGACTATGAAGCGGTGCGCCGCCAGGCCAAGGCGCGGGTGTCGATTCGGGCGGGTAAGGTGTTGATGACGCGGGTGCCGGAGCAGGTCGAGTTCGCCGGGAATTGATCTCGATTGCACCGGCCTCTTGGCGGTCAAACCTTGCTCCCACAGTGCAAACAGCTCCAGCGTCATCCCCTGTGGGAGCAAGGCTTGCCCGCGAAAGCGCCAATACAAATCCACCGGCCTCAATCAAGCCAGCAGATCCTCATAAAACGCCCCGTACGCCTCGGTCGGATGCGCAATCTGGATCTCCAGAATCCACAACCCGGCGCCAGGCTCAGCCTCGAAGTCGCCCAGGTCGCCACCCTTGTGTACCGAATGGGGGAAATCGCTGACGCGGTGGCCCTTGATGTTCAGGTTGAGCTTCCAGCCCAGGGCCTCGGCCTGCTCCTCGGCGTAAGCGTACAGCTCAAGCCCGGTGACCTGACCCTGCTGCCACCGCGCCTGAACCTGCTCGAACAAGGTCTTGACTGCCGCGGCACAGGCAATCATTTGCGGGTCACTGCCGGTGGTGAAGGTCGCACCGGCATCGCCCTCGTGGCCTTGCCAGCACGCGCCCATGTCAATGAAGTAGATATCGTCGTCGCCCAGCACCGGATCGCCTTCGGAGCGCTGCCCGAAGGTCTTCAGGGTGTTGGCGCCGATCCGCACGAGCAACGGATGCCAGATCCGCTCCATGTCCAGTTCCAGCAATACCTGCTTGCCCAGCGCGCGGGCCTGGGACTCGCTGACGCCGGGCTTGATACGCGCGGCCAATGCTTCGATAGCTCGCCAGGTTTGCGCTTGGGCATAGCGCATGGAGTCGATGCTGTACGCTTCGCCAACAGCTTCCTTGGGTCGTGCGGTCACCGGTTTTCTCCTCTGCGCAGCGCAATGATTCGCTACATTTCTAACTATATAGCGATAGATTCCGGGCAACTATCACAAAATGTTTAATAGCCCGTGAGGACTTCAGGAAAGCCTTCCCCCTAGGCTTTGTACAGCGCACTTCACACGCCGCGCAACCTCCCACATACAAGGCCTTACCGACCATGCTGCTACTTATCCTCGCTTATCTTGGGGGCGTGCTGACGATTGTCAGCCCCTGCATCCTGCCCGTTTTGCCCTTCGTTTTCGCCCGCACCGGCCAGCCATTCGTGCGCAGCGGCCTGCCCTTGCTGCTCGGCATGGCAGTGACTTTCGCGCTGGTGGCCTCCCTGGCTGCAGTGGGTGGCGCCTGGGTGGTGCAGCTCAATCAATATGGCCGCTGGCTGGCGCTGGTGTTCGTCGCGCTGTTCGGCCTGACGCTGCTGCTGCCGCGCCTGGCCGATCGCCTGACCCGGCCATTGGTGGCCGTCGGCAGTCGTTTGTCAGAGGCGGCCGGTAACGACAGCCGACCGCGCCCAGGTGCTTCTTTTTTGATCGGCGTGGCCACCGGGCTGCTCTGGGCGCCCTGCGCCGGACCGATCCTCGGGTTGGTGCTGACGGGCGCGGCCCTGCAAGGCGCGAGCATCGGCAGCACGTTGTTGCTGCTGGCCTACGCGGCCGGTGCGGCGACCTCGCTGGCGATCGCGCTGCTGCTGGGTGGCAAGGTGTTCGCGGCCATGAAGCGCTCCATCGGCGCTGGCGAGTGGGTGCGTAAAGTCCTGGGTGCGGCCATGCTCCTGGGCGTAGTGGCCATCGCTTCCGGGCTCGACACCGGCATCCTCGCGCAAGTCTCTACCGCCTCCACGGGCGGCCTGGAACAAAGCCTGGTGGATCGGGTGATAGGTAAAAAAGCCGAGAAGGTCGGCGAAACCGACCTCACCAAATTACCCATCGAAGGCGATCTGCCCAGCCTCGACGGCGCCGTGCAGTGGCTCAACTCGCCGCCGCTGACCGCCGAGGGCCTGCGTGGCAAAGTGGTGCTGATCGACTTCTGGACCTACTCCTGCATCAACTGCCTGCGCACCCTGCCCTACATCACCGCCTGGGCGGATAAATACCGCGATCAGGGCCTGGTGGTGATCGGCGTGCATTCACCGGAGTTCGCTTTCGAGCAGGATGCAGGCAACGTCACCAAAGCCATGAAGAAGCTCGGCGTCAACTACCCGGTGGCCATCGACAACGACTTCAGTATCTGGCGCGCCTTCAACAATCAGTACTGGCCTGCCCACTACTTTGTCGATGCCAATGGCCACATCCGCTATCACCACTTTGGTGAAGGCAACTATGCCGAGTCCGAACAAGTCATACAGCAGCTGCTGCGTGAAGCCGGGCACAAGGATGTCGACAGCGGCCTGATCACCGCCAAGGCCAGCGGCGTGCAGCAAGGTTCGGACGGCCAGGACATGCGCTCGCCGGAAACCTACGTGGGCTATCGCCGCTCGGAAAATTTCGCCTCGACGCCGGATATCGCCCCCGACAAGAACGCCACCTACCAACTGCCCGCACAGCCAGCGCTCAACCAATGGGGCGTCGAAGGGCAGTGGATGATCGGTTCAGAGCAGGCCACTCTGGCGGCCGCTGGCGGCAAGATCGGCTATCGCTTCCATGCCCGTGATCTGCATCTGGTGCTGGGGCCGGGCCAGGACGGCAAGCCGGTGCGTTTCAAGGTGTTGATCGATGGCAAGGCCCCGGCCGATGCCCACGGCACCGACATCGCACCTGATGGCTCAGGGACCGTCACCGAGCAGCGCCTGTATCAATTGGTACGCCAGCCGGGCGATGTGGCCGACCATAGGTTCACGATCGAGTTTCTCGATCCGGGCGTGAGCGCCTATGCGTTCACCTTTGGCTAACGCGACGGACGCTGTGGTCGCGGGCTTGCGCGTTACCACGGGGTGCTTGCGAGAAATGCAGATCTACAGAGTCAGGCGCTGACCACCATCTCGCCCAGCACATCCAGCACGTACTGGGTACTTTGCTCCACCGCGCCAGCACGATGAGCGATGCCCAGCTCGCGCCACAGGGCCGGGCGCAACGGGCGCATGGTCATGCGCGGGTCCGGCTGTGGGGAGTGGGCCTCGAAGGGCAGCAGCGTGGCGCCGTACCCCGCCGCCACCAGGCTTTTGATCGCGTCGTTGTAGTTGAGCTGGATTCGCGCCTGCGGCTGCAGGCCGGCGCTGGCGAACCATTCCCCCGTAACCCGGGAAAGCTGGGTGGTGACATCGTTGAGGATCAACGCGCGGCTGGCCAGCCAGCCCGGCGTAACGCGGGCGGGAACGTCCCAGAGCGCCGGCAAAAAGGCCATGATCGGATCGCGGCGCCAGGGGTGCAGTTCAAGTCCGCCCACCGCGGCCTGGGGCAAGGCCACCAAACCGATGTCCAGGCTGCCATCGACCAGCCGCGCCAGCGATTGCTGGGAGGTCAGCACCGCTACCTGCACATCGATGCCCGGATGACGCTTGCCCAGCACCGCCAGCACCTGGGGCAGCAGATAGGCCAGCGCTCCGGTCGAGGCGCCCAAGCGCACGCGACCGGCCAGCCCCTGCACCTGACGCTGCACGTCGTCGAGTGCCTGGGAGGCATCGTCCAACAAGCGTCGCGCCCGCTCGATCAGGGTTTCGCCGATTGCCGTGGGATGCACCTGCCCGCGTTTGCGCGACAGCAGCGGCGCCCCGATACGCGCCTCGAGGTCGGCGATGTGCAAGCTGACCGTGGGCGGCGCCAGGCTCAAGGCACGGGCAGCCTTGGCGAACGAGCCGAGTTCGGCGATCACCACGAGGGTGCGCAGGCGGTCGAGACTGATTTCACGCATGGAGCTTCTCGGCAATATCGTTCAGCAAAAGTGAACGCGACCGTCATTATATTCAAATTTTCTTTATCTGAATCCTGTTCGATGATGGCGCATCCCCAGCTCCTCGCGAGACAGCGTCATGACCCAGCCCATTGTTTTCATCGACGGCGACCAAGGCACTACCGGTCTGCAGATCCATGCACGTTTGCAAGGGCGCCGTGATATCCAACTGCTGACCCTGCCCGATGCCGAGCGCAAGGACCCGCAGCGCCGCGCCGAAGCGATCAACAGCGCCGATGTGGCCATCCTCTGCCTGCCGGACGACGCGGCCCGTGAAGTCGTCGCTTCGGTGGTCAGCCCGACTGTGCAGGTCATCGATGCCAGCTCCGCGCACCGCACCACCGCCGGCTGGGTGTACGGCTTCCCGGAAATGGACGAGCGCCAGGCCGACCTGATCGCCCATGCCAAGCGCGTCAGCAACCCCGGCTGCTACCCGACCGGCGCCATCGCCCTGCTGCGACCACTGGTAAGCGCCGGGCTGGTACCGGCCGACTATCCGATTACTGTGAATGCCGTGTCGGGCTACTCTGGCAGCGGTCGCGCCGGTGTCGAGCAGTATGAAACACCCGGCGTGGCCCCCGGCCCGGCGCTGCGGGTGTACGGGCTGCAGCTGGCCCACAAGCATGTACCCGAGATGCAACGTCACGCCGGCCTGGCATTCGCCCCGGTGTTCGTGCCGGCCTATGCCGCCTACGCTCAGGGGATAGTGCTGACCATCGCCTTGCAGACGCGCCTGCTGCCAGCCGGCGTGCAGGCCCAGCAGCTGCATCAGCGATTGAAGGATTTCTATCAGGGATCCCGGTATGTGCACGTGGCCCCGCTGGAGCCCGCGAGCGCAACGGCTCAGCTGGACCCGCAGGCATTGAACGGTACCAACGATCTGCGCCTGGCGGTGTTCAGCAACGATGCACAGGGGCAGGTGCTGTTGACGGCGGTGTTCGACAACCTCGGCAAGGGCGCCTCGGGGGCGGCGGTGCAGAGTCTGGAGTTGATGTTGGGGGTTAACGGGGGATAAGCAAAGCATTTATGGCGGCGGAAACGCCATTGGCGTCGCGGTACATCTCACGGAGATTTAATGTAATTGCACGATGGGCGACTCAAAATAAAATCAATAAACCTGATATGCCCCATCTACAAAATAACCAACGTACATAATTAGCTTAGCGCTAAAAAGAATTTCACAGCACCGAATCAGAGGGCTACTGTCCCCTGCAGACCGACCCCTTGCCTGGTGGAGGCCGTCCCCGAACGACCACGACCAGGAGCTCTGCATGACCGTTCCCCTTCACCGCCATGGCGCCGTCGCGCAGTTCGACGCCGACGTGCTCGTCATTGGTGGCGGCCTCGCTGGCGCTTGGGCGGCGGTAGCGGCGGCCCGTGAGGGCGCGCGGGTGGTGCTGGCCGAAAAAGGCTACTGCGGTACCAGCGGCGTGACGGCTACCGCCGGTCCGGGGCATTGGTGGGTGCGGCCGGAACAACGCCAGGCGGCCATCGACAAACGCCTGGCCAGCGCCAGCGGCTTGGCCCAGGCCAGCTGGATGGCGGGGATTCTCGAAACCACCTGGCAAACCCTGCCCAGCCTCGATCGCCTCTACCGATTCCCCCGCAACGAGCGCGGCGAAAAGCAGTACCGCGCCTTGCGTGGTCCCGAATACATGGCCGCCATGCGCCAGCTGGTGGTGGAACAGGGAGTCACCCTGCTCGACCACAGCCCGGCGCTGGAACTGCTGAAAAATGATCAAGGCGAGCTCGCCGGCGCCCGTGGCTGGCAGCGCCAGCAGCACCGCGAATGGCAGGTCCACGCACCGGCCGTGGTGCTCGCTACCGGCGGCTGCGCCTTCCATTCACGTCTGCTGGGCAGCCGCAACAACACCGGCGACGGTTACCTGATGGGCGTCGAAGCCGGTGCCGAGTTGTCCGGCATGGAGTTTTCCAGCTACTACTGCGTGGCCCCGGCGAACAGCACCATGACCCGCTCGATGGTCTATTCCTTCGGCCGCTATTTCGATGCCGCCGGGCGCGAGCTGCCAATCAGCAAAGGGCCGGATTTCAATAATTCCCTGGCCCGGGCGCTGCTCGAAGGGCCGGTGTACTGCCGACTCGATCGTATCCCCGAGGCTATCCGTACCCAGTTGCCCTACGTGCAGCCAAACGTGATGCTGCCGTTCGACCGTCTGGGCATCGATCCGTACCGCGACAAGTTCGCCGTCACGCTGCACGCCGAAGGCACCATCCGCGGCGTCGGCGGCCTGCGCCTGGTCGACAGCCAATGCCAGACCCGTCTGCCCGGGCTGTTCGCCGCCGGTGATGCGGCCAGCCGGGAGGCCGTCACTGGAGGCATTTCCGGTGGCGGCGCGGTGAATTCTTCGTGGGCCCTGTCGACCGGCCAGTGGGCTGGCAGCGGCGCCGCGCGTCATGCCCAGGCACATCCGGCGCGCAGCCAGCAGAGCCACGGCACCGCCCGCGTCGGCCTGCTGCCCATCGGCGAAACAAGCACCGACAGCAGCGCACTGATTCGCGCCGTACAGGACGAAATGCACCCCTACGACAAGAACCTGTTTCGCCATGGCGAACAGTTGCAGCGCTCTCTGGGCAGCCTGGAAAACGCCTGGGACCGCCTGCGCCAACCCGGCCACAGCGCCGATGCCAACGGCCTGCTGCGCTGGCGCGAAACCGCCGCGATGCTCGCCACCGCGCGCTGGTGCTACAGCGCTGCCCTCGAGCGCCGCGAGAGCCGTGGCATGCATCAGCGCGACGACGCTGCGCAGCAACTGAAGGCCTTCGACCTGCACCTGCGCAGCGGCGGCCTCGATGCGCCCTGGGTACGCCGCGATCCCATACAAGCGGGAGTATCGGCGTGATCGAGCTGATCCTCAAAGACCTCTGCGACGGCTGCAACCGCTGCGTTGCCGCCTGCCCCAGCGACGTGATTGCCATCGGCGCCGACGGCAAACCGCACATCGCCCGCCAGGCCGATTGCCAGACCTGCTTCATGTGCGAGCTGTACTGCGCCAGCGACGCGATTTTCGTCCACCCCGACAGCGAACACGCGGTCACCGTTGACCCCGATCACATTCGCGCCAGCGGCCTGCTCGGCCAGTACCGCCGCGACTCGGGCTGGGATGAGTGGGCGCACGATCCCCGATTTGCCAATCAGCACTGGCGCATGGAAGACATCTTCGCCCTCGCCCGTGACCAAACTCCCCCGACCAAGGCCTGACCCGCATGCTGATCCGCACCCTGATTGCCACCCTGATGAGTAGCAGCCTGCTATTGAGCGCCGTGACCCACGCCGCTGACCTCGAACCCTTGCGAGTGGCCAACCAGAAGTCCTCGCTGAAGATACTGCTCGGCGCTTCCGGCGAGCTGAAAGACGTGCCCTATCCCATCGAGTTCTCCGAGTTCGCTGCGGCCGCGCCGTTGGGCGAGGCGCTCAACGCCGGCGCGGTGGACGTCGGCTCGCTGGGCGATGCGCCCTACGTGTTCGCCCTCGGCGCCGGTGCGCCGCTCAAGGTCGTCAGCATTACCCATGTCGAAGGGCGCTTCGCCACCTCGATCCTGGTGCGCAAGGACTCATCCCTCAAGACCGTCGCCGACCTCAAAGGCAAACGTATCACCGTCAACCGCGGCTCGATCGGCCACTTTCTGGTGATCAAGGCACTGCGCGAGGCCGGCCTGAAAACCTCGGACGTGACCTTCGTCAACCTGCTGCCCACCGACGCGCGCGCCGCCCTCGAAAGCGGCAACGCCGATGCCTGGGCGACCTGGGACCCGTACACCACGATCGCAATCACCCAGAATGGCGCGCGCATCCTGCGCAAAGGCAACGACCTGCTGACCAACAACTCGTACCTGGCCGCCACCAGCCAGGCCATCACCGACAAACGCGTGCAGCTCGACGACTTCGTCAAACGCGTCGACCGCGCCTGGAACTGGGTCAACAGCCATCCACAGGAGTATGCCGAGGCTCAGGCCAAAGTTACCGGCCTGCCTGTGGAGGTGCACCTGGCGTCGGCCAAGGAGACCCAATACCAACCCGTAGAAATCACCGACGCCGTGATCGCCAACTTGCAGACCACCGCCGATATCTACCTCGATGAAAAAGTGCTGAACCGCCCCGTGGACGTTTCCAAGGGCTTCGACAAGAGCTTCAACGCCGTGCGCGGACTGCCGAGCAAGGTCGCGGCGGCCAACTGATTCGCCCGCAAGGGCTCCGTACCGCGCTCTGTGACCGTCAGGGCGCGTGTTCCTTCGACTGGTAACAACAAGAGGACGGCATCATGCCCGCAGAAAACGTAGTCGCGATTACCGAAAGCCTTAGGGTCACCACGCTGGAGCCCACCTTGGGCGCCGAGATCAGCGGCATCGACCTGAGCAAACCACTCTCCCCCGTGCAGCGCGACGAAGTCCACGCGCTGCTGCTCAAGCACAAGGTCATCTTCTTTCGCGACCAGCACATCAACAGCGCGCAGCAGATCGCCTTTGCGGCGCAGTTCGGCGAGCTGTACGTGCACCCCACCACCCAACAGGAAGACACCGCCAAGCCTCAGGCCCACCTGATTCTCGCCAGCCAGGCCAAGGAGGCATACGGCGATGCCCGCAAAGGTCGTTGGCACACCGACACCAGCTGGATGCTCAAACCCACCTACGGCGCCGTGCTGCGCGCGGTATCGCTGCCGCAATTGGGTGGCGACACGGTGTGGGCCGATGCCGGGCTGGTGTATCGCGGGCTGTCCGAGGAGCTCAAGGCGCGTATCGACAATCTGTTCGTGACCCACAACTTCAAGTCATCGCTGGACAAGGTCGGCTACGACTACCCGATCATCGCCCACCCGCTGGTGCGCACCCATCCCGAGACCGGCGAAGACGCACTGTTCATCAACTTCTCGATGTCGCCGCAGTTCATCGGCTGGTCCGTCGAAGAGAGCCGCGAGCTGGTGGCCGAGTTGCTGCGCGAGTTCAGCAACCCCGAGTATCAGGTGCGCTTCAAGTGGACGCCGGGCACCGTGGCCTTCTGGGATAACCGCGCATTGCTGCACTACCCGGTCTACAACTATGGTGATTTCGACCGGGTAATGGAGCGGGTGCTGATCGCCGATACGGATATTCCGCATCGGGTGCGTCGCACCTAATTCTCGCGCTTTGCCATCGCCTTGGGCTGCCCGGCAAACAGATGCCGCTCCCGGGCCCAGACGATGGCGGCGCTACGACTATGGACGTCAAGTTTGGAATAGACCGTCGCCACATGATTGCGCACGGTGTTGAGGGCGAGGTTGAGCCGTGCAGCAATTTCCTTGTCGGCCAGCCCTTCGCAGATCAAGCCCAGCACATCGCGCTCACGGGCGGTGAGGTCGGTAAAGGACGCACTGGGCAACTGCCGATTACTGGCGCTTTTGGCATTTGCCAGCTTCTCGATCAGCGTCTGGCTGAACCAGGACGCATCCTGCATGACCGTCTCGATCGCCTCGACCAGCTCCCGCTCCGAACGCTTGCGCTCGGTGATGTCCACCAGCACCAGCAGGTAGCACGCAGCGTCCTGGATGCTGACGGTATCGGCCGCCAGCACGCAATCGAGGGTCTCGTCGCCTTTTTTGCGCAATTTGAGATCCAGCCCGTCGATACGCCCGGTCTTCTCCAGCACGTCGAACAGTTGGCTGGTCACCCCAGGGCCCTCGATGAAATCGAGCTCGGCGATGGTCCTGCCGATCAATTCCTGGGCGGTGTATCCCAAGGTCGTGAGAAAGGCTTCGTTGGCATCCACCACCTGCTGACGATCGGCGCTGCAGACCAGGGTCGGCACCGGGGTCAACCGAAAGGCCTTGGCGAAGCGCTCCTCGCTTTGGCGCAGCGCGGTTTCGGCCTTGCGCCGGGGCTCCAGATCGGTGAACGAGAACAACATGCAGTCCTCTTCGTTCATGTCCAGCGGTTGCCCGGCCACGATCACCAGCTTGGTGCCGCCGTCGGGCATTTTCAGCTCGGCCTGCATCTGCGGAATCGTTGCTCCTTGGGTCAACCGCTCGATGGCCAGGTCCTTGCGTTCGGCGTTTTCGAGTACATCGACTTCGTACACCGAGCGGCCAATCACGTTCTCGCGCGAATGCCCGGTCATCTCCAGAAACCCCTGATTGACCTTGATGAACCGCAGGTCGCTGAGGCGGCAGATGACTGCCGGCGCTGGGTTGGCATTGAAGGTTTTTTCGAAACGCTGCTCGGCACTGGCCCACTCGGTTGCGTCCGAGATGATCAATACCAGTGACTCCGCCATGCCTTTGCTGTCTTCCAGCACCATGCTGCGAATCCGGTGCACGCGGCTGCGCTCGTCCTCGTCACCTGTTCGGCTGACTTCAACGATCACATCGCTGAAGACATCACCGGCCGCGACGCGACTGAAGGGATGCTGCTCGACGTCCAATGGATGGTTGTTGCGATAGCGCAGGGCAAATCGCTCCCGGTATTCGTCGCCATTGGCGCCCAGCTCGCCGATGGCCTCGACACCATGCATCTGCAGAGCCGCCTCGTTGGCCCAGATGATGGTCTGGTCGACCTCGATCAGGATCACGCCGTCCGACAACCCCGAGATGATCTGCTGCAACTGACGGCGGTTGGTTTCTCTGGCAAGCACGGCCTCGCTCATTGGTTCATTCTCCGGTCGTTTCAGCATCGGTACCGAGCCCCGAGGGATGCCCTTGCATCCCTGCCTATCGGACCGGATGCCTGCAGCTTAGTGCAGTCCCTGCATGGAGCGGTCGGTGCGAATGCACCAGATGCAGGGGTGCATATGCGCCAATACAGCGAGCATGCGGCCCGGGCAGACTGATATCCATGCCGCACCAGACGGCAGAGACGCCGACAGGGTTGTCTCGCTATCCAGACGACGCGCCTGGCGCAGCGGCTGAATGTACTTAATGCCTGAGGAATCGCCCATGACTACACCCTACGTAAATGCTCCCGTAAGCACTGTTTCGCCCTTCCGAGTGTCTTGGAGTTCGGTCTTTGCCGGGGGCGCCATCGCACTGGTTACCTATCTGGTACTGAGTGTGCTCGGCACTGCAATCGGCGCCAGCGCGGTCGACCCCATGGCGCAGGGCAACCCCTTGCGCGGCTTTGGCACGGGCGCTGGCATCTGGTTGTTTGTCAGCACCTTGATCTCCGTGGCGGTAGGTGCCTGGGTGGCAGGTCGCACGGCGCCCGACCGCGGTGGCCTGCACGGTCTGTTGAGCTGGACTGTCACTACCCTGCTGACCACCTGGTTGCTCGCATCCCTGGCTGGGAGCCTGGTCGGCACCGCCGGCAACATCGCGGGTAAAGGCTTGTCGCTGGCAGCCGATGGCGTCGCCGCAGCAGCGCCTGGCGTGGGCCAAGGCATCAAGCAGCAGCTCGACAAGAATGGCATCAGCCTGGATTGGGACAGCTTGAAGTCGCAACTGGATACCACGCTGAAACAGTCGGGCAAGGCGGAGCTTGATCCTTCCACGCTGGAGCAGAAAACCGATCAGGCCAGCACCGATGCCAAGCAATCGGCTGCGCAAGCGTCGAACGATCCTACTCAAGCAGGCGATCAGCTCAAGCAGTGGTTCGACCGCGTGCAAAAATCCGGTGAGCCTGCGCTGAATGCGGCAGACAAGGATGCGCTGGTCAACATCGTTGCCGCACGCACCGGCAAGAGCCACGAGCAAGCGCAGCAGGTTGTGGATAACTACGCGCAGGCTTATCAACAGGCGGTCGCGAAGGTCCAGGAGCTCAAGCAGCAAGCTGAGCAGCAAGCCCGCGAAGCAGCTGACGTAGCGGCGAAGAACCTGTCGAAAGCGGCCTGGGGCACTTTGATCATGCTGCTGATCGGCGGCGCACTCAGCTTCGGGGTTGGGCGGTTTGCACTGTCGTCCCGTCCTCGAGTAGTGGTTGCTACCCTGTAAGATTGAAGTTGTGAATAAACCGGTCCGCCTGTGCGGGCCGGTTTTTTTTGGTCTGCAATTACCTGTGGCACGGTTATCGCTTCATTGTAGAAAGACGATTGTTGAACAATGTCAGAGATCCGTGTGAATACATCCAAACCCTCCCGCTTGTCCCTGGCTGATCAGGTGGCCATCGAGCTGCGCGAAGACATCATCGGCGGCCGCCTGATACCGGGCATGCCGCTGATCGAAAGCGAGCTGGTCAACGCCTACAACGTCTCGCGCAATACCGTGCGCGAAGCCCTGCACCAACTCGGTCGCGAGGGGCTGGCCAGCTATGTGCGCAACAAGGGCGTGATGGTGCGGCGCATGGGCGTTGACGATGTGCGCGACCTTTTCAAGGCGCGGCGCACCCTGGAATTACAGGCTGTTGCGGCCAGCCAACCGCTCAGCGACTACCAGTGGAGCCTGATGGGCGACGCCATCGAGGCCGCGCAACTGGCCCAGGAACGCGAGAACTGGCAGGCCTTCGGCACCCACAGCCTGCATTTTCACCAGCACATCGTCGGCCTGATGGGCAGTGCGCTGTTCGACGATTTTTTCGCCAAGGTCGCCGCACAGATGCGCCTGGTGTTCGCCAACGCGCCCAGCGAGGAAGGCTTTCAGAAGCCCTGGCTGGAACGCGACCGGCACATTCACGCCCTGCTGGGCAACGGCCTCAAAGCGCAGGCCGAGCACGCGTTGAGCAGTTACCTCGAAGACTCCGAATCCGTGCTGCTGGATATCCTCCGTAGCGCTCCCCGCCCCTGAAAGAGAGGACTCACCATGTACAAGGACTATCCCGCCGCTTACCAGGTCAGCAAAGGCAGCGCCCTGCAGGTCGACAAAGCGTTCTACGACCGTATCCGCGACAGCAAGGACAACCGCACCCTGGTCGAGCAGTTCGAAGTACCTATCCGCACTGGCCGCGCCTGGAAGGTCCCGGCAGGCCACGTGTTCCGCGTCACCACCCCGATCGGCCCGCAGGTGGGCGACTTCAACGTGTGGAACGCCAACGACCCCCGCGAGCGCATGTGGGCGGCGCGTACCCGTCAGCTGCAAGGCGCCCATGTCAGCACCTATGACCGCCTGTGGTCGAACCTGCCCTTCCTGCGGCCGATGCTGACCATCACCGACGACAGCCTCGCCGACTACGGCATCGACGAACACGGCGGCCGCCTGCACGACCTGCTGGGCACTCGCTGCGACCCCTACGTCAATCGCATGCTCACCGGCGAGGACTTCCACCATCATTGCCATTCCAACCTGACGCGTGCCGTGTTGCCTCATGGGCTGACGGAGTTCGATGTGCATGACGTGCTGAACATCTTTCAGTGCACCGGGTTGAACGCGGACGATATGTACTTCATGAAAGCCTGCCCGGCCAAGCAGGGGGATTATCTGGAGTTTTTTGCCGAGATCGATGTGTTGTGCGCACTGTCGACGTGCCCAGGGGGGGATTTGTCGCTGCCGATGTGGGGGCCGGATGCGCAGGATCCTTTGAGCGTGTGCCGGCCTTTGGGGGTGGAGGTTTATCGCCTGGACGCCGCGCTACTGGGCGGCTGGAAGTCGCCGGAACGGGCGGCATACAGGGGGAATCATGGGTTGATGATTGCGAAGGCGGAGTGGGAGAAGTAGGCGCAACGATTGCGCTCGCTCTGGCGACATGGCTGCCTCGCGCCCGATGCAGCGCTTTCCTCAGGGGTGGGACGCCTTGCGTCGGCGACGCAAATACCGGACCAGTGCCGCAAGGGCCACCAGTGCTACCACCGCGATGAAAATCGGCAGGCGATAGGGCTTCAGGTCCCCAAAGAAATGCTGTAATGCTTCGCCGGCCCAGTAGCCGGCGCTGACGAACAGGGTGGCCCAGACCGCCGCACCCAGTATGTTGATCAGGGCGAAACGCCAGGGGGATAGGCCACTTGCCCCTATCACCATAGGCCCCACCAGGCGCATGCCGTAGAGGAAGCGAACGGCGAAGACAGAGGTCGTGGGGTAGCGCTGGATAAGCCCCTCGACCCGTTCGATGGCAGCCTGATGACGCTTGAGTTTGGGCAGCAGACGCTCTCCGGAATAACGTCCGGTCCAGAACAGCAACTGATCGCCGAATATACCGCCCAAGGTGGCGCAGCCGATCACAAGCGGCCATTGCAGGGTGCCCTGGTGCGCCGCCATACCGCTGAGGATCAGAACCGTTTCGCCTTCCAGCAGGCAGCCTATGAAGATCACCCAATAGCCGTAGGTGGCAATCAACGCGTTGAGGTCAAGATGTTCGAACATGGTCATTCCTGGATCGAGGGGAGGCTAGGACAGCGTGGCAACAAGGTCTACTTTCGGTGCAGCGATTCGGACCAATCTAATCGGCAATCCGCCGCTGTCGACTAGTCGTTTCGACTTGCGTCAACCCTTACGCTTGACGACCCGCCGATGACAATCGGCCGGGTGCAGCACCTTGCCCGTCGTGGAACATACCGCGATGGTTTCTACCGGCTTCGACAATTCATTGTCGAGCAGCACCGAATAGCTCTCCCCTGTTTTGAACAAGTAGCGCTCCCCCCACTGACGCATGCTGACGACGATGGGAAACACCGCGCGCCCCATTTCCGTCAGAACATATTCTTTGTAGGCACTGCCGTCGGATGCGGGCTGGGTACTGAATACGCCCAACTCGACGAGCATTTTGAGCTTGATCGTGAGGATGTTCCTGGCGAGACCAAGACGTTTCTGAAATTCACTGAAGCGGCGTACATCGTCGAATGCGTCGCGGATGATCATTAACACCCAACGATCGCCGATTGCTTCGAGCGCGCGGGCGACCGGGCATTCGCTCTGGGCCAGTAATTGCTGTTTGGCCATGGGTCTCCTGAACGCTGCGCAGTAGGGAGGAAAAAAGTTCTAACGTCAGACGAAAATATTTTACACATGTGGTTGTAATTCACAACTTCGTTTGATAAAAAACGACCCACTTGGTTTTGTTTCGAAACCGAATTTCCAAGGATGGAGTGATGCCGTTAATGTCTAAAGCTTCGGCAAAGATGGACATTGAAGCCGAAAAATCCAGCGGTGGGCGCACTCAAGCGGCCCAAACCCTGGATAGCTCCAAGCTCAGTCGCTATCAGACTTTCCTTTTTGCGATTACCTGCGCCATGGCGGTCGCAAACGTCTACTTCGCTCAGCCTTTACTGGAATCGATGGCTGCCAGCCTGTCGGTTTCGCCGGGTACGATTGGTGTCGTAGTGACCGCCACACAAGCGGGTTATGCCGTCGGATTGTTGTTCGTCGTTCCGCTGGGGGATTTGCTCAATCGCAAGAAACTTATCCTCACACAAATGCTGCTGTCAGCTCTGGCCCTGTGCGCAGTTGGATTGTCGCAGGATTGGGGCATGTTGCTCGGCGCAATGGTGCTCGTGGGCCTGATGGCGGTCGTGGTGCAAGTGGTGGTTGCCTACGCCGCCTCGCTGGCGAGTCCCGAGCAGCGTGGCGAAGCCGTCGGCACCGTTACCAGTGGCGTGGTGCTTGGGATTCTACTGGCCCGCTTCGTCTCAGGTGCAGTGGCTGATCTGGCCGGCTGGCGCGGTGTTTATTTTGTTTCGGCCGCCCTGATGATCGGCATGGCACTGGTGCTGATGCGCACCATGCCGGCCTCCACCCCGCCACCGGCAAAAGGCAGCTACTGGCAATTGCTGCGATCGGTGTTCCAGTTGTACCTGACCGAACGCACATTGCGTGTCCGGGGCACCTTCGCCTTGCTGGTTTTCGCCGCGTTCAGCGTGTTATGGACGTCGATGGTACTGCCGCTCAGCGCGCCACCGTTGTCGCTGTCACACACCCAGATTGGTTTGTTCGGACTGGCCGGTGTAGCCGGTGCTCTGGCAGCCGCGCGGGCCGGACGGCTCGCTGACCAAGGGCTCGGCAACCGCACCACGGGCGTCGCGTTGGTATTGTTGACCTTGTCCTGGCTGCCTACGGCGTTCGTTGAACACTCATTATTCGCCATGGTAGTGGGTGTGGTGTTACTGGATTTCGCCGTGCAGGCCGTCCATGTCACCAATCAGAGCCTGATCTTCGCCGCACGACCCGATGCACAAAGCCGACTGGTGGGCGCCTACATGTGTTTCTATTCGGTGGGCAGTGGCCTGGGTGCAATAGCCGCTACTTATACTTATGCACACTTTGGCTGGGTCACCGTTTGTATATTGGGTGCCGCCATCAGCGCAGGCGCCCTGCTCTACTGGATCTACCTGGGACTGACTTCAAAATAACTTTCTGGCATTAAAAATTTCTCGCGATCGTAAGTGAACGGATGGCGTGAAACTGTGGATCTGCCACACACACTTTTAATATCAACCGAGGTCAGTATGGCGTTGCACACACTCACTAGTGTTCCTCGAGGTCGGTAACCGGGTCGGCGGCGCGGATGTGGTCGCGACCTGTTTGTACGTGTGCGCCTGGCGCACAACCTTATATCTGTGGCGTGACACCAGCCTCCTTCATCAAGGCACATAATCCATGAAACCACTACACGTAGTGTTGGCTGTATTGATAACGGCAATCTGGGGTGTGAATTTCTCGGTGATCAAACTGGGACTGGCCACCGTCGATCCGTTCATCCTGGCGGGTATCCGCTTCAGTCTGTGCGCATTACCGGCGATCTTCTTCATCCGTAAACCCGACGTGCCGTGGCGCTATATCATTGGCTATGGCCTAGTGTTCGGCATTGGTTTGTGGGGCGTGGTCAATCTGGGTATCAAAGCCGGGCTATCGGCGGGCATCGCCTCGCTGGTGCTGCAGTTCAGCGCGTTCTTCACCATCCTGCTCGGCAGTTGGGTGTTCAAGGAAGCGCTGACCCGCTTCCAGGTGCTGGGCATGTTGATCGCCCTCGCGGGGCTGTTGTGCATCATCAAGATCAGTGACGGTTCGGTGAGCCTCACCGGCGTATTGCTGGTGCTAGTGGGCGCGGCGTCTTGGAGCGTTGCCAACATCATCAACAAGAAAGCCAGCACCAAGGATGTCTTCGGCTTTCTGGTCTGGTCCAGCGCGTTTGCGCCGATTCCGCTGTTCATCCTTGATTACGCGGTGAACGGTAGCGCCGGCTACACCGCGTTTGTAAGTCAGGTGAACACGACTGCCATGTTATCGATCCTGTTCCAGGTCTATCCCAACACGCTGTTCGCTTACTGGATCTGGAACTCGCTGCTCAAAACCTATCCGGTCTCTACAGTGGCGCCGCTGTCTTTGCTGGTGCCGATCTTCGGTATGCTCAGCTCGGTAGTGGTGTTCGACGAAAGTGTGCCGGTGAGCAAAGTACTGGCGGTAGTACTGATCGTACTCGGCCTGGCCGTCGGCCTTTATGGTCAGCGTATTTTCAATGCAATGTTCGCGCGTCCTGCGCGCACTTCAGCGTGAATCGATAGGGAACCGGTATGAGTCTGGGAAAACGTGATTTTATGGGTGCCACTGCAGGAGCGACCCTGCATTCGCCCGCCAAAGATACCCGCCAATCACGTTTTGTCATTTTTATCGCTCCGTTAACGACGGCCAGTTCAAAGGTCGGTCGACCTTCGCCAGTTCGGCGCGATTCGCTCGCGCGCCGTCGGGTTTCGCCACTGTTGATCAGAAAGGCATAGCGCCGAGTTGTGTCAGCCACTCTAACCAGCAACGTTGCCTGTCACTAGATGATGTATTGACCTTACAGTTATGCCGTTCGGGTATGCGACTAAGCGGCACTTACCACGAATTGTAGTGGTCAACTGATCCCGGACACTGAATTGAGTTTTTCCTCAGCGACCACAGGCGCTAGCCCTTCGTTGAACTGATGCGGTCGCCGCCAGTTGTATCGCTCCATTAGGAATCGGCCGATATCCTGTTGCGCTAGCGCAGCGCTCATGTAGCCCACCGTCGGTATCCATTCTGTTTTCAGACTGCGAAACAGCCGCTCCATCGGCGCGTTATCGTGGCAGTTGCCGCGCCGACTCATGCTCTGTGTGAAGCGGTATCGCCATAGTCTTTGGCGGAAACTTCGGCTGCCATATTGGCTGCCCTGGTCGCTATGAAACAGTACGTTTTGCGGCCTGCCACGCTGCTCGTAAGCCATGTCCAGTGCCTTGATTACCAAGTCGGCGTCGGGCTTGGGTGAGAACGCCCAACCCACAACACGGCGGGCACAAAGGTCGATGACAGCTGCTAGATAGTGCCATCGACCTTCGGCCCAAACGTATGTGATGTCACCGCACCAGACCTTGTTTGGGGATGCGACGGTGAATCCTCGATCAAGCACGTTCGGAATATCAGGTCGCTCCACGGTCGCCTTTTTATAGGAATGCGAACCGGGCTGTTTGCTGATCAGGTTCATCTCGCGCATCAACTCGCGCACCTTGAATCGCCCGATCTGCATGCCGTCCTCTTTCATCATCAGCATGATGCTCCGGCTGCCCGCAGCGCTTCGGCTTTGCGTAAACAGCTCGTTCACGCGGCTGCGCAAAACCACCCGTTCGGCATCTGAATACCGGCGTTTTCGGCAGTACGCGTAGTAGCAAGATCGGGTTACTTCAAATACCGAGCACAACAGATCAATCGGCTCTTGAGCCCGCAATTGATCGATTAACGCGAACGCTCGTGTTCCTCGGCCATCAAGAGCGCGGTGGCCTTTTTTAAAATCGATTTCTCTCGTTCCAGGCGGTTGATTCGGGCTTCCAGTTCCTGGATTTTCTGCTGCTCGGGTGTCAGCGCTTTGCTTGTCGGTGTGGCACCGGCTCGTTCCTGCTGGAGCTGGTTGACCCACCGGCGCAAGGCCGACTCTACCAACCCAAGCGACTGGGCTGCATCAGCGTGGCTGTAGCCCTGGTCAAGCACCAAGCTGGCAGCTTCGCGCTTGAATTCGGGGGTGAAGGTACGTCGTTGTCTGCTCATCGAACACCTCTGTGTGGCGATCATTTTCGCCTAAAAAGGTGTCCGGGGTTAGTAGACCACTACAAGTATTGGCATGCCGAAAGTAGCAAAACGTTGTGTTTCGCACATACTCTCACTCCAGGAAACGTACGACGCCAATAGGAGTATCCCAGTTGTAGCTCGTCATCTCTAGCGCAGACAGGACAATAGGATCTTTCGGCCGATAAGGCAGCAAATACTGTGCGATTTGAAATATATTCATGGTCCGAGTAGGACTGGTTGAATCTTGACTTCAAAACGCTCTGCCAAGGGTAGATAGTATGCCCATGCAGCAGTTTATTGAACCCATAGCAACCATCCCAGCCTAGTAGCTTCGCGATTAGTTTGACGTGGTAACTGTTCCAATTCCAGTCAGACAAAGCCTTAAAGGCTTCGTCCCTCAGGCCTGCATTGGGAATAAAGCGACTACGTTCCACAAAGGAACGCAAGGATTCATTTTTTTGAATTCGGAGCAGCATCAACCGGCTCGACTGGGCTAGCACGAAAGTCACGGGGTGCACGGTATGCCAAGCATCCAGCGAACGCATGGCAGAGGCCGATTCGAGTCATCAGACCGGCTCCTGCGACAGGTTTATTTCTCCTGCGACAGCTTTAATTCTCTAAAACAAACAGTTGATCTATTCCTGACGCTATCACTCCACCGTCACCGACTTCGCCAAATTCCTCGGCTGATCTACATCCGTCCCTTTCAACACCGCCACGTAATACGACAGCAATTGCAGCGGCAAGGTGTACAGAATCGGCGCCAGCGCATCATGGATATGCGGCATCGCCACCACCCGAGTCCCCGGCCCATCGGCGAAGTGCGCCTGCTCATCCGCAAACACTACTAGTTCACCCCCACGAGCGCGGACTTCCTGCAGGTTGGACTTGAGCTTTTCCAGCAGCTCGTTGTTCGGCGCCACGGTGACCACAGGCATGTCGGCATCCACCAGTGCCAATGGGCCATGCTTGAGTTCGCCGGCCGGGTACGCTTCCGCATGGATGTAGGAAATTTCCTTAAGCTTGAGGGCGCCTTCCATCGCTACCGGGAACTGCGCGCCGCGGCCGAGGAACAGGGTGTGGTGCTTCTCGGCGAACAGTTTGGCGACTTCTTCGACGGTGCTGTCCATGGCCAGGGCTTCGCCGAGGCGGGTCGGCAGGCGGCGCAGTTCGGCCACCAGTTCGGCTTCGACGCCGTCCTCCAAGGTGCCTTTGACCTGGCCGATGGAAAGGGTCAGCAGCATCAAGGCGACCAGTTGAGTGGTGAAGGCCTTGGTGGAGGCGACGCCGATTTCCGGGCCGGCCTGGGTGAGCAGGGTCAGGTCGGATTCGCGGACCAGCGAGCTGATGCCGACGTTGCAGATCGCCAGGCTGCCGAGGAAGCCCAGCGCCTTGGCGTTGCGCAGGGCGGCCAGGGTGTCGGCGGTTTCGCCGGACTGGGAGATGGAGACGAACAGGGTGTCGGGCTGCACCACCACGCGGCGATAGCGGAATTCGCTGGCAACTTCGACCTGGCAGGGAATGCCGGCCAGGCCTTCGAGCCAGTAACGGGCGACCATGCCGGCGTGGTAGCTGGTGCCGCAGGCGACGATCTGCACGTTGCGCACTTTGGCGAACAACTCGGCGGCCTGTGGGCCGAAAGCCTGCACCAGTACGCTGTCCTGGCCGAGGCGGCCTTCGAGGGTGCGCTGCACGACTTTGGGCTGCTCGTGGATTTCCTTGAGCATGAAGTGGCGGTATTCACCCTTGTCGGCGGCTTCGGCGCCTTCGTGGTACTGCACGGCTTCGCGTTGTACGGCGTGGCCGCTGGCGTCCCAGATGTGCACGCTGTCGCGACGAATGTCGGCGATATCGCCCTCTTCGAGGTACATGAAGCGGTCGGTGACCTGGCGTAGCGCCAACTGGTCGGAGGCGAGGAAGTTCTCGCCCAGACCGAGGCCGATCACCAGCGGGCTGCCGCTACGGGCCGCCACCAAGCGATCAGGCTGAGCCAAGTGGATCGCCGCCAGGCCGTAGGCGCCGTGCAGTTGCTTGACCGTGGCCTTGAGGGCATCGGCGATGTCCGGCACGGTTTTCAGGGTGTGGTGGAGCAGGTGGGCGATGACTTCGGTGTCGGTCTCGGAGGCGAAGATGTAACCCTGGGCACTCAGCAGCTCGCGCAGCGCTTCGTGGTTCTCGATGATGCCGTTGTGCACAACGCCAACGTCACCGGAGAAGTGCGGATGGGCGTTGCGTTCGTTGGGCGCGCCATGGGTAGCCCAGCGGGTGTGGGCGATACCGAGCTTGCCGACCAGCGGTTCAGCGGCCAGGGAGGCTTCGAGTTCGCTGACCTTGCCGGTACGGCGGCGGCGTTGCAGTTGGCCATCGTTGCTGACGACTGCCACGCCGGCGCTGTCGTAGCCGCGGTATTCAAGACGTTTCAGGCCTTCGAGGAGGATGGCCGTGATGTTGCGCTCAGCGATGGCGCCGACGATTCCACACATGTTTATTACTCCTGATTGACGGCGGCGATGATGAGGTTGATGCCGCGGGCCTGAATCTGGTCGCGAGCCTCGAAGGGCAGACGATCATCGGTGATAAGGGTATGTACGCTGCCCCAGGGCAGCTCGAGATTAGGGATCTTGCGCCCGACCTTGTCGGACTCGACCATGACGATCACTTCGCGCGCGACTTCGGCCATGACCCGGCTCAGTCCCAACAGCTCGTTGAAGGTGGTGGTTCCACGTTGCAGGTCGATGCCATCGGCGCCGATGAACAGTTGGTCGAAATCATAGGAGCGCAGCACTTGTTCAGCGACTTGACCCTGGAACGACTCGGAATGCGGGTCCCAGGTGCCGCCGGTCATCAATAGTACCGGCTCATGTTCGAGCTCGCTCAGGGCGCTGGCGACATTGAGCGAGTTGGTCATGACCACCAGGCCGGGCTGCAGCCCGAGGTGCGGGATCATCGCGGCGGTGGTACTGCCACTGTCGATGATGATGCGCGCGTGTTCCTTGATGCGTTGCACGGCTGCATGGGCGATGGCCTGTTTATACACAGACACCGGCTGGGCGACCTCGCTGATCAGTTCCTGAGGCATGGTCACCGCGCCGCCGTAACGACGCAGCAGCAGGCCATTACTCTCCAGAGCGGCCAGGTCCTTGCGGATTGTGACTTCGGACGTTTCGAACCGTTTGGCCAAGTTATCCACACTGACTTCACCCTGCTCGTTGAGCAAGGCGAGGATATTGTGGCGACGTTGGGGAGTGTTTCGTTTCGACATGATTGCTATAAGTTTCGGTTCGAAAGTTAATGAGCGCAATCAAAACCCAAAATGGGCAATGGGTCAAGGGGGGAAATGTGAAACACAGCTGTGGATAACTATTTTGGGATGGTGGTGGTCTCAGGGCCGTCTTCGCGGGCAAGCCTTGCTCCTACAGGTGAACGACTCAGTATCGATTTGCACTGTGGAAGCAAAGCTTGCTCGCGGAGGGGCCGGTTCGGGCCACCTCAAAGCTCTGTGGATATCTTAGGGCTTGCGGATCTTCACCGGCCGCGCCCAGCCTTCAATATTGCGCTGACGGGCGCGGGCGACAGCCAGTTGGCTCTCCGGCACATCCTGGGTAATAGTCGAACCCGCCGCCGTGGTAGCCCCCGCAGAGATATCCACAGGCGCCACCAGCGAGTTGTTCGAACCGATAAACACGTCCGCCCCCATGGTGGTGCGCCACTTGTTCACACCGTCGTAGTTGCAGGTGATGGTACCGGCACCGATATTGGTGCGCGCGCCGATATCGGCATCGCCCAGATAACTCAGGTGGCCCGCCTTGGCGCCCTCCCCCAGCACGGCATTCTTCAGCTCGACAAAGTTACCCACATGAGCACGCGCGCCCAGCACAGTACCCGGGCGCAATCGCGCAAACGGGCCGGCATCGCTACCCTCGCCCATTACCGCGCCATCCAGATGACTGTTGGCCTTGACCACCGCGCCCTTGCGCAGGGTGCTGTCCTTGATGGTGCAGTTGGCGCCGATCACCACGTCGTCCTCGATGATGACTCGACCTTCGAGCACCACGTTGACGTCAATCAGCACGTCACGGCCCACCGTGACCTCACCGCGTACGTCGAAGCGTGCCGGGTCGCGCAGGGTCACACCCGCCGCCATCACGCGCCGCGCTTGGCGCCACTGGTAGTGACGCTCGAGCTCGGCGAGCTGCTTGCGATCGTTGGCGCCCTGCACTTCCATCGGATCCTGAGCGGTCTCGGTGGCGACCACCAGGCCATCGGCCACGGCCATGGCAATCACGTCGGTGAGGTAGTACTCACCCTGGGCGTTATGATTCGACAGGCTGCCCAGCCACTGCGCCAGACGCGCGGCAGGCACAGCGAGAATCCCGGTATTGCCCTCGCAGATCGCACGTTGCGCCTCGGTCGCGTCCTTGTGCTCGACGATCGCCTGCACGCTGCCCTGTGTATCACGCACGATGCGGCCATAGCCGGTCGGGTCAGGCAGGTTGACCGTCA
This sequence comes from Pseudomonas baltica, assembly GCF_031880315.1. Classification (NCBI taxonomy): domain Bacteria; kingdom Pseudomonadati; phylum Pseudomonadota; class Gammaproteobacteria; order Pseudomonadales; family Pseudomonadaceae; genus Pseudomonas; species Pseudomonas baltica. The sequence goes on along the minus strand of NZ_CP134771.1, from coordinate 3,455,264 downwards.
GCAGGGCCAGTTGATCGGGCGTGACCTTGGTCAGCAAGCGCTGCAAGGTCGCCACTTCGATCAGCGGCACATCGCCATAGAGGATCAGCACGGTATCGGCGCTCAGGTTCGGCAGCGCCTGCGCCACGGCGTGGCCGGTGCCAAGTTGCTGGTCCTGCAGCACGAAGCTCAAGTCGTCGGCGGCCAGGCGCTCACGGACCTGCTCGGCACCGTGGCCAATCACCACATGGATGCCCTGTGGGTCCAGCTGGCGGGCGCTGTGGATAACATGGCCGAGCATCGAGTTGCCGGCGACGGGATGCAACACCTTCGGCAAAGCCGAGCGCATCCGCGTGCCTTGGCCTGCGGCGAGAATGACGATATCAAGGGACATTGACGAGCTACCAATCCTGAGCGGCCAGTGTGCGTGACCGATGAATGAAGGGGGCGGAAAAAGAAAAAGGGTAGCCGAGGCTACCCTTTTACTCAATCGCGCACAAAGCGCAGCCTTAGTGGCCGTACTTCTTGCGAATCTGCTGGACGGTGCGCAGCTGAGCTGTCGCCTCGGCCAGACGTGCAGCAGCAGCGCCGTAGTCGAAATCAGCACCCTGTTCATTCAGCGCTTTCTGCGCTTCTTGAACAGCCAGCTGAGAAGCGGCTTCGTCCAGGTCGGCAGCACGTTGCACGGTGTCGGCAAGAACCTTGACCATGTTCGGCTGAACCTCGAGGAAACCACCCGAGATGTAGAACACCTCTTCTTCTGCGCCGTCCTGCTTGATCAGGCGGATAGGGCCTGGCTTCAAGCTGGTGATCAGCGGGGCGTGGCCAAGAGTGATACCGAGATCACCCAAAGCACCGTGCGCAATCACCATCTCCACCTGACCGGAAAAGATTTCTCCTTCCGCGCTGACGATGTCGCAATGGACTGTCATAGCCATCTGCTTGCCTCAACCTGATGAGCGCCCGTTGCCGGGCGCCGAAATTACAGTTTCTTGGCTTTCTCGATTGCTTCTTCGATCGGCCCGACCATGTAGAACGCTTGCTCTGGCAAGTGGTCGTAGTCACCGCGCAGGATGCCGGAGAAGCCAGCAATGGTGTCTTTCAGGGAAATGTACTTACCCGATGCACCGGTGAAGACTTCAGCCACGAAGAACGGCTGCGACAGGAAGCGCTGAATCTTACGAGCGCGGGATACGAGTTGCTTGTCGGTTTCCGACAGCTCGTCCATACCCAGGATCGCGATGATGTCTTTCAGCTCTTTGTAGCGCTGCAGCACGTACTGAACGCCGCGAGCGGTGTCGTAGTGCTCCTGGCCGACGACGTCCGGGTCCAGCTGGCGCGAAGTCGAGTCCAGTGGATCGACCGCTGGGTAGATACCCAGAGAGGCGATGTCACGGGACAGTACGACGGTGGCGTCCAAGTGGGCGAACGTGGTGGCTGGCGACGGGTCGGTCAAGTCATCCGCAGGTACGTATACAGCTTGTACCGAGGTGATCGAACCGGACTTGGTCGAAGTGATGCGCTCTTGCAGCACGCCCATCTCTTCGGCCAGCGTCGGCTGGTAACCTACTGCGGAAGGCATACGGCCCAGCAGTGCGGATACTTCAGTACCGGCCAGGGTGTAACGGTAGATGTTGTCGACGAACAGCAGAACGTCGTTACCTTCGTCACGGAACTTCTCGGCCATGGTCAGGCCAGTCAGTGCGACGCGCAGACGGTTGCCCGGCGGCTCGTTCATCTGACCGTAGACCAGTGCCACTTTGTCCAGAACGTTGGAGTCCTTCATCTCGTGATAGAAGTCGTTACCTTCACGAGTACGCTCACCCACACCGGCGAACACGGAATAACCGCTGTGTTCCATCGCGATGTTACGGATCAGTTCCATCATGTTGACGGTCTTGCCGACACCGGCACCACCGAACAGACCGACTTTACCGCCCTTGGCGAACGGGCAGATCAGGTCGATGACCTTGATGCCGGTTTCCAGCAGGTCGTTGCCGCCCGCTTGTTCCGCGAAGGTAGGAGCGGCGCGGTGGATACCCCAGCGCTCGTCGGTGTCGATCGGGCCAGCTTCGTCGATCGGATTGCCGAGCACGTCCATGATCCGGCCCAGGGTCGCTTTACCGACCGGTACGGAGATGGCTGCGCCGGAGTCGGTCACTTCCAGACCGCGTTTCAGGCCTTCGGTGGAACCCATGGCGATGGTACGAACCACGCCGTCGCCCAGCTGCTGCTGAACTTCGAGGGTAGTGCCAGCTTCGCTTATGACTTTCAAAGCGTTGTAGATGCTCGGTACGCTGTCACGTGGAAATTCCACGTCGATGACGGCGCCGATGATTTGAACGATACGTCCGCTACTCATAGCAGGATCCTCTGAATATTTGAACCGTTAAACCGCGGCAGCGCCGCCGACGATTTCCGAGATCTCTTGGGTGATCGCAGCCTGACGCGCCTTGTTGTAAATCAACTGGAGGTCCTTGATCAGGTCTCCGGCGTTGTCGGTTGCATTCTTCATTGCGATCATCCGCGCGGCTTGTTCAGCAGCGTTGTTCTCGACCACCGCCTGGTACACCTGCGATTCCACGTAACGCACCATCAGGCCGTCAAGCAGCTCTTTGGCGTCGGGTTCGTAGAGGTAATCCCAGTGGTGCTTGAGATCCTGATCCGGGGTTGCCACCAACGGGATCAACTGCTCCACCGTCGGTTTTTGCGTCATGGTATTGATGAACTTGTTGGATACCACGGACAGGCGATCGATACGGCCTTCCAGGTAAGCATCCAGCATGACCTTGACGCTGCCGATCAAGTCATTGATCGACGGCTCTTCACCCAGGTGGCTGATAGCAGCGACGACGTTGCCGCCGAAGTTGCGGAAAAACGCCGCACCTTTGCTGCCGACCACACACAGGTCGATCTCTACGCCATTTTCGCGGTTTACCGCCATGTCCTTGACCAAGGCCTTGAACAGGTTGGTATTCAAGCCGCCGCACAGACCACGGTCACTGCTCACTACCACATAACCGACGCGCTTTACTTCGCGATCGATCATGAACGAGTGGCGGTATTCCGGGTTGGCGTTGGCGAGATGCCCAATCACCTGGCGGATACGCTCCGCGTAAGGACGGCTGGCTGCCATGCGCATTTGTGCCTTGCGCATTTTGCTGACCGCCACTTTCTCCATGGCGCTGGTAATCTTTTGCGTGCTTTTGATGCTCGCAATCTTACTGCGAATCTCTTTTGCGCCTGCCATGTAACACCTATCAGGTTAGCAAGCGGAGGCCTTGCGGCCTCCGCTGCGGCTTACCAGGTTTGGGTGGCCTTGAACTTCTCGATACCGGCTTTCATGCCAGCATCGATTTCGTCATTGAAGTCACCCTTCACGTTGATCTTCGCCATCAGTTCGGCGTGATCGCGGTTGAAGAAAGCAATCAGCGCTTGTTCGAAGCTGCCGATCTTGGTGATTTCAACGTCAGTCAGGAACCCACGCTCAGCGGCATACAGCGACAGCGCCATGTCAGCGATCGACATTGGTGCGTATTGCTTCTGCTTCATCAGCTCGGTAACGCGCTGACCATGCTCAAGTTGCTTGCGGGTCGCTTCGTCCAGGTCAGAAGCGAACTGGGCGAATGCCGCCAGTTCACGGTACTGAGCCAGAGCGGTACGGATACCACCGGAGAGCTTCTTGATGATCTTGGTCTGAGCGGCACCACCCACACGGGATACCGAAACACCGGCGTTCACTGCTGGGCGGATGCCCGAGTTGAACATGGCCGATTCCAGGAAGATCTGACCGTCAGTGATGGAAATCACGTTGGTCGGAACGAACGCGGAAACGTCGCCAGCCTGGGTTTCGATGATCGGCAGTGCGGTCAGCGAGCCGGTTTTGCCGGTCACTGCGCCGTTGGTGAACTTCTCTACGTACTCTTCCGAAACACGCGATGCGCGCTCCAGCAGACGGGAGTGGAGATAGAACACGTCGCCTGGGTAAGCTTCACGGCCTGGTGGACGGCGCAGCAGCAGGGAAATCTGGCGGTAAGCCACTGCTTGCTTGGACAGATCGTCATAAACGATCAGCGCGTCTTCACCGCGGTCGCGGAAGTATTCGCCCATGGTGCAACCGGAGTACGGAGCCAGGAACTGCAGTGCTGCAGATTCCGAAGCGCTCGCGGCAACGACGATGGTGTTAGCCAGCGCGCCGTTTTCTTCCAGCTTGCGAACCACGTTGGCGATGGTCGATTGCTTCTGACCGATTGCCACGTAGACGCAGAAAATACCGCTGTCTTTCTGGTTGATGATCGCGTCGATCGCCAGAGCGGTCTTGCCGATCTGACGGTCACCGATGATCAGCTCGCGCTGGCCACGGCCGACAGGGATCATGGCATCGACAGCCTTGTAGCCAGTCTGTACAGGCTGGTCTACCGACTTACGCCAGATCACGCCTGGAGCAACTTTCTCGACCGCGTCGGTCTCGGTGTTGTTCAGCGGACCTTTGCCATCGACAGGGTTGCCCAGTGCGTCGACGACGCGACCCAGCAGTTCCTTACCAACAGGAACTTCCAGGACACGGCCGGTGCACTTGGCGCGCATGCCTTCAGCCAGCGACTGGTAGGAGCCCAGTACCACGGCACCTACGGAGTCTTGCTCCAGGTTGAGCGCCATACCGTAGACACCGCCTGGAAACTCGATCATTTCGCCGTACATGACGTCGGCCAGACCGTGAATCCGTACGATACCGTCAGACACGCTGACGACAGTGCCTTCGTTACGGGCTTGAGAGGTCACATCGAGTTTTTCGATGCGGCCCTTGATGATTTCACTTATTTCGGAAGGATTGAGTTGCTGCATTGCTCTGCTGCCCCTTCAAACTCAAGATTTCAATGCTTCGGCAAGTTTCGCGATTTTGCCGCGAATCGAGCCATCGATAACCAGGTCGCCGGCACGGATGACGACACCACCAATCAGGGCAGCGTCCTCCGCAACTTGCAGGCGCACTTCCCGGTTGAGTCGTGCACTGAGAACCTTGGCGAGTTTGTCTTGCTGTTCTTGGTTCAACGCGAAGGCACTGGTGACTTCCACATCGATCGTTTTCTCTTGCTCGGCCTTGTACAGCTCGAACAGCGCGGCTATCTCTGGAAGAATCGAGAGACGGTCGTTTTCAGCAACGATGTGAATGAAATTCTGTGCCTGGGCATCGAACTTGTCACCGCACACGTCAATAAACGTGGCGGCCTTGTCTGCGCTCGTCAGTCGCGGGGCCTTGAGTACGCGCTGCATGGTGTCATCTTGTGACACCGCTGCAGCCAGGCCGAGCATGGCTGACCAATTGGCCAGTTGCTGGTGGGCCTGAGCGTGCTCGAAGGCCGCCTTAGCGTAAGGTCGGGCCAACGTGGTCAGTTCTGCCATGATCGCCCTCGCTTAAATTTCAGTAGCCAGTTTGTTAACCAGCTCCGCGTGCGCGTTTTGATCGATTGTGGCACCCAGTATCTTCTCGGCGCCGCCGACTGCCAGCAAGCCCACTTGGGCACGCAGCGCGTCTTTGAGGCCATTCAGTTCCTGCTCGATCTCGGCCTGAGCCTGGACCTTCACACGGTCAGCGTCGACACGGGCCTTTTCAACGGCCTCTTCGACGATCTGGTTACCGCGCTTCTTGGCCTGCTCAATGATTTCAGCTGCTTGAGCTTTCGCGTCGCGCAGTTGTTGACCCGCTTTCTCTTGGGCCAACTCCAGGTCGCGAGCTGCTCGGCTGGCAGCGTCCAATCCATCAGCGATCTTCTTCTGACGTTCGTGCAAAGCCGCGATGACCGGAGGCCACACGAACTTCATGCAGAACAGCACAAAGATGAAGAACGCAACGGACTGGCCAATCAGGGTTGCATTAATGTTCACGCCAACACCTCGCTCGTTCTTTGTCCATCACACCACATCACTCGAAAATTCGAGTGATTAGCCAGCGATTTGGGCAACGAAGGGGTTTGCGAAGGTGAAGAACAGTGCGATACCAACGCCGATCATGGTCACGGCGTCGAGCAGACCGGCGACGATGAACATTTTAACTTGCAGCATTGGGACCATTTCTGGCTGACGCGCTGCGCCTTCCAGGAACTTGCCGCCAAGCAGACCAAAGCCGATAGCAGTACCCAGAGCACCCAGGCCGATCAGCAGAGCAACAGCGATAGCGGTTAGACCAACTACAGTTTCCATCTTTCCTCCCGACTTTAACGTCGTATTTGCTAGGTTTTTTTTAATTGAATCGGTAAAACTGAATCGTTACATCAAGCAGCGCCGAGGCGACACTCAATGGTTATCTTCGTGTGCCATCGACAGGTAGACGATGGTCAGCATCATGAAGATGAACGCCTGCAAGGTGATGATCAGGATGTGGAACACCGCCCACGCCCATTGCAGCACCACGCCCAGACCGCTCAGCCACAGCAGACCACTGCCGAACATGACTGCGATGAGGATGAATACCAGCTCGCCTGCGTACATGTTGCCGAACAACCGCAAGGCCAGAGAGATTGGCTTGGCGATCAGGGTGACGAATTCCAGCAGGAAGTTCACCGGGATCAGCAGGATCTGGATGAAGATATTCTTGCTGCCGAACGGGTGCAGAGTGAGCTCGCCGATGAAGCCGCCCAGGCCCTTGATCTTGATGCTGTAGTAGATGATCAGCGCGAACACGCAGAAAGCCATGGCCAGCGTGGCGTTCGGGTCGGTGGTCGACACGGCGCGGAACGGAATCTCGTGATCACCGGAAATTGCGGCAGCCAGTTGAGGAATCCAGTCGACCGGTACCAGGTCAATGGCGTTCATCATGAAGACCCAGACGAAAATGGTCAGCGCCAGAGGTGCGATCACGGCGTTGCGGCCATGGAAGCTGTCTTTCACGCTGCCATCGACGAACTCGACCAGCACTTCGACGAAGTTCTGCAGAGCACCCGGCTGACCGGACGTGGCTTTTTTACCGGCCGCGCGGAAAATCAGGATGAAGATCAGGCCCAGCCCGAACGACCAACCCAATGTATCCAGGTGGAATGCCCAAAAGCCCATTTCCTTGGCCTGTGCAGCGGAGTGAGCAAAGCCCCATCCGCCTTCCGGTAGCTGCCCGAAGGTCAGGTTCATCAAGTGGTGCTGGATATAGCCCGAAGCGGTTTCTGCTGCCATGGTTGCCTCAAACGCCCTAAGGTCTCGAAAGTCTTGTTCTCATCAGCAGAGGTGAAAACCAGCTGACCGCCTGTGTCAGCAAGACAACGCCGAATACTGCCAGCGGTGCCAAGGGTTTCACGCCTGCAAACGTCAGTGCGAAGAGCACTGCCGTCAGAATTATTTTGCCCGCCTCGCCGGCATAAAATGACCGGACGATGACTTGCGCTGATCTGGCGCCGGTAAACCGGAAAGCCTTGTACGCGAAATACAGATTAGGCAGCCAGATGATCAAGCCTCCGCAAAGACCCGAGTACCCACTGACTGCCCCGTGCCACTGCCACAGCCCCAACGCTGCGAGCAAAAACACGGCAAATTGCACCATCAGGAGCGGAAAAACTGCCCAGCGATGGAACGGCAGCCTGTTTAGCGTGCGGGTTTCCATCGTGTTGGCTCCTGTTGGGTCGGCGTGCCGTAAATCAATGACTTGGCATAAATTGTGCCGACAAAATGCGCGCAGAGTATAGGGGCGGTTAAGCCCCTATTCAACTGCCGGGTAGTGATTTCCGACTGGCCGCTACAAACTCAATTGTTTCAACGGATGTGCGCAAGCACTCCTTGAAGCTCATCGAGCGAGTTGTATTTGATCACCAGCTGGCCCTTGCCCTTCTGTCCGTGGCGGATCTGCACCGCAGAGCCTAGGCGTTCGGCCAGTTTCTGCTCGAGGCGAGTGATATCCGGATCGGGTTTTGCCGCTTCAACAGGCTGCGGTTTGCCACTCAACCACTGGCGCACCAGTGCCTCGGTCTGACGAACTGTAAGGCCTCGTGCGACAACGTGTCGCGCTCCTTCGACCTGCTGTTCTTCGGGCAAGCCGAGCAAAGCGCGAGCGTGACCCATTTCCAGATCGCCATGGGCCAGCATGGTCTTGATGACCTCTGGCAAGGCGATCAGACGCATCAGGTTGGCCACCGTCACGCGGGATTTACCCACCACGTCGGCGACCTGTTGTTGAGTCAGGTTGAATTCCTGCTGCAGGCGCGCCAGGGCATTGGCTTCTTCGACCGGGTTGAGGTCTTCGCGCTGGATGTTCTCGATCAGCGCCATGGCGATGGCAGTTTCGTCCGGCACATCACGAACCATGGCCGGGATGGTTTCCATGCCGGCCTGCTGGCTTGCACGCCAGCGGCGTTCACCGGCGATGATTTCGAATCGGTCGCCAGCGATCGGGCGGACCACGATGGGCTGCATCACGCCTTGGCTCTTGATCGAGTGCGCCAGTTCTTCGAGCGCCTGCGGATCCATGTCGCGGCGCGGCTGGTACTTGCCGCGCTGGATCACGTCCAGGGGCAGGTGCTGGAGTTCTTTCTGGTCGATCTGCACCGCTTGTTCTTCAAGCGAGCTGACGGTCGGGCCACTCAGCAGCGCATCCAATCCGCGTCCCAGACCTCGTTTCTTGACGGCCATTTGGATTCCTTAAAGTGCCGCGACGGGGCGTGACGGGCGGCGTTGACGGCGGACCATCTCGCCGGCGAGGGCCAGATAGGCCAGCGCACCCCGGGATTGTTTGTCATAGGCCAATGCGGGCATCCCGAAACTCGGGGCCTCGGCCAGGCGAATGTTGCGCGGAATGACCGTGTCGTACAGCTGTTCGCCAAAGTGCGCCTTGAGTTGCGCGGACACATCGTTGATCAAGCTAAGTCGCGGATCGTACATGGTCCGCAGCAGACCTTCGATTTTCAGTTCGGGGTTGAGCAGTTCGGCGATGCGCTTGATGTTATCCACAAGGTCGCTGAGCCCTTCGAGGGCAAAGTACTCGCACTGCATGGGGATGATCACGCCATCGGCGGCCACCAGTGCGTTGAGGGTCAGCATCGACAGCGACGGCGGGCAGTCGATGAGGATGTAATCGTAGTTTTCCCGCACCGGCGCCAGGGCCGTACGCAGACGGCTCTCTTTCATCTGCATTTCGAGCAGGACGACTTCGGCGGCGGTCAGGTCGCGGTTAGCCGGCAGCAGTTGATAACCGCCGTGTTCGGAGAATTGCATGGCCTCCTGCAGATCGCATTCGCCGATCAACAGGTCGTACACGGAGTTTTCCAGAGTGTGTTTATCCACACCGCTGCCCATGGTGGCGTTGCCCTGTGGATCGAGGTCGATCAACAGCACACGACGCTTGGTCGCAACCAGCGATGCGGCGAGGTTGATGCAGGTGGTGGTCTTGCCCACACCGCCTTTCTGGTTCGCGATTGCTAATACCTTAGCCATTCTTGCTTGTGTTCCCAATCATGCCGTGCGGCGCAGTATCAGCAGATGGCGTTGGCCTTGGCAACCGGGTACGGCCAAGGCGTTTTCGCTATCGAGGTGGAAGTCTGCCGGCAATGCTACCAGTTCGTCGGCAGGATGCAGCCCTTTCATTGCCAACCAGCGCGTTTGCCCGTCGCCGAGGTGGCGAGTCCAGTTGGCAAAGTCTTCCAGACTGCTGAAAGCGCGGGAGACGATGCCGGCGAACGGCTGGGCCGGCTGGAAGTTCTCGGCGCGGCTGTGGACAACTTGCAGGTTATCGAGCTTGAGCTCCAGTTTGACCTGGGTCTGGAAGCGGGTTTTCTTGCCGTTGCTGTCCAGCGTGGTCACCTGTTTCTCGGGAAACATGATGGCCAGCGGAATGCCGGGCATGCCGCCGCCACTGCCGACGTCCAGCCAGCTCGGACTGTCGCCGATGTGCGGAAGGATGCTCAGGCTATCGAGCAGATGCCGCGAGACCATTTCGTCCAGATTGCGCACGGCCGTGAGGTTGTAGGCCTTGTTCCATTTTATCAACAGGGCCAGATAACCCAGCAATTGCGCATGCTGCTGCTCGCTGAGTTCGATGCCCAGCGAACGAGCACCTGTGGATAACTCTTCTGCGTGTTGCTCGGTGACCAGAGAACTCAAGCGGTTTGCTCCAACGCACGACCGGCGCCGCGTTTTTTCAGATGAATCAGCAACAACGAGATGGCTGCCGGAGTGACGCCGGGGATGCGCGACGCCTGGCCCAAGGTCTCGGGACGGGTGTTGCCAAGCTTGCCCTGGATTTCCTTCGACAACCCGGAAATCGTCGTGTAGTCGATATCCACAGGCAGACGGGTGTTTTCACTAGCGCGCAGGCGAGCGATCTCGTCCTGTTGCCGATCGATATAGCCCGCATACTTGGTCTTGATCTCGACCTGTTCGGCGACCTGTGGATCGATTGCGCCGTTGCCGGTGATATCCACAAGGCCGACGTAGTCGATTTCGGGACGGCTGAGCAGGTTGAGCAGGTTGTATTCGTGGGTCAGAGGGGTGCCGAAACGCGCGGCGATCGAGTCGCCCAGTTCGGTGCCCGGGCGCACCCAGGTGTTTTTCAGCCGTTGTTCTTCCTGGGCGATGGCTTCGCGCTTGGTGCAAAACGCCGCCCAACGCGCATCATCGACCAGGCCCAGTTCGCGGCCTTTTTCGGTCAGGCGCAGGTCGGCGTTGTCTTCACGCAGGATCAGGCGGTATTCGGCCCGGGAAGTGAACATCCGGTACGGTTCCTGTGTACCGAGGGTGATCAAGTCGTCGACCAGCACGCCGATGTACGCCTCGTCGCGGCGCGGACACCAGCTTTCGCGGCCCTGCGCACGCAATGCGGCGTTGGCGCCGGCGAGCAGACCCTGCGCGCCCGCCTCTTCGTAACCGGTGGTGCCGTTGATCTGCCCGGCGAAGAACAGCCCGGCGATCACCTTGGTTTCAAGGCTGTACTTCAGGTCCCGCGGGTCGAAGTAGTCATATTCAATGGCGTAGCCGGGCCGCACGATGTGGGCGTTTTCCATACCGCGAATCGAACGCACGATCTGCAACTGCACGTCGAACGGCAAGGACGTCGAAATGCCGTTGGGGTACAGCTCATGAGTGGTCAGGCCTTCCGGCTCGATGAACACCTGATGGCTTTCCTTGTCGGCAAAGCGGTGGATCTTGTCTTCGATCGACGGGCAATAACGCGGGCCGATGCCTTCGATTTCGCCAGCGGCCGAGTACATCGGCGAGCGATCGAGGTTGGCCGCGATGATTTCGTGGGTTCGGGCGTTGGTATGGGTGATCCAGCAACTGACCTGGCGTGGATGCTGCTCCTTGGAGCCCATGAACGACATCACCGGAATCGGCGTATCGCCCGGTTGTTCGGTCATTACCGAGAAATCCACCGATTTGCCGTCGATACGCGGTGGCGTGCCGGTCTTCAGGCGCCCTACCCGCAATGGCAACTCGCGCAGCCGATGGGCCAGGGCGATCGAAGGCGGATCACCGGCGCGGCCGCCGGAATGGTTCTGCAAACCGATATGGATCAGGCCGCCGAGGAAGGTGCCGACGGTCAATACCACGGAATCGGCCAGAAAACGCAGGCCCATCTGGGTCACCACGCCTTTGACTTCATCCTGCTCGACGATCAGGTCATCACAGGCTTGCTGGAATATCCACAGGTTGGGCTGGTTCTCGAGGATCTCGCGAATGGCCGCCTTGTACAGGATGCGGTCGGCCTGGGCCCGAGTAGCACGCACGGCTGGACCTTTGCGGCCGTTCAGTACGCGGAACTGGATGCCGCCCTTGTCGGTGGCCAGCGCCATGGCGCCGCCGAGCGCATCGATCTCTTTGACCAAGTGGCTTTTACCGATGCCACCGATCGCAGGATTGCAGCTCATCTGCCCGAGCGTTTCCACGTTATGGGTCAGCAGCAGGGTTTTGGCGCCCATGCGTGCTGACGCAAGTGCGGCCTCGGTACCGGCATGACCGCCGCCGATGACGATCACTTCAAAACGGGAAGGGAAATCCACCACGCACCTCGTGCCTGTCTCTGTGGGTAATTGGGATAGTCGACAAGTATAGGGCTTGGTCCCGGTCTAAGGAACCCGTCTGCACAAAAAATAACCAGCTGTGGATAATCGAGAGTAATAGAAATTAAAAAGAAAGAAATTTATTAAAGCTTTGTTTTTATGTTTATTTATACACAGGCCATTTTCTGTGGATAGATCTACACAGCCCTCTATTTACGTGATGTACAGAGATTCAAAAGGTTGTGGTCATGTGCCAATGAGCCTTTGGGATAAGCGCCTTAAACCTGTGGATGAAATGGGTGGTTATGCACAGGCGTAGGCATCCACAGCCAGGAAGCCTGGTTATCACCAGAGCTTAGACAGGGTTTTCCACAGGGCTTAATCCACAGATTTGGCAATTCGGGAGGTATGGCGAGGGGTTCGCCCCCGAAAAATGCTCGGGGGCGATGCTGATCAGGGGTTAACCAGCACCGGCTTGTCGCGATAACGGTCTTTGAACGTGGCCTCGAGGGCGGCCACCTTCGGCTGGTCGTTGATCATGATGTAGGGGCTGTAGGGATGCTGGGTCAGGTAATCCTGGTGGTAACCCTCGGCCGGATAGAAGCCCTTAAGGTCCTCGACAGTAGTCACCAGCGGTTTGGACCAGGCCTTGGCGCCATTGAGCTGGGTGATATAGGCCTGAGCGATCTGCCGCTGGCCGGCATCGCTGGTGAATATCGTCGAGCGATACTGGGTGCCGCTATCCGGGCCCTGACGATTCAGCTCGGTGGGGTCGTGGACCACCGAAAAGTAGATCTGCAGCAGCTGGCCATAAGTGACCTGGCTCGGGTCGTAGGTCACCTGTACCGACTCGGCATGCCCGGTCTCACCGCTGCCGACTTCTTCATAGTGGGCTGTCTGCGCCTGGCCGCCGGCATAGCCGGAGACCGCTTGGGTCACACCATTGACGTGCTGGAACACGCCCTGCACGCCCCAGAAGCAGCCGCCTGCGAACACGGCGGTTTCACTGTGGACAGTTTTGCCGGGGGTTTCATCCTGCACCGGGGCGGGGATGATGACCGCTTGTTCGGCATGGGCGATGGACGCGCCCAACAGCGTGGCGGCGAACGCGCTCCACTGCAGGGGTTTGCTTAAACGGCGCCAGTTGCGGGGCAGATTCATGGGAGGTGCTCCGAGGCAATGGATGAGTAGTGATGTTGAAGGCACCTTCGCGGGCGAGCCTTGCTCCCGCGGAACCTCAAATCTTGTGGGCGCAAAGCTTGCTCGCGAATAGCCCGGCAAGCCTTGCATACGGGCGATTACTCTTTAGGCATAGCATCTTTCTTCATGCTGTCCTTGCTCATCGCGTCCTTGCTCATGGGGGCATCTTTCTTCATGCCGTCCTTGCTCATGGCATCTTTACTCATGCTGTCCTTGTGCATCGCATCTTTGGACATGCTGCCGTTGTCTTTGCTCATGGCGCCCTGGGGCGTGGCATCCTTGCTCATGGCGTCGGCGGCGAAGACACTCGCGGTCCCCATGGCCAGGAACAGGGTCAATGCGGTAGTAGTCAGCTTGTTCATGTTGTTCTCCGTAGGGTCGATGGCGCCAGGTGGCGTGCCGCTATAGTCGGCGCACGCCCTTCGCCAAGTCCTCACGCAAAGTTAAATTAAATGTGACAACTCCCCAGGCCGATCTTGGCCACAATGGGCTTTTCCAAAAAGGCGAGAATCAGGCGAATGGAGCGGACCAAGCGGGTACTGATCGTAGAAGACGATGCACACATCGCCGACTTGTTGCGCCTGCACCTCAAGGACGAGGGTTACGCGGTCGAGCACGCCAGCGACGGCACTAAAGGCATGCAACTGCTGGAACAGCAGAGCTGGGACGCGCTGGTGCTCGACCTGATGCTGCCCGGCGTCGACGGCCTGGAGATCTGCAAGCGCGCCCGGGCCATGGCCAGCTACACGCCGATCATCATCATCAGCGCCCGTTCCAGCGAAGTGCACCGCATCCTCGGCCTGGAACTGGGCGCGGATGATTACCTGGCCAAGCCGTTTTCCATGCTCGAGCTGGTGGCCAGGGTACGTGCCCTGTTGCGCCGCACCGATGCACTGGCCCGTAATGCCCGGCTGGAGTCCGGCCTGCTGGAAAGTCATGGCGTGGCCATCGATCCGCTGGCCCGCGAGTCTTTCCTGCATGGCAAGGCATTGGGCCTGACGCCACGGGAATTCGACCTGCTGTACTTCTTCGCCCGGCACCCGGACAAAGTGTTCTCGCGCATGGATCTGCTCAACGAGGTATGGGGTTACCAGCACGATGGTTACGAGCACACGGTGAACACCCACATCAACCGGCTACGCACCAAGATCGAAGCGGACCCGGCCAACCCTCAGCGCATCCTCACGGTCTGGGGCCGCGGCTATAAATTCAGCGCCCAGCCTGCGATCGGCGCCGAGGGCACCTCTTGAGAAGCCTCAGCCTGACCCGGCGTCTGTCACTGGTCTTCGCCCTGTTGCTGATCGCGTGCAGCGGGGTGTCGGTGTGGCTGCAGATCAGCGCCAGCAATCGCCATGAACAAGTGGTGGTGCAAAAGTTGTCCACAGGGCTGGCGGCGCACATCGCCGACACCGCGCAGCTTATGGATGTCGATGGCTGGCGGCCCGAAGCGGTGCGCGGCCTGTTCGACAAGCTGATGGCGGTGAATCCGGCCGTAGAGGTGTATTTGCTGGCCAAAGACGGAAGAATCGTCGGCAACGCGGCGCCACCGGGCAAGGTGCAGTTGGAACGCGTCAACCTGGCGCCGATCACCCGCTATCTGAGCGGCGCGGCGCTACCCCTCCTGGGTGATGATCCGCGTAATCCACAGGTACAAAAGGTGTTCAGCGCTGCCCCGGTAACGGTCAACGGCCGGGAGGGCGGATATGTTTACGTGGTGTTGCAGGGAGAGGCCCGGGATGCCCTGGTGGCCGCGATATCCACAGACTCGGTACTGCGGGCGACGCTTTGGGCAATGGCGCTTATGGCCCTGTTCAGTCTGATCATGGGCCTGATCGCATTCCGCCTGATTACCCGGCCATTGCGCGATCTGACCCAGGCGGTGGGTAACTTTGATCCTCATGGTGAAGCCGCTGCTGCACTGGGCGGCGGCGAAGTTGTCCACAGGGATGAAATATCCACCCTGCGCACGGCGTTCGCACAGATGGGCCAGCGTATCACCGCGCAATGGCGTGAACTGTCCACACAGGACCAGCAGCGTCGGGACATGGTCGCCAACATCTCCCACGACCTGCGCACCCCGCTCACCTCCTTGCACGGCTACCTCGAAACCTTGCGCCTCAAGGACCAGACCCTGACTCCCGAAGAACGCCGCCATTATCTGGACATCGCCCTGGGCCAGAGCAGCAAGGTCGGGCGCCTGGCTCAGGAATTGTTCGAGCTGGCGCGCCTGGAGTCCGGGCTGGTGCATCCCGAACTCGAACCCTTCGCCCTGCCCGACCTGGTGCAGGATGTGATGCAGAAATTCGAGTTGGCGGCTGAGGCACGGCAGCAGCGGCTCTTAGTAGAAATGCCACCCGTGCTTCCAGCGGTGCGCGCTGATCTGGGCATGATTGAGCGGGTACTGACCAACTTGCTCGACAACGCCATCCGCCATAATCCGGCCGGCACCCATATTCTGGTGCGCCTGCAGGCGCAGTTGCCCAGGGTCCAGGTCGAAGTGGCGGACAGCGGCCAAGGCCTGTCACCGCAGGTGCGCAAGGGCTTATTCACCAGGGCCTCGGCCTTGCAGCGGGCGCCGGGGGAGAGTGGCGGGCTGGGCTTGATCATCGTTCAGCGGATGCTGCAGCTGCATGGCAGCGAGGTGCGACTGATCGAGGCCATGCAGCCGGGGACGGTGTTCCGCTTTCATCTGCAAGCCGCTTGAGCCGTTTGAGCGAGGGTATTGTGAGATGTGTAAACAAAAGCTAATAATAGGCATTATCATTAGCGTACCTCATTTCCATGCCCTCTCTCCCCCACACCGACGCTGTTCAGCGTATCTATCAGCAGCACCACCACTGGCTGCAAGGGTGGCTGAGGGGACGATTGTCTTGCGCCAGCGATGCCGCCGATGTCGCCCACGATACCTTCGTGCGCATGCTCAGCTCGCGCAGCGCCGATCAGATCCGCGAGCCGCGGGATTATCTGGCCACTGTGGCCCGTGGGCTGGTGATCGATCGGTACCGCCGGCGGGCGATCGAGTCGGCCTATCTGCAGAGCCTTGCCGCTCGCCCAGAACAGGTCGCCCCCAGTGAAGAAGACAAAGCCATTATTCTCGACACCCTGGTGGCTGTGGATAAAACATTGGCGATGCTCGGCGCCCGCACTCAGCGGATATTCCTGTTGTCGCAACTCGACGGGCTGACTTATCAACAGATCGCCGCCCAGCTCGATGTATCCCTGACCACGGTCAAGAAGCACATGATCCGTGCGTTCACCGAGTGCACGCTGATCATGGCGGCGTCCTGAATGGCCAGCCTGCACCAGCGCAAGATCGTCGAAGCGGCTGCGACCTGGTACGTGCAGTTTCAAAGCGAAGCGCCCAGCGACCGGCAACGCCAAGCCTGGCAACGCTGGCTCGACAGCGACCCTGCGCACCGCCTGGCGTGGGAGCAAATGGAGCAGATGCAGCGCCATCTTGGCGCCCTGCCCCGGGAAGCCAGCCGCCGCGCGCTGTCGGCTGGTCAGCAGCGCCGCCAGGTGCTCAAGCTGCTCGCCTTGGTGGGCGCCACGGGTTACCTGGGCTGGAGCGTGCAGGATCGCATCAGCCCCGGCGCGCTATGGGCTGACTACCGCACCGCAGTGGGCGCGCACCGCTCGATCGAACTGCCCGACGGCACCCGGGTCGAGCTGAATACCGATACGGCTGTGGATATCTCCTACGATTCTCAGCAACGACTGATCACGTTGCAGCAGGGCGAAATTCTGGTCAGCACCGGTAAGCGCGGTGATGCACGCCCGCTGTATGTGGCAACTCGCGAAGGCCGCGTGCAGGCCCTGGGGACCGTTTTTTCTGTTCGGCAGTTATCCACAGCCACTCGGGTCGGCGTGCTCGAAGACCAGGTACGCCTGTCGCCACGGGATGCGCCGGCCGACGATCAACGGCTGAAAGCCGGAGAAAGCGCGGAGTTTGACCGCCAGCATGTCTCCCCTCATCAGCCCTATACGGCGTCCCAGGCGGCCTGGGTCAATGGTCAGTTGATCGTGCTGGATGCCACACTTGGCGAGGTCGCCGAGGAGCTGGACCGTTATCGGCCGGGCTCCCTGCGCTGTGAGCCGCAAGCGGCACGTCTGCGGGTGTCGGGGACCTTCAAGGTCAATGACAGCGATGCGGTGCTGAGTAATCTGCAAGCGACACTGCCTATCACCGTCAGCTATTTCACTCGCTATTGGGTCAGCATCAAGCATCGCTGAACACTGGACAGCTTCGCGGACGATTGGCGGTGAGCCTATTGGCGGGCAAACCTTGCTACTACAAACGTCCAGCACGCTTCTGTGGGCGCAAGGCTTGCCTGCGAAGCGCTTGATCTAAAAATAATCCACAGGCCGGTTATCTTTTTCAACGCTGGCGCGGCCCTACAGATAACCGCGGATCAACGCGAACATCTGTCACCCCTCCAGAGCCGAAAACCACCATGCGCTTTCCCCCTGTGACTTTGTCTGCCCGCCGGCATCTTTCCCGACACTGCGTCGCCTACGGCCTGTTGATAAGTAGCGCCAGCCTGTTGCCGCTGCTCAGCGGGAGTGCCTACGCCGCCAATGCGACGCAGAGCTATAGCATCGGCGCCGGCCCATTGGACAAGGCCCTGAGCCAGTTCGCCGCCTCGGCCAATGTGATCCTTTCGTTCGCGCCCGGCCAGACGGCCAATCGCCGCACTGAGGGGCTGCAGGGCAGTTATTCGGTGGACCAGGGTTTCGCCACGTTGCTGCAAGGCTCCGGGCTGCAGGCCGCCAGTCAGGCGCCGGGCAGTTATATCCTGCAAGCCGTGCCCGTCAGTGACGCGGTCAATCTCGCGCCGACCCGTATCGACTCCTCCACCCCGGGGATACAGGGGCAATACGCCGAGCCTGACCTAGGCTACAAGGCCGACCGCAGTCGCGCCGCCACCAAGACCAGTACGGCGCTGTCCGAGACCCCACGCTCGGTCTCGGTGGTCACCGCGCAGCGCATGAAGGACCAAAAATCCCAGAGCCTCACCGAAGTGCTCGGCTACGTGCCTGGTATCTTCGCGCCTCCCTTCGCGGCGGGCGACAGCCTGGCCGGTGACCTGTTCTTTATCCGCGGCTTCAACGCTACCGATTATGGGTACGGTCTGCTGCGCGACGGCCTGCGGGTGCAGGGCAACCGTTACGACACCACCACCGAACCCTATGGCCTGGAGCGGGTAGAGATTTTCCGCGGGCCGTCGTCCATTCTTTATGGCGAAAATGCGCCGGGCGGGTTGGTCAATCTGGTCAGCAAACGGCCAACTACCGAGTCTCAGGGCGAGGTGCAACTGAGCTACGGCAGCAACAATCGCCGGCAGTTGGGCATTGATGTGTCCGGGCCACTGAACGACAGCGGCACCGTGCTGGGCCGCATGGTCATGTTCGGTCGCGAATCCGATACCCAGACCGATCACGTGCCGGACGATCGCCTGTACGTAGCGCCGTCGATGACCCTTAACTTCGACGACTACAACAGCCTGACCTTGCTGGCCAACTACCAGAAGGACCACACCAATCTCGAGCTCTGCCTGCCCGCTGCCGGCACCTTGCTGGACAACCCCAATGGCAAGCTGAGCAAACACACCCTGCTCGGCGATCCAGACTGGAACCACTTCAAGCGCGAGACCTGGAGCGCCGGCTACGAATTTGTCCACAGCTTCAATGACGATTGGCAGTTCCGCCAGAACTCGCGGTTCATGGAATCGCGCATTGATCGGCACGAGACCTGGCCAACCGCCCTGAACAACGGTGGCTACGGGACCAACGTGACCATGACCGCCTATGACCGGGACAATGAGTCGACGGTCTACTCTGTGGATAACCAGTTGGAAGGGAAGTTTGCCGTCGGGCCTGTGGATAACACTCTGTTGCTCGGCGCCAGCCATGACCGCACCGCGTTCAACCAAGACTGGGACGCTGGGTTTGGTGGTGTGATCAATGTGTTCAACCCTGTGTATACCCGCACTCCCACCACGCCGGTACATGTGCAGAACACCCTGCTCGATCAGGAGATGAACGGGGTTTATGCCCAGCTGCACAGCAAGTATGACCACTGGATCATGCTGTTGGGTGGGCGCCAGGACTGGGTCGATAGTGATTTCCGCGACAAGGTCAGCCCCGCTAGCAATATCAGTTCTACCGACAAGAAATTCACCTATCAGGGCGGCTTGATGTACGCCTTCGATAACGGTGTCACGCCATACATCAGCTATTCGACCGCATTCGTGCCCGTGCAGCAGATCTCCAACGCCGGCGCGCCGCTCAATCCGATCACCAGCCGCCAGTACGAAGTGGGGATGAAGATCGAGCCGATTGGCTGGAACACTTCGATCACTGCGTCCGTCTACGACCTGCTGAAAAAAGACGACACCTACCTGGATTCAACTAGCAACACCTATCGCCAGGTCGGGCAGAGCCGCTCCAAGGGTATGGAGCTGGAGGTCAACAGCGATGTCACCGCCAACCTCAACCTGGTGGCATCCTACAGCTACACCGATGCGCGCATTACCAAGGACAAGGCTGGATCGATCGTCGAAGGCAAGCAGATGACCGGTGTACCGCGCAACCAGGCGTCGGTCTGGGCCAAATACCGCTTCCTCGATGGCTATCTCAATGGACTGCACGTCGGCGCCGGGGTGCGCTATTTCGACAGCACCTTCTCGTACACCGGGTCGAGCCTGTACGGCAAGCTCGATGCCGGCGACGTGACGCTGGTGGACGCCAACGTCGGTTACCGTATAGACCCGCACTGGTCGGTGGATCTCAACGCGAAAAACCTCTTCAACAGAGACTACGTGTCGGGTTGCAACGATGCGGGGCGCTGCTACTGGGGTGACACCCGCACGCTGCTGGGGACGGTTTCCTACAACTGGTGACGCTCCCGTAGGACGCATCGATTGTGGATAAGTTATTTACCGATACAGAAGCTGGAAAATATCCGCCCCAACAGATCATCGGAGCTGAACGCTCCGGTGATCTCCCCCAGCGCCTTCTGTGCATAGCGTAAATCTTCAGCCAACAGTTCACCGGCCCCCGCCAAGGTCAGCTGCTCGCGACCGTGGTCAAGATATCCACAGGCCTGACGCAGCGCCTCCAGATGGCGGCGACGCGCGCTGAAACTGCTTTCGGCCGTCTGTTCATAACCCATGCATGCCTTCAGATGCTCACGCAATAGCTCCAGCCCCGCGCCTTCGGTCTTGGCGCTGAGGCTGATGGTTACGTGGCCGTCAGCGCTGGTGGTCATGCTGATGGGCTCTGCACTGAGGTCGGCCTTATTGCGGATCAGCGTGACTTTGGCCGGATCGGGGCGCTGTTGGAGGAATTCCGGCCATAAGGCGAAGGGATCATCGGCCTCCGGCGCGGTGGCATCGACCACCAGCAGCACGCGGTCGGCCTCGCCGATGGCCTTCAGGGCACGTTCGACGCCGATCTTTTCCACATGGTCGTCGGTGTTGCGCAAACCGGCGGTATCGACCACGTGCAGTGGCATGCCATCGATGTGGATATGTTCGCGCAGCACATCACGGGTGGTGCCGGCGATATCGGTCACGATCGCCGCTTCGCGCCCGGCCAGCAGGTTGAGCAGGCTCGACTTGCCAGCGTTGGGGCGGCCGGCAATCACCACGTTCATGCCATCACGCAACAAAGCGCCCTGCCCGGCCTCCTTGAGCACTGTGGATAACTCAGCGCGGACTTTATCCACCATTGCCAGGACGTGGCCGTCGGCGAGGAAGTCGATCTCTTCCTCCGGGAAATCAATGGCGGCTTCCACATAGATACGCAGGCTGATCAGTTTTTCGGTGAGGTCGTTGACCCGCAGCGAAAATGCGCCTTGTAGGGAGCGCAGGGCGTTGCGCGCGGCCTGTGCAGAACTCGCCTCTATCAGGTCGGCGATCGCCTCGGCCTGGGCCAGGTCGAGCTTGTCGTTAAGGAACGCCCGCTCGCTGAATTCCCCGGGCCGCGCCAAACGACAACCCAGTTGTACACAGCGTTGCAGCAGCATATCGAGCACTACGGGGCCGCCATGGCCTTGCAATTCGAGCACATCTTCACCGGTGAACGAGTTGGGGCCGGGGAAATATAGCGCCAGGCCTTCATCGATCACCTCGCCTTCGCCATCGCGAAAAGCGCCGTAATGGGCATAGCGCGGCGTCAGGGTGCGGGCGGTAATGGCTTGCGCCGCGCTGCTGGCCAGAGGTCCGGAAATACGCACGATGCCGACCCCACCGCGCCCTTGGGCAGTGGCGATGGCGGCGATGGTTTCACGGGGGATGTTCATGGCTCAGGCCTCTCGACAGATATACACAGATAGCAAAACGCCCCACGACGGGGGCGTTTTATCCACAGATCCAACCTTGATCTGTCAGGCGGCGGCTTTAGCAGCGTTAGCCCGTTCAATGCTGCGGGTAATGTACCACTGCTGCAGAATCGACAGCGTGTTGTTGGTCACCCAGTACATGACCAGACCGGCCGGGAACCACAGGAAGAAGAAGGTGAACACGATCGGCATCAACTTCATCACCTTGGCCTGCATCGGATCCGGCGGTGTCGGGTTCAAGCGCTGCTGAATGAACATGGTCGCGCCCATGATGATCGGCAGGA
The DNA here is from genome assembly GCF_031880315.1 of Pseudomonas baltica. Classification (NCBI taxonomy): domain Bacteria; kingdom Pseudomonadati; phylum Pseudomonadota; class Gammaproteobacteria; order Pseudomonadales; family Pseudomonadaceae; genus Pseudomonas; species Pseudomonas baltica. The sequence continues at coordinate 3,433,485 of NZ_CP134771.1, read as the reverse complement.
TGAAGAACGGATCCTTGATCGACAGGTCGGTTATCCACAGCAGCCAAGGGGCTTGGCGCATCTCGACGCTTTCAAGCAACACCCAGTAGAGCGACAGGAAGACCGGCATCTGCACCACGATCGGCAAGCAGCCGCCCAGTGGGTTGATCTTCTCTTTCTTGTACAGCTCCATCATCGACTGCGACATCTTCTGACGATCGTCACCGTGCTGCTCTTTCAGTGCGGCCAGTTTCGGTGCCACGGCACGCATGCGCGCCATCGACTTGTAGCTGGCGGCGGACAGCGGGAAGAACAGCAGCTTGATCAGGACGGTCAGGCAGATGATCGAGAAGCCCCAGTTACCGAGGATCGCGTGGATGTGCTTGAGCAACCAGAAGATCGGTTGAGCGATGAACCACAGGATGCCGTAGTCGACCGTCAATTCCAGGCCTGGGGACAGCGCTTTCAGGCGGTCCTGGGTTTTCGGGCCAGCATACAGGGTAGCGGTGGTTTCAGCCTTCGCTCCCGGCGCGACGGTGATGGTCGGGCCGGTGAAGCCGATGATGTAGTTACCCTGGCTGTCCTTGCGAGTGGTGACGTTGTTGCTGTCGTCCTTCGCCGGAATCCACGCAGTCACGAAATAGTGCTGCAGCCAGGCGACCCAGCCACCTTGCACAGTTTCTTTCAGATTGCCCTTGTCGATATCTTTCATCGACACTTTTTTGTACGGCTCGTTACTGGTCCACATGGCCGCACCCAGGTAGGTGGCGGTACTGGTGGCGGTACTGGCCGAAGGGTCATCGCTGTGGTCGCGCTTGAGCTGGGCGAACAGGTTGCCGTTCCAGGCTTGCGCACTCTGGTTGTCGATCAGGTACGTGACCTTGAGGTCGTACTCGCCGCGGTCCAGGGTGAAGCGCTTGATGTAGTTGACGCCGTTGTCGCTGAACTTCAGGTCGACGACCAGTTGGTCCTGACCGTCAGCCAGCTGGTAGCTCGGTTGCGCAGACGCATACAACGGGCGACCGGCAGCACGCACGTCCGGGCCATTGGCACCGGTCAGGCCGCTTTGCGCCAGGTAGGTGCGCTCGCCACCGTCGTCGAACAGCTGGAACGGGATTTCGGGATGGTCCTGGCGACGCGGGAATTTAGGCAGCGTCAGCTGGACGACATCGCCGCCTTTTGGATCGATAGCCAGGTCGAGGACGTCGGTCTTGACGCGGATCAGGTTGCTGCTGGTAGCGACCGGCGCGATGGCAGGTGCTGCGGCAGTACCGTCGGTTCCGGCGTTAGGGACATCGGCGCTGGCAGCTGCGCTGGTACCGGCAGGTACGTCAGGCAGTTCCGAAGCACGGGTGGCGGCAGCATTCTGATTCGGCGGTGGAGTCTGGCCGTAGTCCTGGTTCCACTTGAAAACCATGACGTAGGCGACGACTGCCAGGGCGACGATCAGGATCGTGCGTTTAATATCCATGATTACTCGGCTATCGAAGAAATACGGGGAGAGTGGGCAGGCGGAACAGGGTCGAACCCACCGGTGTTCCAAGGATGACAGCGACCCAGACGACGAGCTGCCAACCAGCCACCACGCAATACGCCATGTTGTTCAATGGCTTCGATCGCGTAGCAGGAGCAACTGGGGTAGAAGCGACAGTGGTCTGCCATCAATGGGCTGATGGCATAGCGATAAAACTGGATCGGTACGAGTGCCAGTTTACGCATCTTGACTGTCCACCCCTTCAGGTTCGGTGCTGGCCACTGGAGCAGGCCGGCTCCGAGCAAGGCGTTTCCAGAGCTTGCCCAAATGTTGATGCAGTTCCGGATTTTCCACGTCGCCCAAACCTTTGCGAGCCACGATCACTATGTCCCATCCGGCCAAGAGTTCCTGGTGCAGACGGAATGAATCGCGCATCACACGTTTGAGGCGGTTGCGCTGAACGGAGAGCTTGACGCTCTTTTTTCCGATCACCAGCCCTAGACGGGGGTGTTCGAAATCGTTTTCGCGCGCAAGGAGCAGCAGGTTTTTCCCTGGAACCTTGCCGGTTGGGGAGTCGAAGACTGTCTTGAAGTGCCGGGGTGTAAGCAGACGCTTATCCCGATTGAAGTCCTGACTCACCCCCTGTGCCGGAGAATCAAACGGCCAGACGCGCACGGCCTTTGGCACGGCGACGCGACAGTACGGCACGGCCGTTCTTGGTGGCCATGCGAGCACGGAAACCGTGGGTGCGGGCGCGTTTGATGGTGCTGGGTTGGAAAGTACGTTTCATGGCGTGCTACCTGGTTGTTCGACTACGGGCCGGAATGGCCCCCGTTTTAAGAGACCGGCGATTCTAGTGGGTGCAACGCCGCAGGTCAATTTCCAACCAGCTTTTCCTTCAATTAGGCATGACCGCCTGTCTGTCCGCTCTGCCTTGATCTCTTCCCTGATCGACCGCTTTTGCTCCCCGGCTTGTCTGCTTGAAATAGAAATAAAGAAGGGACTTATTTTAAAGCTCTTTTGTAATGCTTACTGATGTTAAGCAGGCGCTTTTCTGTGGATAACCCATTTTGGGCCCGTAAAGCCGGCGCTCACGGCGATTCACAAGTCTGTCCGCAAGCGGTGCCGTTCCTGTGCTGCGCCCGCGTACAACCTGTGCATGGAATGGCTACTTGTCCACAGGGTAGTTATCCACAGATTTCGACCCCGACTTGTGCAAAGGGCTTGAGTAGGGTTATCCACAGATCTCAGGGGCAGGGTCAAGCGTGCGGAAAAAGCCCTAAGATGCTGATTTATTGTGGTCCGGAGAGCCTGCGCATGTGGATAAGTGTCACGGTGGCCGGTACAATGGCCGCTGTTTTTGCCTCAGCTGTGCTCAAATCAGGGGATATCCGTGTCAGTGGAACTTTGGCAGCAGTGCGTAGAGCTTCTGCGCAATGAACTGCCTGCCCAGCAATTCAACACCTGGATCCGTCCGCTACAGGTCGAAGCCGAAGGCGACGAGTTGCGCGTCTATGCGCCTAACCGGTTCGTGCTCGATTGGGTTAACGAGAAATACCTGAGCCGCTTGCTCGAGTTGCTCGGTGAGCACGGCAATGGCATGGCGCCTGCGCTTTCCTTATTGATAGGCAGCCGTCGCAGTTCGGCCGCGCGTGCGGCGCCCAATGCGCCATTGGCCGCCGCCGTAGCAGCTTCGCAAGCCGCGAGCGCGCCTGCTCCGGAGCCCGTCACCGCCGCCGCCCCTGCGGTCGTGGCGGCCGCCGTGGTCACAGCCGCTCACGACGAGCCTTCCCGACACAGTTTCGACTCCATGGCAGGTGCCAGTTCGCAGCAAGCACCTGTGCGTGCCGAGCAGCGTACCGTTCAGGTAGAAGGCGGCCTCAAGCACACCAGTTATCTGAACCGTACCTTCACTTTCGAAAACTTCGTCGAAGGTAAATCCAACCAGCTGGCCCGCGCGGCTGCCTGGCAGGTAGCCGATAACCCCAAACACGGTTACAACCCGCTCTTCCTTTATGGTGGCGTCGGCCTGGGTAAGACTCACTTGATGCACGCTGTGGGTAACCACCTGCTCAAGAAGAACCCCAATGCCAAAGTGGTGTACCTGCACTCGGAGCGCTTCGTTGCCGACATGGTCAAGGCGCTGCAGCTCAATGCTATCAACGAGTTCAAGCGTTTCTACCGCTCGGTGGACGCCTTGCTTATCGATGACATTCAGTTCTTCGCCCGCAAGGAGCGCTCCCAGGAGGAGTTTTTCCACACCTTCAACGCTCTGCTCGAAGGTGGTCAGCAGGTCATCCTTACCAGTGACCGCTACCCGAAGGAAATCGAAGGCCTTGAAGAACGCCTCAAGTCGCGCTTCGGTTGGGGCCTGACGGTCGCCGTCGAGCCACCTGAGCTCGAAACCCGCGTCGCGATCCTTATGAAAAAGGCCGACCAGGCCAAAGTCGAGCTACCTCACGACGCAGCCTTCTTCATAGCCCAGCGCATCCGCTCCAACGTGCGCGAGCTCGAAGGCGCGTTGAAGCGCGTGATCGCGCATTCGCACTTTATGGGCCGAGACATTACCATCGAGCTGATTCGCGAATCGCTCAAGGACTTGCTGGCGCTGCAGGACAAACTGGTCAGTGTGGATAACATCCAGCGCACCGTGGCCGAGTACTACAAGATCAAGATTTCCGATCTGTTGTCCAAGCGTCGTTCGCGCTCGGTGGCGCGCCCGCGCCAGGTGGCCATGGCCCTGTCCAAGGAACTGACCAACCACAGTCTTCCTGAAATCGGCGACGTATTTGGCGGCCGCGACCACACCACGGTGCTTCACGCCTGCCGCAAGATCAACGAACTCAAAGAATCCGACGCGGACATCCGCGAGGATTACAAGAACCTGCTGCGGACGCTGACGACGTGATCCGCTCAGCGCAGCTCATCAAGGCAAGGGACTAGACCATGCATTTCACCATTCAACGCGAAGCCCTGTTGAAACCCCTGCAACTGGTCGCAGGGGTCGTCGAGCGCCGCCAGACCTTGCCGGTCCTGTCGAACGTATTGCTCGTTGTCGAGGGTCAACAACTCTCGCTTACCGGTACTGACCTGGAGGTCGAGCTGGTGGGTCGAGTGCAGTTGGAAGAGCCCGCCGAGCCAGGCGAAATCACCGTGCCCGCGCGCAAGCTGATGGATATCTGCAAGAGCTTGCCCAACGACGTGCTGATCGACATCAAACTCGACGAGCAAAAACTCGTGGTCAAGGCCGGTCGCAGCCGATTCACGCTGTCGACCTTGCCCGCCAACGATTTCCCGACGGTTGAGGAAGGCCCTGGCTCGCTGACCTGTAGCCTGGAGCAAAGCCGCCTGCGTCGTTTGATCGAACGCACCAGCTTCGCCATGGCTCAACAGGACGTGCGCTACTACCTCAACGGTATGTTGCTGGAAGTATCCGCTGGGGTGATGCGCGCCGTCGCCACCGACGGCCACCGCCTGGCAATGTGCTCGATGCAGGCCGATATCGGCCAGCCGGATCGCCATCAGGTGATCGTGCCCCGTAAAGGTATCCTTGAGCTTGCCCGCTTGCTGACCGAGCCGGATGGCATGGTCAGCATCGTCTTGGGTCAACATCACATCCGTGCGACCACTGGCGAATTTACCTTCACCTCGAAACTGGTCGACGGCAAGTTCCCGGATTACGAGCGCGTGCTGCCTAAAGGCGGTGACAAGCTGGTGCTTGGTGATCGTCAGGCCCTGCGTGAAGCGTTCAGCCGTACCGCTATTCTCTCCAACGAGAAGTACCGTGGTATCCGTCTGCAATTGGCCAATGGTCAGCTGAAGATTCAGGCCAACAACCCTGAGCAGGAAGAAGCGGAAGAAGAAGTGGGCGTCGATTACAACGGCGGTTCGCTGGAGATCGGTTTCAACGTCAGCTATTTGCTGGACGTGCTGGGCGTCATGACGACTGAACAAGTGCGCTTGATCCTGTCCGATTCCAACAGCAGCGCGCTGCTGCAGGAATCTGACAACGACGACTCCGCGTACGTCGTTATGCCCATGCGTTTGTAATGCTCAGCACAGACTAGATGTCCCTCAGTCGTGTGTCGGTCACCGCGGTGCGCAATCTGCACCCGGTGACGATCTCCCCCTCCCCGCGTATCAATATCCTGTACGGCGCCAACGGCAGCGGCAAGACCAGCATGCTCGAAGCCGTGCATCTGCTCGGCTTGGCGCGGTCGTTTCGCAGCACCCGCCTGTTACCGGTCATTCAGCACGAACAAGCCGCCTGCACCGTGTTCGGTGTAGTGGATGAAGCCGAAGCCGGGCCGCGGAACCTGGGTGTATCGCGCGAGCGTAACGGTGAATTCACTATCCGTATCGACGGTCAGAATGCGCGTAGCGCAGCACAATTGGCCGAGATCATGCCGCTGCAACTTATCAATCCAGACAGTTTTCGACTGCTCGAAGGTGCCCCCAAAATCCGCCGGCAGTTCCTCGACTGGGGAGTGTTCCACGTGGAACCCCGCTTTATGGGTACCTGGCAGCGGCTGCAGAAGGCACTGAAGCAACGGAACTCATGGCTGCGGCATGGTACACTTGACGCCGCTTCACAAGCGGCATGGGACAGGGAACTGTGCCAGGCCAGCGATGAGATCGATGGATATCGCCGAGCCTACATCAAGGCTTTGAAGCCAGTGTTCGAGCAGACCTTGAGTGAACTCGTCTCGCTCGAGGGGCTGACATTAAGCTATTACCGCGGCTGGGATAAAGACCGCGAACTTGTTGAGGTGCTGTCGACCTCCCTGTTTCGCGACCAGCAAATGGGACATACCCAAGCGGGACCGCAACGCGCCGATTTGCGATTGAGGCTGGGCGGCCATAATGCTGCCGAGATTTTATCCAGAGGCCAGCAGAAGTTGGTGGTGTGTGCATTGCGAATAGCACAGGGGCATCTGGTGAGCCAGGCCCGTCGCGGGCAATGCATCTATCTGGTGGACGACTTGCCGTCGGAGCTCGATGAGCAGCACCGTCGCTCCTTATGCCGCTTGTTGGAAGACTTACGCTGCCAGGTGTTCATCACCTGTGTAGACCACGAATTATTGAGGGAAGGCTGGCAGACGGAAACGCCAGTTGCCTTGTTCCACGTGGAACAAGGCCGTATCACCCAGACCCACGATCATCGGGAGTGAAGGCATGAGCGAAAACCAAACGTACGACTCCTCCAGCATTAAAGTGCTGAAAGGGCTTGATGCCGTACGCAAACGTCCCGGTATGTACATTGGCGACACCGATGATGGTAGCGGTCTGCACCACATGGTGTTCGAGGTCGTCGACAACTCGATCGACGAAGCCTTGGCCGGCCACTGTGACGACATCACCATCACCATCCACCCAGATGAATCCATCTCGGTGCGCGACAACGGTCGCGGTATTCCAGTCGACGTGCATAAAGAGGAAGGCGTGTCTGCCGCCGAGGTCATCATGACCGTACTCCACGCTGGCGGTAAATTCGACGATAACTCCTACAAGGTTTCCGGCGGCTTGCACGGCGTGGGTGTTTCGGTTGTTAACGCCCTGTCCGAGTCCCTGCTGCTGACGGTTCGCCGCAGCGGCCATATCTGGGAACAGCTGTACGTCCACGGTGTGCCACAAGAGCCGATGAAAATCGTCGGTGATAGCGACACCACCGGTACTCAGATTCACTTCAAGCCATCGGCTGAGACGTTCAAGAATATCCAGTTCAGCTGGGACATCCTGGCCAAGCGCATTCGTGAACTGTCGTTCCTCAACTCTGGCGTCGGCATCCTGTTGAAGGATGAGCGCTCGGGCCGCGAAGAACTGTTCAAGTACGAAGGCGGTCTGCGCGCGTTCGTTGAATACCTGAACACCAACAAGACTCCGGTCAACCAGGTGTTCCACTTCAACATGCAGCGTGAAGACGGCATCGGTGTCGAGATCGCTCTGCAGTGGAACGACAGCTTCAACGAGAACCTGCTGTGCTTCACCAACAATATTCCGCAGCGTGACGGTGGTACGCATTTGGTGGGCTTCCGCTCTGCCCTGACGCGTAACCTCAACACCTACATCGAGCAGGAAGGGCTGGCCAAGAAGCACAAGGTCGCGACCACCGGCGATGATGCCCGTGAAGGTTTGACTGCGATCATTTCGGTCAAGGTCCCGGATCCCAAGTTTAGCTCGCAGACCAAGGACAAGTTGGTTTCGTCCGAAGTCAAAACTGCGGTCGAACAGGAAATGGGTAAGCACTTCTCGGACTTCCTGCTCGAGAACCCGAATGAAGCCAAGGCCGTGGTCGGCAAGATGATCGACGCCGCCCGTGCCCGTGAAGCCGCGCGCAAGGCCCGTGAGATGACGCGCCGCAAAGGCGCGCTGGACATCGCCGGCTTGCCAGGCAAACTGGCTGACTGCCAAGAGAAAGACCCTGCCCTCTCCGAACTGTACCTGGTGGAAGGGGACTCCGCAGGCGGGTCGGCCAAGCAGGGCCGAAACCGCAAGACCCAGGCGATCCTGCCGTTGAAGGGCAAGATCCTCAACGTCGAGAAGGCCCGCTTCGACAAGATGATTTCCTCTCAGGAAGTCGGCACCTTGATCACCGCGCTGGGCTGCGGTATCGGTCGCGACGAGTACAACATCGACAAGCTGCGTTATCACAACATCATCATCATGACCGATGCTGACGTCGACGGATCGCACATCCGTACCTTGTTGCTGACCTTCTTCTTCCGCCAACTGCCAGAGCTGGTCGAGCGTGGTTACATCTACATCGCTCAACCGCCGCTGTACAAGGTCAAGAAGGGCAAGCAGGAGCAGTACATCAAGGACGACGACGCCATGGAAGAATACATGACGCAGTCGGCCCTCGAAGACGCCAGCCTGCACCTTAACGAATCGGCACCGGGCATCTCCGGCGAGGCGCTGGAGCGTCTGGTGAATGATTTCCGCATGGTGATGAAGACCCTCAAGCGTCTGTCGCGCCTGTACCCACAAGAGCTCACCGAGCACTTCGTGTACCTGCCGGCTGTGTCCCTTGAAGACCTGTCCAGCCACGAAGGCATGCAAGCCTGGCTGGCCAAGTTCGACGAGCGCCTGCGCAACACCGAGAAGTCCGGCCTGGTCTACAAGGCCAGCCTGCGTGAAGACCGTGAACGTAACGTCTGGCTGCCGGAAGTGGAAATCACCTCCCACGGCCTGGCCAACTACGTCACCTTCAACCGCGACTTCTTCGGCAGCAATGACTACAAAACGGTCACTGCTTTGGGTGCGCAGCTGAGCACGCTGCTGGACGAAGGCGCGTATATCCAACGTGGCGAGCGCAAGAAAGCCGTGGTGGAGTTCAAGGAAGCCTTGGAATGGCTGATGGCCGAAAGCACCAAGCGTCATACCATCCAGCGCTATAAAGGTCTCGGTGAAATGAACCCGGACCAGCTGTGGGAAACCACCATGGACCCTGCCGTACGCCGCATGCTGCGCGTGACCATTGAAGATGCGATCGGTGCCGATCAGATCTTCAATACCTTGATGGGTGACGCGGTCGAGCCACGTCGTGACTTTATCGAGAGCAATGCGTTGGCAGTGTCGAACCTGGATTTTTAAGGTTTGTTCACTGAAACGATGGCTGCCATCACACTATAGTGATCGCAGCATTGAAAGGCCGACCCTAGGGTCGGCCTTTTTTATGAGTAGTGTTTGCATAAGGTTCGGCTGATAGGGCCCCGGCATGGCAGCCGCGCGCTGAATGGGCGAACAAATTTTTACACGGACGGAGTTAGCTGATGAAACCTTTATACGCGATGGTATTTTCTTGTGTCGTCGCATGTGCCGCATCAGGCACGGCCAGTGCAACCGTACAATCGGTGCCAAAAGAATCATCGGACACGACCCACAGTAACGGTCAGCTTCAACCCCCAATTTCGTATGCCACGCTGTGGGCCGATGATAAAGGCGCTACCCATATAGGCCATTGTCGGCTGGAAGGGCTGGAGTTCAAAAGCTATGCACCGCCAGCAGCGCCGCAATGGATAGGAGTGTCGCCCGATGACATCGAAAGTATCGCCTACGCCGTGCTGCCTCCAGGCTATGTCGGCAGTTGGCACCGTGCGCCCGGGCCGCAATGGGTGATTACCCTGCAGGGCAAATGGTCGGTGGAAACTACCGACGGTACCGTACTGGTACAGGGGCCCGGTGAGATGCAGTTCAATGCCGACACCGGGTCTCGGCCACGCCCTGATGACCAACGTGTAGGCCACCTGTCCCGTACGGTAGGTGACGTGCCCAATGTGCAACTGATCATCAAGTTGAAACCGGGTGTGGCTGATCAACGGACTGGCGGCAAGTGTGCTTACTGATTCCCCAAGGTGATCGAATCGTTGGTTATGGCGCCTAGAGCGATAACCGACCCTCGTCTTCAACCGCCGGGTTTTTATTGCCCGGCGTGCTCCCCTAGCAACGAAGGCTCCGCAGCCGCCAACTTCGCCACCAGAAAATCCCGAAACACCGCCACCGCCGAGGGTAGCGTCCGCCCCGCCATACTCTGCAACTCCACCCGCCGCTTCTGCATTTCCCCATCCGCAATCGCGATCGCCTGCACGTCCCGGTGCACCACGCGGTTATGCAGGGTGAGCTCCCCTGCCAGGCTGATCCCGCCGCCATCCATCACAAACTGATACATCGCCCCAAAATAGTTGCTCGTCAACGCCGGCTCGAAGTACAGCCCCTGCACGCTGCAGCAGATGTCGAACAACTGCCGAAGCGTGGTGTTCGGCATCGGCAAGGCAATGGGGTATGGCTGTAGCTCGGCCAAGGTGACCTGTGCCCTGCCCGCCAGCGGATGATTGTTGGCGACGATGGCTTTGATGATGCCGAGAAACGCATGCTCGACCTTGATCTCCCGCTCGGGCGACAAGCTGAACGTCAGCGCCAGATCGACCTCCCCGGTGCGCACTTTCTCAGTGGCCACGGTCGGCGGGAACACCTCCAAGGTGAAATGGATACCCTGGTACTCGCGGCGAAATTCCGCAATGGCGCCTGGCAGGAACTCCATGGCAAAACCCTCGGAGCAGCCAATCTTCACCACCCCACGTTGCAGCCCTTGCAGGTCGCGGATCTCGGCAATCACTTCGCGTGCTTCCAGCTCGGCCTTGCGCGCATAGGCGGCCAGGCGCGCGCCGGCGTCGCTGAGCAGCATCCCCCGGGCGCGGCGTTCGAACAGCACGCAGTTCATGTCGCGCTCCAGCTTGGCGATCTGCCGGCTCACGGCCGATGCGGCGACGTTCAGATGTTCGGAGGCTTCACTGATCGATCCGCAGCGGGCGACTTCAAGGAAATGCCGCAAGGCGATGGATTGCACACCGTAAAGCTGCATGTCACCTCCAGGAGGGTTTGCCTTTAAGGCAACGAAGACTTCGAAAGAAGATGCTTGTGGCATTGATACGCTATGCATAGGATCAAGTCGAGCCCTGCTGTGGCTCGCCCATGAAGCGTTTTCCATAAGAAAAACAGCTGCGCCCTCTACCCTATTGCGGTCCCTGCCCTTTGACACACTCACTCGCCACGGAGACGACGGCATGGGCATCAAAGGTTTCGCCTGCAGTGCAGCACTGCTGGCCTTGTTCTGCACCACCCCGGTATTCGCCAACAAAGCCAACGACACGTTGGTGTACGCGTCAGACAGCGAACCTGAAAACATCAGCCCTTATCACAACGACTTGCGCGAAGGCGTGGTATTGGCGCGTTTGGCCTGGGACAACTTGATCTATCGCGACCCGGACACCGGCGAGTACAAACCCATGCTTGCCCAGAGCTGGAAACAGGTCGACGACACCACTCTCGATTTCACCCTGCGTCAGGACGTGAAGTTTCACGATGGCACGCCGATGACCGCCGACGACGTGGTGTTCACCCTCAACTGGGTGGTGTCGCCGGACTCCAAGGTGGTCACGGTGCAAAACGTCGACTGGATCGCCAGCGCCGAGAAGCTGGGTGACTACCAGGTGCGCTTGCATATGAAGAAGCCCTTCCCGCCTGCGCTGGAGTACTTGTCCAACGCCGTACCAATTTTCCCCAAGGCCTATTTCGAGAAAGTCGGGCTGGCGGGCTTCGCCAAACAGCCAATCGGCACCGGCCCTTACAAGGTTGTGTCGGTGACCCCAGGGGTCGGCGTGACCATGGTGCGTAACGACGATTACTTCAAAGAAAGCCCCCAGGGCCCGGCACACATCAAAAACCTGCAGTTTCGCGTGATCCCTGATGCCGAAACCCGCACGGCAGAACTGATGACCGGTGGCGTCGACTGGATCTGGCGAGTGGCGCCGGATCAGGCCGAGCAGCTCAAGACGATACCCAATCTGTCGGTAATCAGTGGCGCCACCATGCGCATTGGCTTCCTGATCCTCGACGCGCGTGGCACCTCCAGCGACAACTCACCGATGAAGAACCTCAAGGTCCGCCAGGCCATTAACTACGCCATCAACCGCGAGGCCCTGGCATCGCAACTGGTCGGTGGCGAAAGCAAGCCGTTGCAGGTCGCCTGCTACCCCGCGCAGTTTGGTTGTGACACCAGCGTGGCCACGCAATACAACTACGACCCGGCCAAGGCCAAGGAGCTGCTCAAGGAAGCAGGTTATCCACAGGGCTTCGAAACCGAGATCTACGCCTATCGGGATCGCGACTACGCCGAAGCCATCATCGGCAACCTGCGCGCTGTGGGTATCAACGCCAAGCTTCGTTACCTCAAATACGCCGCCCTGCGCGACCAGCAGCGCGGCGGCCATGTGCCGATGTCGTTTCAGGCCTGGGGCTCGTTCTCGATCCTCGACACTTCGGCCTCGGCCGGCACCTGGTTCAAGGGCAACCCGGATGACAACATCAAAGACCCAGACGTGCAAAAGTGGCTGCAGACGGCCGACAACGCCCTCGACCCACAAGTGCGCAAGGAGAACTACAGCAAGGCGCTCAAGCGCATCAGCGAACAGGCCTACTGGGCGCCGCTGTTCAACTACTCGCTGAACTACGCCTTCAATCAGGACCTGCAGTTCAAGCCGTATCCGGACGAGCTGCCACGCTTCGTCCTTTCTCGCTGGAAATGACCCTCGTGGCCAGCCGGGTCCCGTACCCGCTGGCCTTCACGTGATCAGGATATCGGCCATGTTGGGATTTCTCTTGCGGCGTCTGGGCATTGCCCTGTGCGTTGCCATAACCGTCTCGATCATCAGCTTTTCGTTGCTGCATCTGTCTGGCGACCTGGCCACGGCCATCGGCGGGCCTGAGGCCAGCAGCGAACAGATCGAGCAGATTCGAGTGCAATACGGCTTGAACAAGCCGCTGGCCGCCCAGTACTTCAGCTGGCTTGGCGACCTGGCGCATCTGGACCTGGGCAACTCGTTCTTCTTTCAGGAGTCGGTGTACAACCTGATCGCCGCGCGGCTGCCGATCACCCTTGGGCTTGGCGCCATGGCGCTGGCGGTCGCCTTGCTGGTGGCCATCCCTTTAGGTGTGCTGGCGGCCGTCAAGCGTGATACCTGGATCGATCGCCTGGCGTTGAGCATCGCGGTGCTGGGGCAAGCCATGCCGAGCTTCTGGTTCGCGCTGATGCTGATCGTGCTGTTCGCCGTCACCCTGCATTGGCTGCCGGTGTCCGGCAATTCTACTTGGCAGCACTTCGTCATGCCCGCCATCGCTCTGGGCTATTACGCCACGCCGGCGATCATGCGCCTGACCCGCGCCGGCATGCTTGATGTGCTAGCCGCAGACTACATCCGCACCGCTCGGGCCAAGGGCTTGCGGCCTGGACGGGTGTTGTTCAAGCACGCCCTGCGCAATGCGCTGATCCCGGTGGTCGCGCTGGCGGCAGTAGAGTTCGGCTTCATGCTCGGCGGCTCGGTAGTGATCGAAACGGTGTTCTCGCTGCAAGGCGTCGGCCAGTTGGCCTGGGATGCCATTGCCCGCGACGACTTCCCGGTGGTGCAAGCCGTAGTGCTGTTGATTGCGCTGATCTACATCGTCCTCACGCTGCTGGCCGATCTGCTGAACGCAGTCCTCGACCCGCGCATTCGCGTGCGCTAGGAGGTCTTATGACCACTGTGACTACCCTGGCTCTCAACGAGCCGACCCTGCCCGTCACCGGCCTGCGCCGCACCTTGCGTAAATGCCTGCGCCACAAAGGCTTCACCCTGGGTGCGGTATTGCTGTTGGTGATCGTGCTGGCCGCGTTGTTTGCGCCGTTGCTGGCCCCCCACGATCCCTACGCCCAGGATGTGGTGCAGCGGATGAAACCGCCGGTCTGGATGGCCAAAGGCACCTGGGACAACATCCTCGGAACCGACAAACTTGGCCGCGATTACCTGTCCCGGCTGCTGTTCGGTGCGCGGATTTCGCTATTCATCGGCTTTGCCGCCGCCATCATCTCCGGCGTCATCGGCACGGTGATGGGCCTGGTGGCTGGCTACTTTGGCGGCAAGACCGACGCCGTCATCAGCTACCTGATCACCACCCGCCTGGCGATGCCGGTAGTCATGGTCGCGCTGGCCTCGGCATCGCTGCTTGGGGGCTCGCTCAAGGTGGTGATCATCCTGCTCGGTTGCCTGCTGTGGGATCGCTTCGCCGTGGTCGTGCGGGCAGCGGTACAGCAAATTCGCGATGCGGAATACGTGGCCTCGGCGCAGGCGTTGGGTTGCTCGACCTTGCGCATTCTCGCCAGCGAAATCCTGCCCAATGTGCTCGGCGCATTGATCGTGGTGGCCACGCTGGAGATGGCCCACGCGATTCTGCTGGAATCGGCGTTGTCCTTCCTGGGTGTGGGCGTGCAACCGCCTATCCCCTCCTGGGGGCTGATGATCGCTGAAGGCAAACCGTACATGTTCTTCTCCCCTTGGGTAATCGCCATTCCCGGTGTCGCATTGATGGTGCTGGTACTGGCGATCAACCTGCTCGGTGACGGCATCCGTGACCTCATCCTGCCTGACGGCCGTAACTAGGAGGCTCGCGCCATGGCACTTCTGCACGTAGAAAACCTGCGCGTCGACATCCCGCTGGAACACGGCATGCTGCACGCCGTCCGGGGGCTGGACCTGCACCTGGAGCGCGGCGAGATGCTGTGCATCGTCGGTGAATCCGGCTGTGGCAAATCCCTCACCTCGCTGGCCCTGATGGACTTGCTGCCCGGCAAGGCGCTGCGCACCGCCACGAGTTTGACCCTTGACGGCATGGACCTGCTGGCGCACAGCGAACGGGCCATGTGCGATGTGCGCGGCAATCGCATGGCGATGATCTTCCAGGAGCCGATGACCTCGCTCAACCCCGCCTACAGCATTGGCGATCAACTGGCCGAGGTGCTGCTCCGGCACCGCAAGGTGTCCTACAAAGAGGCGTTGGTGCGTGCCGGGCAGATGCTCGAAAAGGTCGGTATCAGCAATCCTGTGGAGCGCCTGCGGCAGTTCCCGCACCAGCTGTCCGGTGGGTTGCGCCAACGGGTGGTGATTGCCATGGCGCTGATGTGCGAGCCGGACCTGATCATCGCCGATGAACCGACCACCGCACTGGACGTAACCGTGCAGGCGCAGATTCTGCGACTGCTGCGCGACATCCAGAAAGAGACCGGCACGGCTGTGATTTTCATCACCCACGACCTCGGGCTGGTAGCGCGCATCGCCGACCGGGTGGCGGTGATGTACGCCGGCGAGGTGGTCGAATCTGCCAGCGCCGCGCAATTGTTCGGCAATCCGCAGCATCCCTATACCCGCGGGCTGCTGCAAAGCATTCCAATCCCGGGCCGGACCCGACCGGGTCAGCCGTTGGGCTCGATTCCGGGGCTGGTGCCCAGCCTGGTGGGCGAGCAACAAGGTTGTGCATTTCGCAACCGCTGCAGCCTGGCCGAACAAGCCTGCCTGGAGGCCGCGCCGAAACACGCCAGCGGAGGGCACAGTGTGCGCTGCCATTTCGCCGCGCCACCGCACGCTCACCCCGATGAACAACGGCTGCAACGCAATGGAGGTGTGCAATGAGCCGCGATATCGCCTTGGAGCTGTGTGACATTCGCCGCGAGTTCACCATTGGCCGCGGGCTGTTCAAAGCGCCCGCCACCCTCAAAGCGGTGGACGGCGTGTCCTTGCGCTTGATGCGCGGCGAAACCCTGGGCTTGGTGGGCGAGTCTGGTTGCGGTAAGAGCACCCTGGCGAAAATGCTGCTTGGCCTGTTGCCGCCGACCAGCGGCGACGTGCTGGTCGGTGGCAAACACCTGACCGCCGCTGATCGACGGCAGATGGCTCGGCACATCCAACCGATCTTCCAGGACCCTTACTCTTCGTTGAACCCGCGCAAGACGCTGCGCCAGATCGTCACCCTGCCGTTGATCGTGCACGACATCGACAGCCCCGACGTACGCCGCAAAAAAGTCGAAACCATGTTCGACGTCGTCGGCCTGCCCAAGCGAGTGATCGACAGCTACCCCGCGCAATTGTCCGGCGGCCAACGCCAGCGCGTCGCCATCGCTCGCGCCTTGATCATGCGCCCGGATGTACTGATCTGCGACGAGCCCACCTCGGCGCTGGACGTCTCGGTCCAGGCGCAGATCCTCAACCTGCTGCTCGAGCTGAAAAAGGAATTCGGCCTGACCTACCTGCTGATCAGCCATAACCTGGCGGTCATCGAACACTTGGCCGACCGGGTGGCGGTCATGTATCTGGGGCGCATCGTCGAAGAGCGCGAGCGCGAAGCGGTATTCAGCCGTCCCGCCCACCCCTATACCCGCGCGTTGCTCGACTCGGTACTGACCCCGGATCCTTCCCTGGGCATTCCCGATATCGGCCTGCGCGGCAACTTCCCCAACCCGATCAATCCACCCACCGGCTGCTCCTTCCACCCGCGCTGCCCGAAAGCCTTGCCGATGTGCAGCACCGTGCCTGTGGATAAAAGCGCCGTCGACGGCGGTTCGGTCGCCTGCCATCTGAACGCCCAGCCCTCCCATCCTTTGGAGTTGATAGCCTCATGAGTCGTGCCCTGGCCATTGATTACGCGAGTGAACACTTTGATAACGGCGACTTTCTCGCCCTGCTGCAGCGCAGCGTCGCCCATCCCACCGAGAGTCAGGAGCCCGAGCAACTGCCCGAGCTGTACCGCTACCTCGAAAGCTTTATCACCCCGCACTTGCGGGCATTGGGTTTTGAAACGACGATCCATGACAATCCGGTCGAAGGTCGCGGGCCGTTCCTGATCGCCTCACGCATCGAGGACCCGGCGCTGCCGACCCTGCTCAGCTATGGTCATGGTGACGTGGTGCGTGGCTACGCAGCACAGTGGCGCGAAGGCTTGTCGCCGTGGGAAGTGGTGGTCGATGGCGACCGCTGGTACGGCCGTGGCACCGCCGATAACAAGGGCCAGCACCTGATCAACATCACCGCGCTGGAGCAGGTGATCAAGGCGCGTGGCGGCAAGCTTGGTTTCAACACCAAACTGCTGCTGGAGATGGGCGAAGAAGACGGCTCGCCGGGCCTTGGCAAATTCTGCGCGGCGCATCAGGACGAGCTGGCAGCCGATATTTTTATCGCCTCTGATGGCCCGCGCTTGGCGGCAGCGCGCCCGACCTTGTTCCTTGGCTCGCGCGGCGTGTTCAATTTCGAGCTGACCGTCGACCTGCGCGAAGGCGCCCATCACTCTGGCAACTGGGGCGGTCTGTTGGCCAACCCCGGTATCGTGCTGGCCAATGCCATTGCCTCGCTTGTCGACAAGCAAGGACGCGTGCAGGTGCCGGGGCTCAAGCCGCAAAAACTCCCGGATAACGTCCGGGCCGCGTTGGTCGATACTGAAGTGGGCTCAGGCCCGGGCGACCCCGAGATCGATCATCAATGGGGCGAGCCTGGGCTCAGCGCCAGCGAAAAGGTCTTCGGCTGGAATACGCTCGATGTGCTGGCGTTCAAGACCGGCAACCCGCAAGCGCCAGTGCATGCGATTCCGGGCAGCGCCTGGGCGCTGTGCCATATCCGTTTCACGGTCGACAGCGATTACCGCACCTTTATCGACGCCATTCGCACCCATCTGGATGCCCATGGCTTTGACACGGTCAAGGTCGCCCAGACACGCATGGACGTGATGCACGCCACCCGCCTCGACCCGGCCAGCCCCTGGGTCGGCTGGGCGCTGGACTCGCTCAAGCGCACCACCGACAAATCCCCGGCCTTGTTGCCCAATCTTGGCGGCTCGCTGCCCAACGATGTGTTTTCCGAAATCCTCGGCCTGCCCACCGTATGGATTCCGCATTCCTACCCGGCGTGCTCGCAACATGCCCCCAATGAACACCTGCTGGCGCCCGTGGTGCGCGAAAGCTTGCAAATCATGGCCGGGATTTTCTGGGACCTGGGCGATGAAGGCTCGCGCCTGGTCAAGGAGGCAAACTGATGAACGATGCCATTGCCTGGTTGGCCGAGCAGCAGCAACCCATGCAGGACCTGTTGCGCAGCCTCGTTGATACCGACTCCAACAGCTACGACAAGGCCGGTGTCGATGCCGTCGGCGCGCATTTGATCAAGGCGCTTGAGCAAGGCGGGATCGAGGTGCAGCGCACGGCCGTCGAAGGCTTCGGCGATTTGCTGCTGGCTGAGTTACCCGGCGGTTCGCAGCCGCCGGTGCTGCTCCTGGGGCACCGGGACACGGTGTTCCCTAAGGGCACCGCGCCGGCACGCGGCTATACCACCAACGGCACCTTGGCATTCGGCCCGGGTGTGGCGGACATGAAAGGCGGCCTGGTGCTCAACTGCTTTGCGCTACTGGCCTTGCAGCGCCTGGCGCCGCTGCCCTTCCCCGTCAGGGTGCTGTTTACCGGTGACGAGGAAATCGGTTCTGGTACTGCGCGTGATCATATCGAGCAGGTCGCCCGAGGCGTACAGGCGGTACTCAACACCGAACCCGGTCGCGTCAGCGGTAACGTGGTGAGTGCGCGTAAAGGTGGTGTGCGCCTGTTGATCGAAGTCACTGGGCGCGCGGCGCATTCGGGCGTCAACCACGCCGACGGTGCCAGCGCGATCGAGGCCCTGGCGCGCAAGGTCGTCAAGCTGCACGCGCTGACTGACTACGGGCGCGGGATCACCACCAACGTCGGTTTGATGAGCGGCGGGACCTCCAGCAATACCGTGGCGCCCGCAGCGACGGCGGAGCTGGATATCCGCTTTGTCGAAGTGGCGCAGTGGGCGGCGATCAAGGCGGCGATCGTTGCCATTGTCGAAGAGCAGGAAGTGCCGGGGACTCAGGCGGTGTTGAGCGAATGCGCGGTGTTCATGCCGATGGAGGGACGTCACAGTCTCGATCTGCTGGATATTTATCGCGGGCAGGCGCTCGAGCTGGGGTTCAGCGTAGAGGGCGAGTTTACCGGTGGGTGTGCGGATTCCGGATTTACGGCCAGCCTGGGGATTCCTACCCTGTGTGGCCTGGGGCCGGTAGGTGGCAAGGTCCACACGGACCGCGAGTATCTGGAGCTGGATACGCTGGTGCCGCGGGCGCAGGCGTTGGTGGGTACGATCCTGCAATTGGCCAAGCGCGGGCACAGCTGATTTTTGTACCGTTTTCGCTGGGCTCTTCGCAGGCAAGGCTTGCTCCCAGGGATGTACACCTGTGGAAGCAAGCTTGGCTGCGAAGAGGCAGCCGCTTCAACGCGAATCCAGCTGCCTGATCACCTCTCAACCATTGCGGAAAATGAAGCTGTAAGCACTCAACGCTGGCACACCGCCCAAGTGCGCATACAGCACCTTCGAGCCCTCAGGAAACTCACCGTTACGCACCATGTCGATCATCCCGTGCATCGACTTGCCTTCGTAGACCGGGTCGGTCAGCACCCCCTCCAGGCGCGCGCACAGGCGGATGGCTTCCAACGTGCCTTCACTCGGCAGGCCATATTCCGGCCCCCCGTAACGGGTATCCAGCACCACGTCTTCGTCGGTAATCGGCCGACCCAGGTCGACGATTTCTGCCGTATGCCGGGCAATACGCAGCACCTGCTCGCGGGTTTTTTCCGGTTTGGCGGAGGCGTCGATACCGATCACCTTGTTCGCCCGGCCATCCGCCGCGAAACCCACCACCATGCCGGCATGGGTACTGCCGGTCACCGAGCAAACGACGATGTAGTCGAATGTGAACCCGAGCTCTTTTTCCTGCTCGCGTACTTCTTCGGCGAAGGCCACGAAACCGATGCCGCCATAGGGATGCTCGGAACAGCCAGCGGGGATCGGGAACGGTTTGCCGCCGCTTTCGCGCACATCGTTCATGGCTTGTTCCCAGCTCGGCCGGATGCCGATGTCGAACCCCGCAGCATCCAGGCGGACATCGGCGCCCATGATGCGCGACATCTCGATATTGCCGACGCGGTCATATACCGCGTCGGAGTAGTTGACCCAGTTCTCCTGAACCAACACGCACTTCATGCCCAGGTGCGCTGCCACGGCCGCGACCTGGCGAGTCTGGTTGGACTGAATGCCGCCGATCGACACCAGGGTATCGCAGCCCTGCTCCAGTGCTTCCGGGATCAGGTATTCGAGCTTGCGGGTCTTGTTGCCGCCGAACGCCAGGCCGCTGTTACAGTCCTCACGCTTGGCATACAGCTCGACCTTGCCACCCAGATGCTCGCTCAGACGCTTGAGCGGCATGATGGGCGAAGGGCCGAAGGTGAGTGGATAGCGCTTGAATTTCTCTAGATTCATGCTGTGACTCCTGATTCGAAAGGTATCCGGATGGCGCAAAAGGCTGCGCGGCAACCTCAACAGGTTATGAGAAACGGCAAAAAAGCGGGTTGCGATTACTGGCCTGTTTTTCGCATTTAATTAACTGAAATCTGTGAATAACGTCTTTTATTCGGCAGGAGGTCGCTTGAAAGCAACAAATGAAAGTAGCCGCGCCGCTGGCCCGCATACGTCGGGCTTTGAGCTGGATCGCATTGACCGGGCGATTCTCAAGACCCTGCAAAAGGATGCGTCCATCTCCAACGTGGCCTTGGCCGAGAAGGTCAAGCTCAGTCCACCCGCCTGCTTGCGGCGGGTCGAGCGCTTGAAGGAAGCCGGGCTGATACGGGGCATCGTGGCACTGCTCGACCCCCAGGCACTGGATGTCGGCATGGTGATCCTGATCGGCGTGGTGCTGGATCGCTCGACGCCGCAGTCTTTCGCGGACTTCGAAACCGCCGCGCAGAAGGTCTCCGGCTGCATGGAGCTGCACGTGGTAACGGGGGAGTTCGACTACTTCATGTTGTTGCGTACCCGAGACAGTGCCAGCTTCAATCGCCTGCATGCCGAGCAGTTACTGTATCTGCCGGGGGTGCGGCAGATCCGATCGTTCATGGGCTTGCGTCAGGTCTTGTCGACGACCTTGCTGCCGATCTGAATCAGCACATCGAAAAGTGATCCTGCAGCTGGTGTTTCACGAGCTCCTGCGCGGTATCGAGGATGCGCCGCAACTGTGCATCCACGTCACTTTCGCCCGATTGCAGTTCGATGAAGCGCAGGGAATGTCCGCAGACCGAACCGAGCCAAACCAATTGCCCGCCGCTGTCGTGTTCAAGATCGAGCAATACGCAATTATGTGGCAGGGCCTTGAGTACCGAGCCGATCTCGCTGGTCGAACTGAACGCGGTGCGCTGGTTTTCGGCATTCAGCCATTCGCGCTGCAAGCCCATGGCATCGCTGATGTGCAGGTAGGCGACTTGTTCCCAATCGGTGATAGCATCGTGCAGCGCCAAGGCCAGCGCCTGGGGCATGCGGTTGCTCTCGATGAGTACCAGGGCGACGTTAGCGTTTGGGGCTTTGATCCACTGTGATTTTAGCGATGCGATCGACATGCTGAACCTCCGGATGGGCTGCCCTGAAACTACGCAAAGGCCGGAAGAATTTCATACCTTTAATGGCGCGGGTTTCGGGAAGTTGTTCTCGGTGTGGCCAGTGGCAGCACCTCAGAACAACGCGCACCCGGCAGGATCATTGCAAGCAACTCAACACCTGCACGCCCGATCAGGATCGACTGCCATGACCCAAACCAGCGACCTCAACCCCTACGAACGGAAGATTCTTCGCGCGCTGCAAGCCGATGGCAGAATGAGCAACGCCGAACTCGCCAAGCAAGTCGGCCTGAGCACCACGGCCTGCTGGAACTACACGCGGCGGCTATTCGATAACGGCGTGATCAAAAGTGTGCACGCACTCATCGACCCCAACGCGGTGGAACAAGGCACTGTGGTCTTGATAGGTGTAGTGCTGGATCGTTCGACCCCAGACAGCTTCGCGGCCTTCGAGGCCGCCGCGCGCGCCCTGCCCCATGTGCTCGAATGCTGGCTGGTGGCGGGCGACGTGGACTACTTCATGAAGCTGAGGGTGCGCGACCTGCCGGCCTTCAATCAACTGCACAATGCACAGATCATTGCCTTGCCGGGGGTTCGGCAGGTGCGCACGTTTTTCGTCCTCAACGAAGTGAAGAGCGACGGCCTGCTGGACTTCTAGTGTTTACCACTCGACCACGATCTTGCCGAAGTGCCCGGCACTCTCCTGATAGCGGAAGGCGTCCGCGAGCTTTTCCAGAGTAAAGCTTTTATCCACAACCGGCCGAAGCTTGGCCTGGTTCAGCGCCGCGACGTATTCCTGCTGCTGGCGGCGGGTCCCAACGATCAGCCCCTGCAAGCGCGCTTGCTTGGCCATCAACAAAGACGTCGGCACTTCGCCCCCGCGACCCGTCAGCACGCCGATCAAGGAAATATGCCCGCCCACGCGTACGGCTTTGATTGATTGCGCGAGCGTGCCAGGGCCACTCAGCTCGACAACGTGGTCGACGCCTTTGCCACCGGTCAACTCCAGCACTTGATCAGCCCAGTTCGGGTTCTGCTTGTAGTTGATGCCATGGTCGGCGCCCAGCGCTTTGGCCTTCGCCAGCTTCTCATCCGATGACGAAGTGATGATGACCGTGGCGCCGAACAGCTTGGCGATTTGCAGCGCTGCGATAGAAACGCCACCGGTACCCAAGGTAAGCACCGTGTCGCCTGCTTTCAGCAGGCCGTCACCGACCAGTGCCCGCCAGGCAGTCAGCCCTGCCGTGGTGATGGTCGCCGCTTCGGCGTGGGTCCAGCCTTCGGGCGCCAAGGTGAAATCGGTGGCCGCACGTACGGCGAACTCGGTGGCATAACCGTCGATGCCGTCACCAGGAGTGCCGGCGAAGTTGCCAACGGAGCTGCTCGGTAATCCATCCAGCCAGTGGGGGAAGAAGGTGGATACCACCGAGTCGCCCACCTTGAATTCCTCGACCCCCTCGCCTACCGCTTCTACCACCCCCGCGCCATCGGCCATCAGCAGGCGCGGCTCTTGTTTAGGGGTGCCGCCTTTGGCCACCAGCAAATCGTGGTAGTTGAGGGATGTAGCATGCAGGGCAACGCGAATCTGCCCCGGACCGGGTTGCCCCGGATCGGCGATGTCTCGGACTTCAAGATTATCCAGGCCACCTTGGCCGTTGACGTAAACAGCTTTCATCGAGCTTTCTCCTGACTGGACTGAGGACGGCAAGCCGTCGATCTCGTAAAGGTGTTCCACGTGGAACAGAGTAAAAATCAGTCGCCTATCACCAGCCCGTTGGGCGGCAGCGGCAATGCAGTTTTGTACCGAACCTGTTTGAGGGCAAAACTTGAGCGGATGTTCGCAACGTCGGGAAACTTGGTGAGGTGGTCGAGGATAAAGCGCTCCAGTGACTGGATATTCGGTACCAACACCCGGATCAGGTAATCCGCATCCCCGGACATCAAATAGCACTCCATCACTTCCGGTCGGTCTGCGATGGCGTCTTCGAATCGCTGCAGTGCGCCCTCTACCTGTTTCTCGAGGCTGACGTGGATGAACACGTTGACATGCAAGCCCAGTACATCCGGTTCCAGCAAAGTGACCTGGCGCTTGATTACGCCCAGCTCCTCCATCGCCCTGACGCGATTGAAGCAGGGGGTGGGAGATAGGTTGACGGAGCGGGCCAGGTCGGCGTTGGTGATTCTGGCGTTTTCCTGCAGCGAGTTGAGAATCCCGATATCAGTGCGGTCGAGTTTTTTCATCAGTCATTCATTCTTGTTATGGCCCTGAATAGGGCCAGATTAACTGCAATTGCGTGTTTATGCCCACTGATGATGCAAGGGGCCGTCCGCCTTGGCCCCCCTCGCCCGCCTGCGACCCCATGGCACGGATTGTGCGCGCACCTGAGTATGTGGATGCCGGTATTTGGCATTCGCGCTTGAGGGCTGTGCCGATAATCGAATGAACCTTTATTCATTCTCAATCATCCGGACATCGAGGTCAGCATGACGAACATCGCAGAGCAGCAGGTCGATCCCGCGACCCTTAAACGGGTGATATGCGCCGCCGCCATTGGCAATTTCGTCGAGTGGTTCGACTTCGCGGTCTATGGTTTTCTTGCGACGGTTATCGCCGCGCAGTTCTTTCCCAGCGGTGACCCTAGCGTGGCGCTGTTGAAGACATTCGCAGTGTTTGCCGTGGCCTTCGCGTTTCGCCCACTGGGCGGTATCTTCTTCGGCATGCTGGGCGACCGTATTGGCCGC
Organism: Pseudomonas baltica; assembly: GCF_031880315.1. Taxonomy (NCBI): domain Bacteria; kingdom Pseudomonadati; phylum Pseudomonadota; class Gammaproteobacteria; order Pseudomonadales; family Pseudomonadaceae; genus Pseudomonas; species Pseudomonas baltica. Next base: position 3,409,486 of record NZ_CP134771.1, on the reverse strand, counting down.
AAGCGAGTGCTGTCGACCACCATTCTGTTAATGGCCGGCGCGACCACCCTCATTGGCCTGTTGCCAAGTTATGCACAGATCGGCCTGTTTGCGCCCTTGCTGTTGACCATCATCCGTTGCGCCCAGGGTTTCTCTGCCGGTGGTGAATACGCGGGCGCTTGCGCTTACCTGATGGAGCACGCGCCGCGCACCAAGCGCGCCTGGTATGGCAGCTTCGTGCCGGTGTCGACCTTCACTGCCTTTGCCTGTGCGGCGGTGATCGCCTACGCGCTGGACGCCTCGCTGACGCCGGAGTCGATGGCCAGTTGGGGCTGGCGCGTGCCATTCCTGATTGCCGCGCCCATGGGCATCGTCGGGTTGTACCTGCGCTTGCGGCTGGATGAAACCCCCGCCTTCCAGGCAGTCGCCAACGAACACGCGGTGGCGCACTCGCCGTTGCGCGAAACCCTCAAGACCCAAGGTGGCGCGATCTGCTGCCTAGGGGCGTTCGTTTCTCTGACGGCGCTGTCCTTCTATACCTTTACCACGTACTTCACCACTTACCTGCAAGTGGCCGGGGGCCTGAGCCGCGCGACCGCGTTGCTGATCTCGGTGATTGCCTTGGTATTCGCCGCCTTGATGTGTCCGGTGGCGGGCGCCTATTCCGATAAGGTCGGGCGGCGGGCGACCATCCTTACCACCGGCGTCGGCTTGATCGTGGTGGTGTATCCAGCCTTCATGCTGGCCAGCTCCGGCTCGTTCGCCGGGTCGATCGTCGGTGTAATGATGCTGGCGCTGGGGGCGGTGTTGAGCGGGGTGGTGACGGCAGCGCTGTTGTCGGAGGTGTTCCCGACTCGCACGCGTTACACCGCCTCGGCGATTACCTACAACATGGCGTACACCATTTTTGGTGGCACGGCGCCGTTGATGGCGACCTGGTTGATCGGCATGACCGGCAGCAACCTGGCACCGGCTTACTATCTGATCGCTATTTCTTTGTTGGCGTTGGCGGGTGGGTTGGCATTGCCGGAGACTTCGAAGATTTCGTTGCACAGTCCGTTGCCAGATGCGGATGAGGGGGCATTGGCAGGGTCGGTTGGTTGATTGGCTGCATCGGCCTCTCCGAAACCTAGATAAAAACGCACATCCGATGGGTAAAAAACATCCGCCACGTTTCCCGTACAAGGGTCTAGGATTAAGGGGTAAAAAAATAATAAAAGAGGCGTTCAATGCCATCTTCCATCCCGTACGACTTTATCGTTGTCGGTGCCGGGCCCGCAGGGGCCCTGCTCGCCAATCGTCTATCGGCAGACCCTGCAAAGCGGGTGCTACTGCTCGAAGCCGGAGGCCAGGACAACTACGCCTGGATCCACATCCCCGTCGGCTATCTGTTCTGTATCGGTAACCCCCGCACTGACTGGTGTTTCAAGACCGAGGCGCAGCCTGGCCTGCAAGGCCGTGCGCTGAGCTATCCACGGGGCAAGGTGCTGGGTGGCTGTTCATCCATCAACGGCATGATCTACATGCGCGGTCAGGCGGCGGACTACGATGGCTGGGCTGCGGAGGGCAACCGTGGCTGGGGCTGGGGCGATGTGCTGCCGCTGTTCAAGAAAAGCGAAAACCATTACCAAGGCAACTCCGACTTTCACAGTGCCGATGGTGAGTGGCGAGTCGAGAACCAGCGGTATCGATGGCCGATCCTCAACTCCTTTCAATTGGCCGCTGCCCAATCGGGCATCACCAGCATCGACGATTTCAACACGGGCGATAACGAAGGCTGCAGTTACTTCCAGGTCAATCAACGTTCCGGTGTGCGCTGGAACTCCGCCAAAGCGTTCTTGCGGCCTATCCTCAAACGTCCCAATCTCACGCTGCTGACCGGTGTCGAGGTCAGCAAGGTCGTGCTTGAGCAAGGCCGTGCGGTGGCTGTCAGTGCCCGCTGGCAGCAAGCGCAACATCGCTTTGAATGCCGTGGCGAGATCATCCTCTGCGCGGGTGCCATTGGCTCGCCCAATATTCTGCAACGCTCCGGCATTGGCCCGCGGCCATTGCTCGAACGCCTGGGCATCCCTGTTCAGGTCGAGCGGCCCGCCGTCGGCGGCAATTTGCAGGATCACCTGCAATTGCGGCTGATCTATCAGGTCGACAAAGTGCGAACCCTCAACCAGGTCGCCAACAGCCTGTGGGGCAAGCTCGGGATGGGCCTGCGCTACCTCTATGATCGCAGCGGTCCGTTGGCCATGGCGCCGAGCCAGTTGGGCGCCTTCGTGCGCTCTGGCCCGGAGCAGACTCGGGCAAATCTGGAGTACCACGTGCAACCGCTGTCGCTCGAGCGCTTTGGCGAACCGTTGCACAGCTTCCCGGCGTTTACCGCCTCGGTGTGCAATCTGCGGCCGATGAGCCGCGGTCGGGTCGATATCGTCTCGGCCGAGGCGGATCATGCGCCCTCCATCGACCCCCGGTACCTCAGCCACCCGGAAGACCTGCGCGTCGCCGCCGATTCGATTCGTCTTACCCGCCGGATCATCAGCGCCCCTGCCCTGGCACCGTTCAACCCCAAGGAGTATCTGCCCGGCCCCGCGTTGCAAAGCGAAGAGCAGCTGCATGAAGCAGCAGCGCGAATCGGCACGACAATTTTCCATCCGGTGGGCACCTGTCGCATGGGCAGCGATGCCGACGCAGTGGTCGACGACCAGTTACGCGTGCGCGGCGTTCAAGGGCTGCGAGTCGCCGACGCTTCGATCATGCCGAGTATCACGTCAGGCAACACCTGCTCGCCCACCTTGATGATCGCTGAAAAAGCCGCGCAATTACTGGCGGCACAACGCTCCCCATCCGCTCGCATAGACACCGGTACGACCCAGAAAAGAGAGGCTGCACCCTTGGAAACGTGAATACCCATGCTGTGATTTTGACTCGGCGGCGTTAAGCCCCGAGTCGACAGTGGACAACAACAATAAGCACTGTGCCCTCGGGCCGAAGGAAATCACCTATGTCGGACTACCTCCACAAGAACCCGGCCATGGCCGCACCCGACCCCGCGGCAGCAGGTCGGGAAGAAAGAAAGATCATTTTCGCGTCATCCCTTGGGACTGTTTTCGAGTGGTATGACTTTTTTCTCTATGGCGCACTGGCAGCGATCATCAGCAAGCAGTTCTTTGCCGGGGTCAACGACACCACTGCGTTCATCTTCGCGTTGATGGCCTTCGCCGCCGGCTTCCTGGTACGCCCCTTCGGCGCGCTGGTGTTCGGACGCTTGGGCGACATGATCGGGCGCAAGTACACCTTCCTGATGACCATCGTGTTGATGGGCTTGTCGACCTTCGCGGTCGGGCTGTTGCCGACCTATGGCACCATCGGGATCGCCGCGCCGGTAATGCTGGTGTGCCTGCGCATGCTGCAGGGCCTTGCACTGGGCGGCGAATATGGTGGTGCTGCCACCTATGTGGCCGAACATGCACCCCCCGGCAAACGCGGGCATCACACCGGCTGGATTCAATCCACCGCGACCCTGGGCCTGTTGTTGTCGCTGTTGGTCGTACTGGCTTGCCGCTACCTCACTGGCGACCAGTTTGAAGTCTGGGGCTGGCGCCTGCCCTTCCTGCTGTCGGTGGTGCTGCTGGGGATCTCGACCTGGATTCGCATGAGCCTGCACGAGTCACCGTCGTTCAGCAAAATGAAAGCCGAGGGCAAGACCAGCAAATCGCCGATCCGTGAATCGTTCGGCTCGTGGCCCAACCTCAAGATCGTCCTCATCGCGCTGTTCAGCATCAACGCCGGCCAGGCGGTGACCTTCTACGCGGCGCAGTTCTACGTGCTGTTCTTCCTCACGCAGATCCTCAAGATGGACGCCGCCCAAGCCAACACCTTGCTGATCATCAGCGTGGTGATCGGGGCACCGTTCTTCGTATTCTTTGGCTGGTTGTCGGATCGCGTCGGTCGCAAGCCGATTTTGTTGATGGGGCTGTTGTTGGCGACGGTGCTGTACTTCCCGTTGTTCAAGGCGCTGAGCCATTACGCCAACCCGCAGATCGATGCGGCCAGCCGGCAGTCGCCTATCACCGTGATGGCTGATCCTGCGACCTGCACCTTCCAGTTCGACCCGGTGGGCAAAGCCAAATTCGACAGCCCTTGCGACAAGGTCAAAACCTTCCTGGTCAAAGCCGGCCTGCCGTACAGCACCGAGAAAGTCGCCGCGGGCACCAACGTGGCGGTAACCATCGGCGACAAGCGCATCGATGGCTATGACGAGGCGGCCATGCGCGCCGCAGTCACCACGGCGGGCTACCCCGCCAAGGCCGATGCCAGCCAGGTCAACCAGCCCATGGTAGTGTTGATCATCGTCGCGCTGATCCTGATTGCCACCATGACCTACGGGCCACTGGCGGCAGTGATGGTCGAACTGTTCCCGACGCGGATCCGCTACACCTCGATGTCCCTGCCCTACCACATCGGCAACGGTTGGTTTGGCGGCTTCCTGCCCACGGTGTCGTTCGCCCTGGTGGTGTACACCGGAGATATTTTCTACGGGCTCTGGTACCCGGTGATAGTCACGGCGGTGAGCCTGGTGGTGAACATTTTCTTCCTCAAGGAAACCAAAGACGTGGACCTGGACAACGCCTGATAAAACCTTGGCGACAATAAAAAAACCGGCACCTTGAGGGGTGCCGGTTTTTTGTTGTGCAAAAAACTTATGCACGTTTTTCGGTTTTTTAGACCTCTCAGAAATAACGTTGTAAATCAGCAATTTAGATAGAAATAATGATTTTTATCAAAAAACTGTTCACAACTTATCCACAGATGGACCTTTACACCGCACTGCTGTTTTCGACCACCTGTGGGACGTCTGGCAGCGAGCCCATTTGCCGCTGTGTTTGCTCGTTCCAGGCGAAGGCGCGATCGTTCAGCGCGGCGATGGCGCGAGGCCCTGTACCTTCAGCGTACATGGGGGCACCGATCACCAGTTCGATGGTGCCGGGGTGCTTGCCCCAGCCCTCGCGCGGCCAGTATTTGCCCGCGTTGTGGGCGATTGGCAGCACCGGCAGGCCGGCATTCACCGCCAATGCGGTACCGCTGCGGGAGAACTTGCCGATCTGGCCATAGGGCGTGCGCGTGCCTTCTGGGAAGATCAGCACCCATACGCCATCCTTGAGTAACGGGTCGCCCTTGGAGGCCACTTGCTTGAGCGCCGCCTTGGGATTGTCACGGTCGATGGCGATGGGCCGCAACATGGCCATGGCCCAGCCGAAGAACGGCACGTACAGCAGCTCGCGCTTGAGCACCTGGCTCAGCGGCTGGAAGTACGCCGAGAGAAAGAAGGTCTCCCACGTGCTCTGGTGGTTGGAAAGAATCACGCAGGGCGTAGCCGGCACGTTTTCAGCGCCGGTGATATTGACCTTGATGCCCAGAATGCTGCTTGTGAGCAACAGCGCGAAGCGGCACCAGTAGACGTTGATGAACCGATACCGAACGCGAAACGGCATGAACGGCGCGACGAAAAAACTCAGCGTGCACCAGAGTAACGAGCTGGTGCCCAGCAGCAGATAAAAAAGGACAAGCCTGATTGGCTGCACATTGGCCATGCGGTGATTACCGTTGCGGGGCATGCCCGCCTGATGGCGGCGATTCCGGGCTGGGCGGGGCGATGGATTGCCCGCGGCCTAGGCGTGGGAAGCGCCAGCGTTGTGGATAAGTGTTCTGGCCACCTCGGCCAGATCCTCGAAAATCAATGTGCCCGCCGGCAGTGACTTGCCGAGCGTGCGTTGGCCTTTACCGGTTTTCACCAATACAGGCTGAGAGTCGACGGCCACGGCGGCGTCCAGGTCACTGGCGCTGTCGCCGACGAACCAGATACCGGCCAGTGTCGTATGGTAATGCTCTGAAATGTTTTGCAACATCCCCGGAAGCGGTTTCCGGCATCGGCAGCCGTCATTCGGCCCATGAGGGCAGTAGACGATCAAGCCGACTTCGCCGCCCTGCGCCTGCACCAGGTCGCGCAGACGCTGGTGCATGGCATCGAGCACTTCGACGCTGTAATAGCCGCGAGCGATGCCGGACTGGTTGGTGGCCACGGCCACTGTCCAGCCGGCCTTGCTCAACTGCGCGATGGCCTCGATCGCGCCGGGGATGGGGATCCACTCCTCCAGCGACTTGATGTAGGCGTCGGAGTCCTGGTTGATCACCCCGTCACGATCGAGTATCAGCAGTTTCACGGCTTTACCCCAGCAGCGAAATATCGGCAACGCCCAGGAACAAGCCACGCAGGCGCGCCAGCAGCGCGTAGCGGTTGGCTCGCACCGCCGGGTCTTCAGCGTTGACCATCACCGCCTCGAAGAAGGCGTCGACCGGTTCGCGCAGTGCGGCCAGGCGTGCCAGGGCTTCGCGGTACTGACGGCTGGCAGCCATCGGCGCCACAGCGTTGTCGGCTTGTTGGATGGCCGAGTACAGCGAGAACTCGTTGGCGTTGTCGAAGTACTTGGGTTCGACGGTTGCCGCCACGCCTCCTTCGGCCTTGCTCAACAGGTTGGACACGCGCTTGTTGACGGCGGCCAGGGCGGCGGCTTCCGGCAGTCGACGGAAGGCTTGAACGGCTTGCACGCGTTGATCGAAGTCCAGCGCCGAACCTGGCTTGAGCGCGCGCACCGACAGGTACACGGCGACTTCAGTGCCTTCGTCTTCATAACGGGCACGCAGGCGGTCGAAGATGAACTCCAGCACTTGATCGGCCAGGCCAGCGCCCTTGACCTTGGTGCCCAGGGCCGAGACGGCGAAGGCCACGGCTTCGGTCAGGTCGAGGTCGAGTTGCTTCTCGATGAGGATGCGCAGCACGCCCAGGGCCGCACGACGCAGGGCGTACGGGTCTTTGCTGCCGGTGGGCAGCATGCCGATGCCGAAGATACCCACCAGGGTATCGAGCTTGTCGGCGATGGCCACGGCGGCACCGGTCAGGGTGGTCGGCAGTTCGGCGCCGGCACCACGAGGCATGTATTGCTCGTTCAGAGCCAGGGCGACATCGTCAGGCTCGCCGTCATTGAGGGCGTAGTAGTAACCGGCGACACCTTGCATCTCCGGGAACTCGCCAACCATGGCGGTGGCCAGGTCGCACTTGGACAGCAGGCCGGCACGGGACGCACGCTCGGCGTCGCCGCCAATGCGCGGGGCAATGAACGCGGCCAGCTTGGCGACCCGCACGGCCTTGTCGTAGACGCTGCCCAGCTGCGCCTGGAACACCACGTTTTCGAGGCGCTGATTGAACGTCTCGAGCGGCTGCTTCTTGTCTTGCTTGAAGAAGAACTCGGCGTCGGTCAGGCGTGGACGTACGACCTTCTCGTTACCGGAGACGATCTGCCGAGGATCTTTGCTCTCGACGTTGGCCACGGTGATGAAGCGCGGCAGCAGTTTGCCGTCGGCGTCCAGCAGGCAGAAGTACTTCTGGTTGTCCTGCATGGTGGTGATCAGCGCTTCCTGAGGCACTTCGAGGAAACGCTCCTCGAACGAGCACACCAGCGGCACCGGCCACTCGACCAGTGCGGCGACTTCTTCCAGCAGGCCGGCCGGCATGATCGCGGTGCCTTCCTGCTGGGTCGCAAGCTCGACGGTGCGCTTGCTGATCAGCTCGCGACGCTCCTCGGCATCGGCCAGCACGTGGGCCTTGCGCAGGTCCTCGGCATAGTTGGCCGGGGCGCTGATGCGCACGTTTTCGGGATGATGGAAGCGGTGGCCACGGGAGTCTCGACCTGCCGTTTGCGCGAGGATAGTGCAGTCGACGACCTGCTCGCCAAACAGCATCACCAGCCACTGGGTCGGGCGGACGAATTCTTCTTTGCGCGCACCCCAGCGCATGCGCTTGGGAATCGGCAGGTCGTTGAGCGAATCTTCGACGATTTGCGGCAGCAGGCTCACGGTCGGCTTGCCGGCGATGTGCTGGCTGAAGCGCAGCTTGGCGCCGCTTTGATCGATTTCGCTCAGCTCGACGCCGCATTTTTTAGCGAAGCCCAATGCGGCCTGGGTCGGCTTGCCGTCGGCATCGAACGCGGCCTGACGGGGTGGGCCGTCGAGGTTGATGCTGCGATCGGGTTGCTGCACGTCCAGCGCGGTGAGCAGTACTGCCAGGCGGCGCGGCGCGGCATAGGCTTTTTTTGCGGTGAAGTTCAGGCCGGCGCTGTGCAGGCCTTTTTCGATACCGGCCAGAAAGGCGTCAGCCAAGGTATTCAGGGCCTTGGGAGGCAGTTCTCCGGTGCCCAGTTCAACCAGGAAATCTTGAGCACTCATTGTGCAGCCTCCAGCTTAGCCAACACTTCATCACGCAGATCAGGGGGTGCCATCGGGAAGCCCAGCTTGGCGCGGGCTTGCAGGTAGCTTTGCGCCACGGCGCGGGCCAGGGTGCGCACGCGCAGAATGTACTGCTGGCGCGCGGTCACCGAGATGGCGCGACGGGCGTCGAGCAGGTTGAAGGTGTGCGAGGCCTTGAGGACCATTTCGTAGGTCGGCAACGGCAGTTGCAGCTCGATCAGGCGGTTGGCTTCGCTTTCATAGAAGTCGAACAGCTCGAAGAGCTTCTCGACGTTGGCGTGTTCGAAGTTGTAGGTCGACTGCTCCACTTCGTTCTGGTGGAACACGTCGCCATAGGTGACCTTGCCGAATGGGCCGTCGGTCCAGACCAGGTCGTAGACCGAGTCCACGCCTTGCAGGTACATGGCCAGGCGCTCGAGGCCGTAGGTGATTTCACCGGTGACCGGGTAGCACTCGATGCCGCCCACTTGCTGGAAGTAGGTGAATTGCGAAACTTCCATGCCGTTGAGCCAGATTTCCCAGCCCAGGCCCCACGCACCCAGTGTCGGCGACTCCCAGTTGTCTTCGACGAAACGCACGTCGTGCACCAGCGGATCGAGGCCGATGTGCTTCAGCGAGCCAAGGTACAGCTCCTGGAAATTGTCGGGGTTGGGCTTGAGAACCACCTGAAACTGATAGTAGTGCTGCAGGCGGTTGGGGTTTTCACCGTAGCGGCCGTCGGTAGGGCGACGGCTGGGCTGCACGTAGGCAGCATTCCAGGTTTCCGGGCCGATGGCGCGCAGGAACGTGGCGGTATGAAAAGTGCCGGCGCCTACTTCCATATCGTAGGGCTGAAGTACCACGCAACCTTGCTCGGCCCAGTATTGCTGGAGGGCGAGGATCAAGTCTTGGAAGGTACGCACGGCTGGCGTAGGCTGGCTCACAAATTCACCTGTGTCTTGGGCTGCGAATATAAAGAGCGGGAGTATACCCCGATTCTGCTTCGCCTCTCACCCTTGGAGCCTTATGCCGCGCTGCTTTTGGTGTACAGAAGACCCGCTTTATCAGGATTATCACGATCATGAGTGGGGGGTGCCGTTGCGCGACCCCGCCGCGCTCTTCGAACTTCTTTTGCTCGAAGGGTTCCAGGCCGGCCTGTCATGGATCACGGTGCTCAAGAAGCGCGCGCACTACCGCAAGGTGATGTTCGGTTTCGATCCGCAGCGCCTGGCGCGCATGACCGACGCCGAGGTCGAGGCGTTGATGCTCGATCCGGGCATCATCCGCCATCGCGGCAAGGTCACCGGTGCGCGCAAGAATGCTCTGGCCTGGTTGCAGCTGGAGGACCCGGTAGGGTTTTTGTGGTCCTTTGTCGGCGGCCAGCCCATCGTCAACCATCACCCCGACCGCAGCGCCATGCCGACCCAGACCGAACAGGCTGCGGCCATGAGCAAGGCCCTCAAAAAGGCAGGCTTCACCTTTGTCGGGCCGACCATCTGCTACGCCTTCATGCAGGCCTCGGGCATGGTCTTGGACCACACCACCGATTGTGATCGCTACGCCATCCTGAGCCGCTGACGGGTACAATGGCGCCCTCGCACATTCAGGAGTGACCTGTGGAAAAGTTCAAAGGCGCCATCATGGTCGGGGCGTTGCGCCTGTTCGCCTTGTTGCCGTGGCGTGCCGTGCAGCGCGTCGGTACGGCCATGGGGTGGCTGATGTGGAAGCTGCCCAACCGTTCACGCGAGGTGGTGCGTATCAACCTCGCCAAGTGCTTCCCCGAGCTCGACCCGGCCGCCCGTGAGCGCCTGGTAGGCCAGAGCCTGATGGACATCGGCAAGTCGTTCACCGAAAGTGCCTGCGCGTGGATCTGGCCGGCGCAACGTTCCATCGACCTGGTGCGCGAAGTCGAAGGCCTCGAAGTGCTCACCGCCGCGCTGGCCACCGGCAAGGGTGTGGTCGGCATCACCAGCCACCTGGGCAACTGGGAAGTCCTCAACCACTTCTATTGCAGCCAATGCAAACCGATCATCTTCTACCGGCCGCCCAAGCTCAAGGCGGTGGACGACCTGCTGCGCCAGCAGCGCGTGCAACTGGGCAATCGCGTGGCGGCGTCGACCAAGGAAGGCATCCTCAGCATCATCAAGGAAGTGCGCAAAGGCGGTCAGGTGGGCATTCCGGCTGATCCGGAGCCGGCGGAATCGGCGGGCATCTTCGTGCCGTTCCTCGGGACCCAGGCGCTGACCAGCAAGTTTGTGCCCAACATGCTCGCGGGTGGCAAGGCCGTCGGGGTGTTCCTGCATGCCTTGCGCCTGCCGGACGGTTCGGGCTTCAAGGTGATCCTCGAGGCCGCGCCCGAGGACATGTATAGCACCGATACCACCACCGCTGCGGCAGCGATGAGCAAGGTGGTGGAGAAGTATGTGCGGGCGTATCCGAGCCAATACATGTGGAGCATGAAGCGCTTCAAGAAGCGGCCTGCGGGCGAGGCTCGGTGGTATTGATCTTGCGCAAGCCCACTCCCACAGGGATCGTATTTCAAACTGTGGGAGATTCTATGGTTTTTGGGTAAATAGTACCGGCCTCTTCGCGGGCAAGCCTTGCTCCCACAATGGTGCGGTGTACGCGTGTGGGAGCAGGGCTTGCCCGCGAAGGGGCCATTAGCAACTTCCTAGAAGAAGCTCAGCCCCACATGAAACAGCTTCTCCACTTCGCGAATCTGCTTTTTATCCACAACGAACAGAATCACGTGATCCCCTGCTTCGATCATCGTGTCGCCGTGGGCGATGATCACCTCGTCGTTGCGGATGATCGCGCCGATGGTGGTGCCTGGCGGCAAAACGATGCGATCGATGCTGCGGCCGATGACCTTGCTCGAACGCGCATCGCCATGGGCAATGGCCTCGATGGCTTCAGCCGCGCCGCGCCGTAGCGAGTGAACGCTGACGATGTCGCCGCGGCGCACGTGGGCGAGCAAAGTGCCGATGGTGGCCAGCTGCGGGCTGATGGCGATGTCGATCTCGCCGCCTTGCACCAGGTCGACATAGGCGGGGTTGTTGATGATGGTCATCACCTTGCGCGCGCCGAGGCGCTTTGCCAGTAACGACGACATGATGTTGGCTTCGTCGTCGTTGGTCAGGGCCAAGAAGATGTCGGCCTGGGCGATGTTCTCTTCCAGCATCAGGTCGCGATCCGAGGCGCTGCCCTGGAGCACCACGGTGCTGTCGAGGGTATCGGACAGGTGCCGGCAGCGCGCTGCGTTCATCTCGATGATCTTCACCTGATAGCGGCTTTCGATGGCTTCGGCCAGCCGCTCGCCGATCTGCCCGCCGCCGGCGATGACGATGCGCTTGTTGTGCTCGTCGACGCCGCGCAGTTCGGCCATCACTGCGCGGATATCGCCTTTGGCAGCGATGAAGAACACCTCGTCGTCGGCCTCGATCACGGTATCGCCACGGGGCAGGATCGGCCGGTCACGGCGAAAGATCGCTGCCACGCGGGTGTCGACGTTGGGCATGTGGCGGCGAATCTGGCGCAACTGCTGGCCCACCATCGGGCCGCCGTAGTAGGCCTTCATGCCGACCAGTTGCACTTTGCCGTCGGCGAAATCGATCACCTGCAAGGCGCCGGGGTGCTCGATCAGGCGCTTGATGTAGTTGGTGACCAACTGTTCCGGGCTGATCAGCACGTCCACCGGGATGTGCTCGTTCTCGAACAGCTCCGGCCGGGTCAGGTAGGCAGCCGCACGGACACGGGCGATCTTGGTCGGGGTGTGGAACAGGGTGTAGGCGATCTGGCAGGCGATCATGTTGGTTTCGTCACTGTTGGTGACGGCCACCAGCATGTCGGCATCGTCGGCGCCGGCCTGGCGCAGCACGGTAGGGAACGCGCCGTGGCCCTGGATGGTGCGGATGTCGAGGCGATCGCCCAGCGCCCGCAGCAGCTCGGCGTTGGTGTCGATGACGGTGATGTCGTTGGCTTCGCTGGCCAGATGCTCTGCCAGCGTGCCGCCCACCTGCCCCGCGCCGAGGATGATGATTTTCATCCGTGTTCCTCTCAGTGACCTGCCGCGATCTTGATCAGCTTGGCGTAGTAGAAACCATCGTGCCCGCCTTCCTGCGCCAGCAGTTGGCGGCCGTGGGGCTGCTTGATACCGGCCTGGGTGGCGAGGTCGAGTTCGCGGGCACCTGACGTGCGGGCGAGGAACGCGGCGACGACCTCGGTGTTTTCGGTCGGCAGTGTCGAACAAGTGGCATACAGCAGGATGCCGCCCACTTGCAGGGTCGGCCACAGCGCATCGAGCAGTTCGCCTTGCAGGGTGGCCAGCGCGGCGATGTCGTCCGGTTGGCGAGTCAGCTTGATGTCCGGATGCCGACGTATCACACCGGTGGCCGAGCATGGCGCGTCGAGCAGGATGCGCTGGAACGGCTGGCCGTCCCACCAGGCGGCGGTATCGCGGCCGTCGGCGGCGATCAGTTGCGCGTCCAGCCCGAGCCGATCAAGGTTCTCACGCACCCGCACCAGGCGCTTGGCTTCGAGGTCGACCGCTACTACGGCCTGAAGATCGGCCTGGGCTTCGAGCAGGTGGCAGGTCTTGCCGCCGGGGGCGCAGCAGGCGTCGAGCACGCGCTGGCCGGGGGCAAGATCGAGCAGCTCGGCGGCCAGTTGCGCGGCCTCGTCCTGAACGCTGATCCAGCCCTCGGCAAAGCCCGGCAGGTCGCGCACGTCGCAGGCGGCGGCGAGCACGATGCCGTCGCTGCTGAAGGTGCACGGCGTGGCGGCGACGCCAGCGGCGCTGAGCAATTGCAGGTAGGCATCGCGGCTATGGTGACGGCGATTGACCCGCAGGATCATCGGCGGATGGGCATTGTTGGCCGCGCAGATGGCTTCCCATTGCTCGGGCCAGAAGGCCTTGAGGGACTTCTGCAGCCAGCGCGGGTGGGCGGTGCGCACCACCGGATCGCGCTCGAGTTCGGCGAGGATTTCCACCCCTTCGCGTTGCGCGCGGCGCAGCACGGCATTGAGCAGACCCTTGGCCCACGGCTTTTTCAGCTTGTCGGCGCAGCCCACGGTCTCGCCAATCGCGGCGTGCGCCGGGACGCGGGAATAGAACAGTTGGTACAGGCCCACCAGCATCAACGCTTCGACGTCGGCATCGGCGGCCTTGAAGGGCTTTTGCAGCAAGCGTTCAGCCAACGCCGACAGCCGTGGCTGCCAACGCGCGGTGCCGAAGGCCAGGTCTTGAGTGAGACCGCGGTCGCGGGCCTCGACCTTGTCGAGCTGCTTGGGCAGCGAACTGTTCAGTGACGCCTTGCCGCTGAGGACGGCGGCCAAGGCGTGGGCAGCGGCCAGACGCGGGTTCATTGACCAAGCACCGTACCGACGGCGAATTTTTCGCGGCGGCTGTTGAACAAGTCACTGAAGTTCAGCGGTTTGCCGCCGGGCAGTTGCAGGCGAGTCAGGCACAGCGCCTGACTGCCACAGGCGACCACCAGGCCGTCCTTGCTGGCGCTGAGGATCTGCCCTGGCGCGCCCTGCCCTTCGGCAACGTGAGCCGCTAGCACCTTGACCGCTTCGCCAGCCAGCAGGCTATGGGTTATCGGCCTCGGGAAGAAGGCCCGCACCAGGCGTTCGAGCTCGAGCGCCGGACGCTGCCAGTCGATCCGCGCTTCATCCTTGTTGAGCTTGTGGGCGTAGGTGGCCAGGCTGTCGTCTTGAACCTCGCCAGTCAGGGTGCCAGCGTCGAGCCCGGCAATGGCTTGCAGCACAGCGGGCGGACCCATCTGTGCCAGGCGGTCGTGCAGGCTGCCGCCGGTGTCGTCGCCACTGATCGGGGTACTGACCTTGAGCAGCATCGGCCCGGTGTCGAGGCCGGCCTCCATGCGCATCACCGTCACGCCACTCTCGGCATCGCCGGCTTCCACGGCGCGCTGGATCGGCGCCGCACCGCGCCAGCGTGGCAGCAGCGAGGCATGGCTGTTGATGCAACCCAGGCGCGGGATATCCAGCACCACCTGGGGCAGGATCAGCCCGTAGGCCACCACCACCATCAGGTCCGGCTCGAGTGCGGCAAGCTCTGCCTGGGCGTCGGGATTGCGCAGGGTTTGCGGCTGGTACACCGGGATGCTGTGCTGCAATGCCAGCTGCTTGACCGGGCTGGGCATCAGTTTTTGCCCGCGACCGGCCGGGCGATCAGGCTGGGTGTACACCGCGACAACCTCGTAGGGGCTGTCGAGCAGGGCCTTGAGGTGATCGGCGGCAAATTCGGGAGTACCCGCAAAAACGATGCGCATGGCAGCCTCTTCAGTAAAAGTCTTGAAACAAAAAGGCTTGCCGCAGCAAGCCTTTGGAGGGAGGCGATCAAGCCTGGCGATGCAGTTTTTCGAGTTTCTTCTTGATGCGGTCGCGCTTGAGCGTAGACAGGTAATCGACGAACAGCTTGCCGTTGAGGTGGTCGCACTCATGCTGGATGCACACGGCCAGCAGGCCTTCGGCGATCAACTCGTACGCTTTGCCGTCGCGGTCCAGAGCCTTGACCTTGACGCGCTGCGGGCGATCGACGTTCTCGTAGAAGCCGGGCACCGACAGGCAGCCTTCCTGGTACTGGTCCATCTCGTCGGTCAGGGCTTCGAACTCGGGGTTGATGAACACCCGTGGCTCGCTGCGATCTTCGCTGAGGTCCATGACCACGATGCGCTGGTGCACATTGACCTGGGTCGCGGCCAGCCCGATGCCGGGCGCCTCGTACATGGTTTCAAACATGTCGTCGATCAGCTGGCGAACCTTGTCGTCGACCACAGCCACCGGTTTGGCCAGGGTGCGCAGGCGCGGGTCTGGAAATTCGAGGATGTTTAAAATAGCCATATGCGTAATTGATGCACTGTGAGGTAAAGTCTGTGAGGAGCGGTCGCGCAGCCCATCTTGAGCGTCCGCTGGAAAACGTTCTCCGTCACGAGGAGAAGTCTCGCGCACCGCGCGCGTTTCACGTGATCGCACATAATAAAGGGATTCACGGCATGAGGAAATCACTACTCGCCTTGCTGTTGCTGGCCGTCGCGGGCGTGGTGCAGGCGCAGGTGTTGCTCAAGGACGGTTATCCACAGCGCTACACGGTGGTACAGGGCGATACGCTGTGGGATATTTCCGGCAAGTTTCTGCAGCAGCCTTGGCAGTGGCCGAACATCTGGCATGCCAACCCGCAGATCGCCAATCCCGATCTCATCTACCCGGGCGACACCCTGGTGCTGAGTTATGTCGACGGCCAGCCGCAGTTGATGCTCGAGCGCGGACAGTCGCGTGGCACGATCAAATTGTCACCGCATATTCGCAGCTCGCCGATGGCCGAAGCCGTGCCGACCATTCCGTTGGGGGCGATCAACGCCTTTCTGATCAACAACCGTATCGTCGATGATCCTGCGGTATTCGACCGCGCGCCCTATATCGTTGCCGGCAATGCCGAGCGCGTGCTGAGCGGCATG
Organism: Pseudomonas baltica; assembly: GCF_031880315.1. NCBI lineage: Bacteria > Pseudomonadati > Pseudomonadota > Gammaproteobacteria > Pseudomonadales > Pseudomonadaceae > Pseudomonas > Pseudomonas baltica. Next base: position 3,393,758 of record NZ_CP134771.1, on the reverse strand, counting down.
GGCGATCGCATCTATGCGCGTGGTACCTTCAGCCCGGAGCACACCGTCTACGGAATCTTCCGCCAGGGCAAGACCTACACCGACCCCACTACCGGCGAAGTGCTCGGCATCAATGCCGACAGCGTCGGCGGCGGCGAAGTGGTCGCCACCGAGCGCGATATCGCGACCCTCAATCTGCAACGCTCCAGCACCGAGGTGCGCCTGGGCGATCGGTTGTTCAGCACCGAGGAGCATGCGGTGACTTCGACCTTCATGCCGAGCCCGCCCAACAGCCCGATCGATGGCCTGATCATCGATGTCCCCCGTGGCGTCACCCAGGTCGGCAAGTTCGACGTGGTGACGCTCAACAAGGGCCGCCGTGATGGCTTGGTCGATGGCAACGTGTTGGCCATCTACAAGACCGGCGAGACCGTGCGCGATCGCGTAACCGGTCAACAGGTCAAGGTACCGGACGAAAATTCCGGATTGCTGATGGTGGTTCGCACTTATGAAAAGCTCAGCTATGGTTTAGTGCTCAACGCCAATCGCTCGTTGGAAGTGATGGATAAAATCAGAAATCCGTAAGGGTTTTTGATAGCTTCCTTACGAAGTTTTCCTTTAGTTGTTAACAGAGTTATCCACAGGTTGTGCTGTGGAATCAAAGCCCAAAAGATCAAGGATGATCGAATGCCACTGTTTACCGATGGCGCTGCTGCGCCTGCTGCCTGCCCCCTCTCCTGCGCTGAAGTCGAAGCCCGTTTGCGCTTGCATCGGCTTCCGGAAATCGGTTCTGCGCGTCTGCGCAAATTGCTCGACGCGTTTGGCGATGCCTTGTCGGCACTGGCAGCGCCGGCTTCGGCATGGAGGGCATTGGGCATGCCCATGGTCAGTAGCGATGCGCGCCACCACCCGCAGATCTGTACCGGTGCAAGTGCTGCAATGCTCTGGCTAGAGCGGCCGGGGCAGTCTTTGCTGATGTGGGACCAACCCGGCTACCCGGCCCTGTTGGCGGAAATTCCCGATCCGCCAGCGCTGTTGTTCGTCGCCGGCAATACCGATGCGCTGGAGCACCCACAGTTGGCGATCGTCGGTAGCCGCCGTGCTTCGCGACCTGGCCTGGACACCGCCGCAGCGTTTGCGCGCAGCCTGGCACGCATCGGTTTTACCATCACCAGCGGACTGGCGTTGGGGGTCGACGGCGCCGCGCACAAGGCTGCACTGGAGGCCGGAGGCGTCACGATAGGCGTGCTCGGCACCGGCCTCGAAAAACTTTATCCACAGCGCCACCGTCAGATCGCTGCGGACATGTCCGCCCAGGGGAGTGCGGTCATTTCCGAGCTGCCGCTCGACGCCGGGCCCAACGCCGGAAACTTCCCGCGGCGCAATCGGATCATCAGCGGCTTGTCGCTCGGCGTGCTGGTGGTCGAGGCCAGCATCGCCAGTGGTTCATTGATCACCGCGCGCCTGGCCGCCGAGCAAGGCCGCGAAGTGTTCGCCATTCCCGGCTCGATTCATCACCCAGGCGCGAAGGGTTGCCACCAGCTGATTCGCGATGGCGCGCAGTTGGTGGAAAGCATCGAGCACATCCTTCAGGCGTTGCGCGGCTGGCAGCATCTCCCGCCAGACGCGGGGGCTGAAACGGGGGCGCCCGCAGCGGCCGGGCATCCATTGGTCGATCTGCTGGTGGCATGTCCGCACACCAGCGAGGGCCTGGCCGGTGCCAGTGGGCAGAGCCTGGCCGAGGTGCTGGCAACCCTGACGCAGCTTGAGATGGACGGCCGCGTGACCTGCGAGGCTGGCCGTTGGTTTGCGCGCTCGGGATAAGTACACTGCACCCAGGTTAAAAAGCGAACAGTGTGCAAACGGAGTGACAGCGATGGTTAGCAGTTGGCGTGTGCAACAAGCGGCGCGCGAGATCCGGGCGGGCGCGGTGATTGCCTATCCAACCGAAGCGGTCTGGGGCCTGGGCTGCGATCCGTGGGACGAAGAGGCGGTGGATCGCTTGCTGGCGATCAAGAATCGGTCGGTCAGCAAGGGTTTGATCGTGGTTGCGGATAACATCCGTCAGTTCGATTTTCTGTTCGAGGATTTCCCCGAGACCTGGCTGGACCAGATGTCCAGCACCTGGCCCGGACCTAATACCTGGCTGGTGCCGCATCAGGGGCTGCTGCCCGAGTGGGTGACCGGCGACCATGACACGGTCGCGCTGCGGGTCAGTGATCATCCGTTGGTGCGTGAACTGTGTGCGTTGGTGGGGCCGCTGATTTCGACCTCGGCCAATCCACAGGGACGCCCCCCTGCACGCACGCGCTTGCGGGTGGAGCAGTACTTTCGCGGTCAGGTGGATCTGGTGCTAGGCGGGGCCCTGGGTGGGCGCAAGAGCCCGAGCGTGATCCGCGATCTGGTCACGGGTGAGGTGGTGCGGCCCTGAAACACTTCGCGGGCACAGCCCGCTCCCACAGTGCAAACCGTACCTGAGCCGTACACCTGTGGGAGCAAAGCTTGCTTGCGAAAAGGCCGGGATTGATTCACCCCATCATGGCAGCAATATCGTCGAGCCCATCGTCTGGCGCCCAGACAACGCCGTCTGCGCCTTGGCCGCTTCGCTCAACGGATAGCGCTGGCTGATCTCGACATCGATCTTGCCGCTGGCAATCATCTCGAACAACTCGTCCGCCATGCCCTGCAAAGCCGCTGGCACCGCATAGGTGGCGAGGGTCGGGCGTGTAACGTACAGCGAGCCCTTCGCGGACAGGATCCCCAGGTTGACCCCGCTGACCGCACCCGAGGCATTACCGAAGCTCACCAGCAAGCCCCGTGGCGCCACGCAGTCCAGCGAAACTTCCCAGGTGTCCTTGCCGACACCGTCATACACCACGGGGCATTTCTTGCCGTCGGTCAGCTCCAGCACCCGCTTGGCGACGTCCTCGTGGCTGTAGTCGATCACTTCCCAGGCCCCGGCCGCCTTGGCGCGAGCGGCTTTTTCCGGCGAACTGACAGTGCCGATCAGCTTGACCCCCAACGCCTTGGCCCACTGGCAGGCGATCAACCCGACACCGCCGGCAGCGGCGTGGAACAGAATGGTGTCGCCGGCCTGCAACTGGTAGGTCTGGCGAAACAGGTACTGCACGGTCAAACCCTTGAGCATCACCGCCGCCGCCTGCTCGAAGCTGACGCTGTCGGGCAGCTTGACCAGCACCGCCGCCGGCACGACGTGCACCTGGCTATAGGCACCCAACGGGCCACCCGCATGGGCAACACGATCGCCCACCTTGAATGCGGTGACTTGATCGCCTACCGCTTCCACCACGCCGGAAGCTTCGGTGCCCAGGCCAGACGGCAGGCTCGGCAATGGATACAAACCGCTGCGGAAATAGGTGTCGATGTAGTTCAGGCCGATGGCCTCGTTGCGTACGCGAACCTCCAGGGGGCCTGGTTCGGCAGGTTGAAAGTCGACGAACTCGAGTACTTCCGGGCCGCCGTGGGCGCTGAACTGGATACGTTTGGCCATCTGCATTCTCCTGTGCGATTGGGAACTGACTCCCTATCGGACGCCTTTGTACGACAGACGTCAACTGCGACGCGCCATAGTGCGGTGGTATGCTACGCGCCGATTTTGCCGTCGCTGCGGTTATCCACAGGGACGGCCGCACATGACGAAGAACACGCCCGATCAATGGTGACCGCATGACTACCCGCACCGAGGCCGTCAAAGCCTACCTGCTCGATCTGCAAGACCGCATCTGCACCACCCTTCAACGCGAGGACGGCAGCGGCAGCTTCGTCGAAGACGCCTGGGTGCGCGAGGCGGGCGGCGGCGGTCGCACGCGGGTCATCGACAATGGCGCATTGATCGAAAAAGGCGGGGTCAATTTTTCCCACGTGTTCGGCAGCGGCCTGCCGCCCTCGGCCAGCGCACATCGCCCGGAACTCGCCGGGCGCGGCTTCGAGGCGCTGGGCGTGTCGTTGGTGATTCACCCGCACAACCCCCACGTGCCGACTTCCCACGCCAACGTACGGTTTTTCATCGCTGAAAAAGACGGCGAAGAGCCGGTGTGGTGGTTCGGTGGCGGCTTCGACCTGACGCCCTACTACGCCCATGAAGAAGACTGCGTGCACTGGCATCGGGTAGCCGAGCGTGCTTGCGCGCCCTTCGGCGCCGAGGTGTATCCGCGCTACAAGGCCTGGTGCGATCGCTACTTCCATATCAAGCACCGCAACGAGCCGCGCGGTATCGGCGGGCTGTTTTTCGACGATCTCAACGAATGGGACTTCGACACCAGTTTCGCCTTCATGCGCGCCATCGGCGACGCCTTCCTGGAGGCCTATGTGCCGATCGTGCAGCGCCGCAAGGCCATGGCGTTCGATGCGCGGCAGCGCGAATTTCAGGAATTTCGCCGCGGCCGTTACGTGGAATTCAACCTGGTCTACGACCGCGGCACGCTGTTCGGCCTGCAGTCCGGGGGCCGTACCGAGTCGATCCTCATGTCGCTGCCCCCACAGGTTCGCTGGGGCTACGACTGGCACGCCGCACCGGGCAGCCCGGAAGCGCGCCTGACCGAGTACTTCCTGCAGGATCGCGATTGGCTGGCCTTGACCTGACCACCACAGCGGCGCTTTATTTTTCGCGGGCGCAGCCCGCTCCCACGGATACCACACCCTTCTTCAGGATGCCCCAATGGACCAGTACGTCGTCTTCGGTAACCCGGTCGGCCACAGCAAGTCGCCTGCCATCCACCGCCTGTTCGCTGAACAGACGGGTGAGCAGCTGGAGTACAGCACCCTGCTGGCGCCGCTCGAAGACTTCGCCAACTGCGCCCTGGGTTTTTTCAAGCAAGGCCGTGGTGCCAACGTTACCGTGCCGTTCAAGGAGGATGCCTTTCGCCTCTGCGACCAACTGACCGACCGCGCCCGCCGTGCCGGTGCGGTGAACATGCTGACGCGCCTGGACAACGGCGGTTTGCGCGGCGACAACACCGATGGCCTGGGTTTGGTGCGCGATCTGACGGTCAACGTCGGGGTCAGCCTCAAGGGCAAGCGCATCCTGTTGCTGGGTGCTGGCGGCGCGGTCCGCGGGGTGATCGAGTCGTTGCTGGAGCAGGAGCCGGCGTCGCTGATCATTGCCAACCGCACGGTGGAAAAGGCCGAGCAACTGGCGCAGATCTTCGCCGAACTCGGGCCGGTGGCGTCCAGTGGTTTCGATTGGTTGGAAGAGTCGGTGGACATCATCATCAATGCCACCTCGGCGAGCCTGGCCGGCGAGTTGCCCCCGATTGCCGCGAGTCTGATCGAGTCTGGCGTGACGGTGTGCTACGACATGATGTACGGCAAAGAGCCGACGCCGTTCTGCCGTTGGGCCAGTGAGCATGGCGCGAAGCTGTCGGTGGATGGCTTCGGCATGCTGGTCGAGCAGGCGGCTGTGGCGTTCACCTACTGGCGCGGGGTCGAGGTGGATACGGCGCCGGTATTGAAGGCACTGCGCGCCGAGATGGCGGGCTGAGATCTACAGTGATTTCGCAGGCCCTTTCGCGGGCAGAGCCCGCGAAGGAGCCGTCAGCTCAGAGCTTCGCCTTCACTGCTCCCAGCGCATCCTTGCCATCGATGGTCTGCACCCCCTCCAGCCATTTATCCAGCACGGCTGGATTGGCCTTGATGTAGTCCTTCACCGCCACGGCATTGCTTACCTTTTTGTTCGCCACCTCCGCCATGATGCTGTTTTCCATCTCCAGGGTGAACGTCAGGTTGCCCAGCAACTTGGCCACCCCTGGGCATGCGTCCGCGTAACCCTTGCGGGTCAAGGTATAAACGCTGCCGGCCGAACCGAAATACTGCTCGCCGCCGGTCAGGTAATGCATCTTGAACTGCACGTTCATCGGGTGCGGCGTCCAGCCCAGGAACACCACGAACTTCTCGCGTTTCACCGCCCGGGCGACTTCTGACAGCATCGCCTGCTCGCTCGACTCCACCAGTTTCCAGCTGCCGAGGTCGAACTCTTTCTTCTTGATGATCTCGGCCAGCGACAGGTTCGCCGGAGCGCCGGAACCGATCCCGTAGATCTTGCTGTCGAACTTGTCGGCAAACTTGTTGAGGTCGGCAAAGTCATGCACGCCGGCGTTGTAGACGTAGTCCGGTACGGCCAGCGTGAACTGCGTGCCGTCCAGATTCTTGGCCAGCTGCACCACGTCACCGTTGGCGATGAACTTGTCGTAGAAGCCTTGTTGCGCCGGCATCCAGTTGCCCAGAAAGACATCCATCAAGCCGTCCTTGAGGCCGCCGTAAGCGATCGGTACCGCCAGGGTGTCGATCTTGGTCTGGTAACCCATGCCCTCAAGCAGGAAGGTGGCGACCGCGTTGGTGGCGGCGATGTCGCTCCAGCCCGGATCGGCCATCTTTACCGTGCTGCAGCTCTGTTCGGCGGCATAGACACCGCCACTGGCCAGACCGATGACGCTGGCGGCGACGATTGTGGATATCTTCATCAAGCTTCCCCTTTGATCATTGAGAGTGCACGGTCGGCAGTGTTGTTATTCGAGTGGGCTGGGCTGTGGATAACGTGCCTTGCGCTCCAGGTCATCGAGGTCGATATGGTTGCGCATGTATTGCTGGCTCGCGTCCACGAACGGCTGGTGATCCCAGCTCTTGAGTGTGCCTTGGGTCAGGGACTGGGCGACGAAACGGCGGCGACGCTGGCTGGCCAGGACCTGTTGGCGGATGGCGGGCACGTCCCATTTGGCCCGCGCTTCGGCGAGGAAGGCCGCGAACAAGTCGCGCTGGCCGGCAGCCTGGCTGAGGTCCTCGCGCTCATGAGGGTCGTCGCCCAGGTGATAGAGCAGGCACGGGTCATCTTCGCTGTAGATGAATTTCCATGGGCCGCGACGGATCATCATCAGCGGGCCGACGGTGCCTTCGGCCATATACTCGCCGAACACTTCGTCATGAGCGCCAGCGCCGGTGAGGTGGCCGACGAACGAGCGGCCATCGAGCGGCAAGCCGGGCTCCAGTTGGCCGCCCGCCAGCTCGACCAGGGTCGGCAGCAAGTCAGCGGTGGACACTGACGCGCTCACGCGGCCCGCCTCGAATTGCCCCGGCGCGCACACCAGCAGCGGCACGCGCGCGGACATCTCGAACCAGTGCATTTTGTACCAAAGGCCGCGTTCGCCAAGCATGTCGCCATGGTCGCCGGAGAAAACGATGATGGTGTCGTCCATCAGGCCGGTGTCCTCGAGCGTCTGCAAGAGCTTGCCGACGTTGCTGTCGACATAGCTGCAGGCACCGAAATAGGCGCGGCGGGCATCGCTGATTTTCTGCCGCGGCAGCGGTTTGTCCCACAGGTCGTAGACTTTGAGCAGGCGCTGGGAATGAGGGTCGAGTTCATCCTGCCCCGGCACGTTTTGCGGCAAAGGGATTTCTACGTCGGCGTACAGATCCCAGAACGGTTTGGGAATGGTGTAAGGATCGTGCGGATGGGTCATCGACACGGTCAGGCAGAAGGGCTGGTCGCCGTCGTTGCGGATGTGATCGAACAGATATTGCTGCGCCTTGAACACCACCTCTTCATCGAAATCCAGCTGGTTGGTGCGCACGCATGGCCCGGCCTGCAGCACCGATGCCATGTTGTGATACCAGCTCGGGCGCACATCTGGCTCGTCCCAGTTCACTGCCCAGCCGTAGTCGGCGGGGTAGATATCGCTGGTCAGGCGTTGTTCGTAACCGTGCAGTTGATCCGGGCCGCAAAAGTGCATCTTGCCCGACAGTGCAGTGTGGTAGCCCAGGCGGCGCAGGTAATGGGCGTAGGTGGGCACGTCGGCGGCGAAATCGGCGGCGTTGTCGTAGGCGCCGATCTTGCTGGGCAACTGGCCGCTGACCAGAGTGAAGCGCGAGGGGGCGCACAGCGGGCTGTTGCAGTAGGCGGAATCGAATACCACGCCTTTCTCGGCCAGGCGACTCAGGTGCGGCATTTTGATGGGGGACGGGGCGTAAAACGGCAGCAGGGGCGCGGCCATCTGGTCGGCCATGATGAAAAGAATGTTCTTGCGCTTCATGGGCTCGCGTCGTTCCATAGTGGAGAGTTATGCGATATCGCTGAGCCGCAGGATGCCGTTGCAGGCAGGGGGCGGTAAAGCCCATGCAACATAATGACTAGGATAAGTACAGCTTATGTTTGAGAGCCTCGGCAGCTTGTCGCTGGATTTGCTGCGCGCCTTCGAGGCGGCAGCGCGGCACCGCAGCTTCACTGCGGCGGCGCAGGAGCTGGGCACCACCCAGCCGGCGGTGAGCCAACAGATCAAGCGCCTGGAAGAGCAGCTCGCCACGCGCCTGTTTGATCGGGTCTACCGCGGCATCGAGCTGACTGATGCCGGGGCGTTACTGTTCGAGCAGGTCCAGCTAGGATTGCTGAATATCGATGCATGTTTGCATCGGATCACTGCGCAATCGCAACACGAAGTGCTGCAGGTCTCCACCGATTTCGCCTTTGCCGCCTATTGGCTGATGCCGCGCCTGCATGGCTTCCACCAACTTTATCCACAGGTCGACGTCAGCCTGGTGACCAGCGAGCGCAGCTACTCGATGCTGCGCAGTGATATCGACGTCGCCATCCTGTTCGGCGACGGTCGCTTCAATCAAGGTGAAAGTCATTGGTTGTTCGGTGAAGAAGTCTTCCCCGTGTGCAGTCCAAAATTGCTGGAAGGCCGTGCTACTCCACTCCCCGTGACTGCATTGGCCGATTTGCCCCTGCTGCACTTGCGCGGCGAGAGCAGCCATCACTGGTTCGACTGGACCGGGCTGTTCCGCGCGTTGGACATCCCAGGGGCACCCGCCTCGGGCCAGCTGCGTTTCGACAACTACACCTTGCTGATCCAGGCGGCGATTGCCGGCCAGGGCGTGGCCATTGGCTGGCGCCACCTGGTAGACGCGCTGCTCGAACAAGGCCTGCTGTGCCGCCCCGTGGAAGAAACGGCACGCTCGCCGATGGGTTATTACGTGGTGTTGCCGCAGCGCAAACGCCGCGGCGAAATGATCGACCGGTTCGTGGAGTGGCTGCGCGAGGAGCAGGTGGGTGGCCAGTGGTTGCGGATTGATTCTTGAGGCTGCATGGAATCTTCCTGCAGTCGCGTCTGAATGAGACAACATACGATAGCGACTAGTCCCACTATGGCTGGCGTACAGGCTATAGGCGCTGGTCCCCAAAGCATGCTTTGCCTCGACAAAACCGATAATCTTGCGGATATCGCTTTTCCACCGAGGTCCTCCCCCCGTGTCCATCATCCACTCCTATCACGCTCACATCTACTACGACGCCAGCACCCTGCCCCAGGCCCGCGCGTTATGCGAAGAAGCTGTGCGGGTGTTCGGGTTGAAGATGGGCCGTCTGCACCAGCGCCCGGTAGGGCCGCATCCGGACTGGAGCTGCCAGTTGACCGTGGCGGTCGAGGATATCGGGGCGGTGTTGGGGTGGTTGGCGTTGAATCGCAATGGACTGGTGGTGTTTACGCACCCTGAAACGGGCGATGAGCTGGCGGATCACGCCAACCATGCCATCTGGATGGGGGCGGTAAGACCATTGGATCTGAGTATTTTCGGGTAACGAAATGCACGTGTAGCGAGGGAGCAAGCCCCCTCGCTACAGGGATCGGTTCGACGCGTCGGTACGTCGCAGAGTGAGGTCAGTTCAGCACGTTGTCCAGAATCTCGTAGACCAGGCCGGTTCCGATCGCGACCAGCACTACGTCGCTGCCCAGCCGGCGCCATTGGTAGCCATCATAGTGCGGCAGGTGGCGCAGTGCACCGGCGTCCAGCGGACGGCCGTAACCGCGTGGCAATGGACGACCGCGTTCGACGTGGATGTTCGGTGGCAGCGGGTTGCCGCGACCGAAGCTGCCACGGTTTTGCGAGATGGTCTGGCGCACCGGGCCGAAGTCTTGCGGCGGACGGTTGCCACCCTGATTGCCGCGGTTGCTTTGCTGATTGCCGTGACCGGCGCCGTTGCCCCCGCCCTGCTGGCCGTGATTCTGCTGTTGCTGCTGACCTTGCTGACCCTGCGGTCCTTGCTGATGTTGCTCACCACCACCCTGGCCGCGATCATCCGGCCCTGGAGCCGCTTGCAACAGCGGGGTCACACCAACCAGCACGATACCCATGGCAGCGATCAGCGGTTTTGGCAATTTCATCAAATGTATCCTCAGGCACTAACAGCAAAAAAGGGAGGCCGCCCAAAGCGACCTCCCTTTGTTCTTGCAGCGTTAGTCCCTGAAAACAGGGGCTAATTCCTTTGTATCAGGAACTTTACGCTTGGCTGACGCGGGCTTTACGCACGCCGTCGGCCAGGGCCTTGCACAGTGTCAGTACATCGTCGACCGCTTGATCGGCATTGGCCGCTTTAGCGACCTTGTCGACCAGTGCCGAGCCGACCACTACTCCGTCGGCCAGGCGCGCGATTGCTGCGGCCTGTTCGGGGGTGCGGATACCGAAGCCGACGCTGATCGGCAGGTCGGTGTGGCGGCGCAGGCGCTCGATGGCGCTGCTGACCTGATCGCTGGTGGCGGAGCCGGCACCGGTCACGCCCGCTACGGAGACGTAGTAGACGAAGCCTGAGCTGCGCTCGAGCACGGTGGGCAGACGTACGTCATCCGTGGTCGGGGTCGTCAGGCGGATGAAGTCGATACCGGAGGCCTGGGCCGGGGTCGCCAGCTCGGCGTCGTGCTCCGGTGGCAGGTCGACGATGATCAGGCCATCGACGCCAGCAGCCTTGGCCTCGGCGACGAATGCCTCGACGCCAAAGCGGTGGATGGGGTTGTAGTAACCCATCAGCACGATCGGCGTGGTGCTGTCGTCGACGCGGAACTCGCGGACCATCTTCAAGGTTTTCGCCAGAGTCTGCCCGGCTTCCAGGGCGCGCAAGGTCGCCAGCTGAATGGCGATGCCGTCGGCCATCGGATCGGTGAAGGGCATGCCCAGCTCGATGACGTCGGCGCCAGCGGCTGGCAGGCCCTTGAGGATCGCCAGCGATGCATCGTAGCCAGGGTCGCCGGCGGTCACGAAGGTCACCAGCGCGGCGCGGCCTTCGGCCTTGAGGTCGGCGAAGCGTTGTTCAAGGCGGCTCATACCGATTTCTCCTGGGTAGCGGCCATGTGGTTCATGACGGTTTGCATGTCCTTGTCGCCACGGCCCGACAGGCACACGACCATGAGGTGGTCCTTGGGCAGGGTCGGCGCGCGCTTGATCACTTCGGCCAGAGCGTGAGCGGTTTCCAGCGCCGGGATGATGCCTTCCAGGCGGCAGCTGGTGTGGAATGCGGCCAGGGCTTCGTCGTCGGTGATGCTGGTGTAGTTGACGCGCTTGATCTCATGCAACCAGGCGTGCTCGGGGCCGATGCCCGGGTAATCGAGGCCGGCGGAGATCGAGTGGGCGTCGGTGATCTGGCCGTCGTCGTCCTGCAGCAGGTAGGTGCGGTTGCCGTGCAGTACGCCCGGCACGCCACCGTTCAGGCTGGCCGCGTGTTTGCCGGAGTCGACGCCGTGGCCGGCGGCTTCGACGCCGATGATTTCGACGCTGGTGTCATCCAGGAACGGGTGGAACAGGCCCATGGCGTTCGAGCCACCGCCCACGCAGGCGATCAGGCTGTCGGGCAGACGGCCTTCCTTCTCCTGCATCTGCTCTTTGGTTTCCTTGCCGATGATCGATTGGAAGTCGCGAACCATGGCCGGGTAAGGGTGCGGGCCGGCGACGGTGCCGATCAGGTAGAAGGTGTCTTCGACGTTGGTGACCCAGTCACGCAGGGCGTCGTTCATGGCGTCCTTGAGGGTGCCGGTGCCAGAGGTGACCGGGACGATCTCGGCGCCCAGCAGCTTCATGCGGAACACGTTGGCCTGCTGGCGCTCGATGTCGGTGGCGCCCATGTAGATCACGCAAGGCAGGCCGAAACGCGCGGCGACGGTGGCGGTGGCCACGCCGTGCATGCCGGCGCCGGTTTCGGCGATCAGGCGTTTTTTGCCCATGCGCTTGGCCAACAGCACCTGGCCGATGCAGTTGTTCACCTTGTGGGCGCCGGTGTGGTTGAGTTCTTCACGTTTGAAGAAGATTTTCGCGCCACCCAGGTGCTCGGTCAGGCGTTCGGCGAAGTACAGGGGGTTCGGACGGCCGATATAGTCGCGCTGAAAATACGCCAGCTGCTCGAGGAATTCAGGATCGACCTTGGCCGCCTCGTATTCGCGGGCCAGGTCCAGCACCAGTGGCATCAGGGTTTCGGCTACGTAGCGGCCGCCGAATGCACCGAACAGGCCGTTGGCGTCGGGGCCGTTGCGCAAATTGCTCTGGGTCATGGAACGCTCCAGTGATCAAGAAAGAGGTTGGACATCAAATGTCGATGGGAATAACTGTAGTCACCCCGCGAGCAGATGAAAACCGATAAGATTGCCGCAACCTGTCAGGAAACCTCACATATCATCATGAGCCGTGACCTCCCCCCTCTGAATGCCCTGCGGGCCTTCGAAGCCGCCGCCCGGCTGAACAGCGTCAGCCTGGCGGGTGAACAGTTGCATGTGACCCATGGCGCCGTCAGCCGCCAGATCAAGGTGCTTGAAGAGCATCTGGGCGTGGCCTTGTTCAGCAAGGATGGGCGCGGCGTTAAACTCACAGATGCCGGTGTGCGCTTACGTGACGCCAGCAGCGATGCGTTCGAGCGTTTGCGCGGCGTATGCAGCGAGATCAGCCAAGGCAGTGCCGACGCGCCATTTGTGCTGGGCTGTTCCGGCAGCCTGTTGGCACGCTGGTTCATTCCGCGGCTGGGGCGCTTGAATGCTGACTTGCCGGATCTGCGCCTGCACCTGTCTGCCGGCGAAGGTGATCTCGATCCGCGCCGGCCCGGGCTCGACGCCTTGCTGGTGTTCGCCGAGCCGCCGTGGCCCGCGGACATGCAGATATTCGAGCTGGCCAGCGAGCGTATCGGCCCGGTAGTCAGCCCGCGCTTCGTCGGCTTCGAACGGCTGCACGGGGCACCGGTCAGCGCGTTGCAGTACGAGACGCTGCTGCAGACCACCTCGCGGTTGCAGGCATGGCCCAGTTGGGCGCAGCAAAATGGCATAGCGGTCGACGCTCTGCGTTACGGGCAAGCGTTCGAGCATCTGTATTATTTGCTGGAAGCGGCGGTCGCCGGACTGGGGATCGCGATCGCGCCCGAGCCATTGGTGGCGGACGACTTGAATGCAGGTCGGCTGGCAGCGCCTTGGGGATTTACTGAAACCCCAGCTCGCCTGGCCTTGTGGGTGCCGCGGCGCGCCGCAGATGGGCGCGCGCAGCAACTGGCGCAGTGGCTCAAAGCCGAGTTGCAGCGCCAGCCCGTGTGATGCCTGAGACGCCTTCGCGGGCAAGCCGTGCTCCTGCAGTTGCTCGCTGCTGTAACTATTTGCAGCGCGGGAACAAAGCTTGCTCGCGACCGGGCCCTGAAAGCATCGTCACGGGTACGGCGTATTACCGAATTCAGTCACGCTTGGTGATCAGGTACGCAGCCAACAGGCCGAGCGCGCCGACGGCCACACCAGCGGTGGTCCACGGGTGTTCCTGAGCGTAGTCGCGGGTGGCGACGCTGGTTTCGCGGGTTTTGACTTTCACTTCTTCATAGACATCGCTGAGCAGATGACGCGAGTGCTTGAGGGCATTCTCGGCATTGGCCTTGAGCGCCTTGAGGGTTTTCAACGACTCTCCGGACGCGTCCTCCTTCAGGCTCTCCAGTGACTTGAGCAGGCTTTCGATTTCGGCTTCCATGCTCTGCAGCGAGGCTTTGCGTAACGAAGTATTGGCCATGGTGACTTCTCCTTGGGGATGAGTTGCGGTGTAGTTTCCGACTGCGCGCTGTGCAGAAAGTGCAGTGCGGGTGAACTTTTCCCGTGTATTTCCCCACAGATGTACAAGACCACAGCGCTGTCACGCTGAAATCAGACCACTAGGGAGAACCACCATGAGTGACCATCACACGTACAAGAAGATCGAACTCGTCGGCTCCTCGCCGACCAGCATCGAAGATGCGATCAACAATGCCCTGGCCGAGGCCAGCAAGAGCCTGAAAAACCTGGAATGGTTCGAAGTTACCGAGACCCGAGGCCACATCGAGGCTGGGCGCGCGGCGCACTTTCAGGTGACGTTGAAGGTCGGCTTCCGCATCGAGCACAGCTGATCGGAAATTCCCTACATCAGCGCCCGATATTTCGGGCTGGCTGAGGTGGGTTTATTCGGCTACAAGTAGCGGGCGCTGACCAAATTCGGGAGGCGCCCATTTTATTGTTTGATCCGACCAGGGAATGTGACCGATGAAGAAGTTTCTGTTGGCGGTAAGTTTGTTGAGTATTGCCAGTGGCGCATTTGCGGCAGGCAAGTCGTGTGACGACCTCAAGGGCGAGATCGATGCCAAGATCAAGGCCAAAGGTGCGTCGGGGTACTCGCTTGACGTAGTCGCCAAGGGCGCAGGCGCGGATGCCAAAGTGGTCGGGACTTGCGAGGCAGGCAGCAAAGAGATCGTGTACAAGAAAGGCTGATGATTCAGATGCAGAAAAACCGGCTTGGATGCCGGCTTTTTGCTGTGTGAGGTGCTGGAATATGGATGGCTCAGGGGCCCTTTCGCGGGCAAGCCTTGCTCCCACAGAGAAGTCGTACCCCTGTGGGGGCAATCCTTGCTTCCACACAGTGACCGATCCTGAGTCGTACCCCTGTGGGAGCAAGGCTTGCCCGCGAAGAGGCCGGCCCTGCATGGCCATATTTCAGCCCCTGACCGCCTGCGCCAGCAACTCGAACGAGCGAATCCGGTCGGCGTGTTCGTACAGATCGCAGGTAAAGATCAGTTCGTCTGCCTGAGTCTGCTCGACCAATACTTCCAGCTTGGCGCGAACCTTGGCCGCGCTGCCGATCATCGCCAGGCCGAGGAAGTCCCCTACCGCCTCGCGCTCGTGGGGCAACCACAGGCCTTCCATCGATTCCACCGGTGGCTGTTGCATCAAGCTCTTGCCGCGCATGAGGTTGAGGATGCGCCGGTACACTGACGTCGCCAGATATTCCGCGCGCTCGTCCGTCTCGGCCACCACCAACGGCACTCCGAGCATCACGTAGGGCTCATCGAGCACGGCGGAAGGCTGGAAGTGGTTGCGATACACGCGGATCGCCTCGTGCATGTAGCGCGGTGCGAAGTGCGAGGCGAAGGCATAGGGCAAACCGCGCATGCCTGCCAGCTGGGCGCTGAACAGGCTTGAGCCCAGCAGCCAGATGGGGATGTTGGTATCACTGCCCGGTACGGCGATGACCTTTTGCTCGGGGAAGCGCGGGCCCAGGTATTCGATCAGTTCGGCGACGTCATCAGGAAAGTCGTCGGAGCTGCCGGAGCGCTCGCGGCGCAAGGCGCGGGCGGTCATCTGGTCCGAACCAGGCGCGCGGCCCAGGCCCAGGTCGATCCGGCCCGGATACAGGCTTTCGAGCGTGCCGAACTGTTCGGCGATCACCAGCGGCGCGTGGTTGGGCAGCATCACCCCGCCGCTACCGACGCGGATGGTCGAGGTGCCGCCGGCCAGATATCCCAGCAACACCGAGGTGGCCGAGCTGGCGATGCCGTCCATGTTGTGGTGTTCGGCCACCCAGAAGCGGTTGTAGCCGAGGCGCTCGACGTGTTGCGCCAGGTCCAGCGAGTTGCGCAGCGATTGCGCCGCGCCCTTGTCGGCGCGCACGGGCACCAGGTCGAGGGTGGAAATCTTGATATCGGCGAGTCGTTTCATAAGGCTTGAACATCCTCTGCTGGGTCGATGCACCCCGACAGTTGCCAGGGCGCATGACCGTGTGATCATCGCGTCACAGGCGTGGGTTCATGATATGGGCATATCCACCTAATTCAATACCTGCTTTGCAATCGGTCTGAACTTGCTGACGAGCGTCACCTCTGAATAGGGGTGACGGTACTTATTTTCGAGTGCGACCCTTACGGAGGTTTTCATGAAAAAGACAGCATCGGCAATTTGGGAAGGTGATCTGAAGCAGGGCAAAGGCCAGATTTCTACGGAAAGCGGCGCGCTGCGCAACACTCCCTATGGTTTCAATACACGCTTCGAAGGCGTGCCCGGTACCAATCCGGAAGAATTGATCGGCGCCGCTCATGCGGGCTGCTTCTCGATGGCGCTGTCGATGATTCTGGGCGAGGCAAATCTGACTCCAGAACGTATCGACACGACCGCTGAAGTGACGTTGGACAAGCAGGCAGATGGTTTCGCCATCACTGCTGTGCACCTGATTCTCAAGGCTAAAGTGCCAGGCGCTACGCAAGAGCAGTTCCTTGAGCTGGCCAACAAGGCCAAGGCGGGTTGCCCAGTATCCAAGGTGCTCAAGGGTGCCGAGATCAGCCTGGATGCAACACTGCTGTGATAAATGAGCCTACCTGTGGGAGTGGGTCCCGCCCACGAAGCGAACACCTCGGTGTGGCGCGAGGCCCAGTCACGCTAGCCGAGCGTTCGGTTGTTCGTGGTGGCCTCTGCGCGGGCTCAGCCCGCTCCCACAGGCGGGTGTGGTTGGCGCTCGGGTTGATGATCGTGGCCGGCAACGCGCTGGCGGCGCCCAAGGCGTGCGAGGATTTGAAGGCCGAGATCGAGGCCAAGATCCAGGCGCAAGGCGTGACGTCTTATACGTTGGAGATCATCTCCGCCGAAGAAGCCAAGAGCCAGGATCCGGCGATGATCGTCGGGTCCTGCAACTTTGGCCGCATGAAGATCATCTACCAGAAGAACGATCGCTGACCCTGTAGCGCGGCGGCCAGGCCCTGTAGCCGCTGCAGTCAGTACAGACAGCTTTGCTGATTGTCGTCACCGACGATAGCGCCACTGGCGTCGTGCAGCCTTGCCTCAGGCGAAATCCCCAGCACCCATCCTTCCAGACGATACCGTTGACCGGCCTTGAAGTCCGGATACTCCACGCGCATGTAGCAGGTGCGGTATTGCGGATCGTTCCATCTCGCCCCCCAGGTGACCTCGTAATCGAAGCGAATCAGCAAGGTGTGCGGCCCAGGGGTGACCTGAAAGTAACGGCCGTCATCCAGGCGTTTGCCGTCCAAGCGTTCGGCCATGACCAGTCGGCCGGTCTGGGTGTAGAGGTCGATCCAGGCCATTTGCGGATTTTCGGGCGGCAGCGGCGGTAACGTGCAAGCGCTCAGCAAGCTGACCAGTGACAGGGGAAGCAGGTGGCGCATGGCGGACTCCGCGGGTGATGTACGAAGCATATCACCGCTCAAGCCCCACGACCCTCCTGTGGTAGCGGGCGCTGCTCGCTAGCAGGCCACAGCATCGCTGCACCTCTTGCGCTTAACCTAGGCTTAGTCTCCCCGCTACCTCAAGCGCTCTGGCAGCCGGCCGGTTTGGCTTGGCCAACTACCTTGCGCTGCTGGTCATAGAGTTTCGCCCACGGCTGAAAGCCCAGGCTGCCGGCTTCCAGCTCATAGCGCTCGCCCGCATTGAAGGTCTTGAAGTTCAGGCTCAACTGGCAGTCGCGCCACAGGGTTTCGCTGTTGGGGCCAATATTGGTGGGATCGACGGCAAACTGATAGCGTACTTTGAGTTCATGGCTGCCGGGTTGTACTTCGAAATAACGTTTGTCGGTCCAGTCATGGGCGTCCACTTGTTCAGCACGCAGCGAGGTGTCTGCCTTGGGGTGCAGGTCGATCCAGGCTTGGTTAGGATCGGGATCGGGCAGGGTGCTGCAGCCGGACAGCATGGCCATCACCGTACAGACGAACAATATTTCACGCATGGCAAAACTCCGAAGAGGCAACATGGTGCCCTGCCCGCCTATAGCGTCGTGACTGACAACTCGGACGGATTTTGTACATAGGGCAGGACAACCGATGGCGCAGATGGGATTTTTTTCGTTGGTACGCTCAAACCTTGGCTCACTCGACCGTTTTTTTCGGGTGTTGGTTCCCTTGGCGCTCCTCGGGCTGCTCAGTGGTTGCTCCACCCTGAGCTATTACGGGCAGCTGGCGGACGGCCAGTGGCAGCTACTGCGCGGGCGGCAGCCGGTGACCGCCGTCATCGCTGATCCAGCCACCGACGCCAGGTTGCGCGCGCGCCTCGAGCGCTCTCAGGCGGCGCGGGATTTCGCCAGCCAGCACCTGCATCTGCCGGATAACCGCAGCTATCGGTTGTATGTTGATATCCATAGACCGTCAGTGGTGTGGAACGTGTTCGCGACGGCGGAGTTTTCCCTCAATCCGCAAACCCACTGCTTCCCTATTGCCGGCTGCGTGGCGTACCGCGGGTATTACAGCCAGGGCGCGGCTCGAGGGGCGGCGGCGTTACAGCGCCAGCAGGGCATGGATGTCTATGTGGGGGGCGTAGAGGCCTATTCGACCTTGGGCTGGTTCGATGACCCCATCATCAGCTCGATGATGACCTGGGGCGATGAGCGCCTCGCCACGCTGATTTTCCACGAGCTGGCCCATCAGAATTTCTACGTGAAGAACGACACCGAATTCAATGAATCCTACGCCACCTTCGTTGAGC
This sequence comes from Pseudomonas baltica, assembly GCF_031880315.1. Classification (NCBI taxonomy): domain Bacteria; kingdom Pseudomonadati; phylum Pseudomonadota; class Gammaproteobacteria; order Pseudomonadales; family Pseudomonadaceae; genus Pseudomonas; species Pseudomonas baltica. The sequence continues at coordinate 3,375,261 of NZ_CP134771.1, read as the reverse complement.
AGGAAGGCACTCGACAATGGCGTGTGGCGCGGGGGCTGGCGCCGGCCAACGTCGATCTGAGCCGCCAGCTGGACCAGTTTACCCAGCTGGTGCTGGAGACACGCGCGCGCCTGCAGCAGCTCTATGCGCAGCCATTGAGCGCTGATCCCATGCGCAGCGCCAAGGCGGCGGAGTTTCAGCGCCTGCGCCAGCAGTATGAAGTCCTGAAGATGAGCCAGTGGGGCGGCAAGGGGCGGTTCGATGCCTGGGTGTATTCGCCGCTGAACAACGCCAAGTTGCTGCCGTTCGGGCTGTACGACCAGTACGTGCCGGCGTTTGCGCAAGTGTTCAAGCAGGTGAACGGTAACTGGCTGGCGTTTTATGCCGAAGTCAGACGCCTGGGCGGGTTGCCGGCGGCTGAGCGCAAGGCATTCCTCCAGCAATTGATGCGCTGAGGCTGATGGCCCCTTCGCGGGCAGAGCCCGCTCCCACGTTGGCCGCATTCACCTGTGGGAGTGAGTTCTGCTCGCGAAGGGGCCGTGAGCTCGCCGCTGGCCTATGGCATTTGCAGGAACGCGCCACGCAACTCGGCCAACGTCTCGAAATGCCAAGTCGGCTGCTCGGCCTGCAGCTCTTCCCGACTGCCAAACCCATACCCCACCGCCGCCACATCCAGGCCGTTGAGCTTGCCACCGATCAAATCATGCTTGCGGTCGCCAATCATCAAGGTATGCACGGGATCAAGCCGTTCCTGCTCGAGAATGTGCCTAATCAGCTCGACCTTGTTGGTCCGTGTGCCGTCCAGCTCGCTGCCGTAGATCACCTTGAAATGCCGAGCGAAGTCGAAATGTCGGGCGATCTCGCGGGCGAATTCCCACGGCTTGGAAGTGGCGATATACAGGTGTCTGCCCTGCGCTACCAAGGTCTCCAGCAAGTCCACGACGCCATCGAACACCTGGTTTTCGTAAATGCCGGTCACTTTGAAGCGATCACGATAATGATTCAGCGCCTCCCAGCCCCACGCCTCGTCGAAGCCATAGGCAAGCATGAACTGCTCCAGCAGCGGCGGTCCGATAAAATGCTCCAGCGCCACCAGGTCCGGCTCGTCGATACCCAGCTTGGCCAGCGCATACTGCACCGAGCGGGTGATGCCCAGGCGCGGGTCGGTCAGCGTGCCATCGAGGTCGAACAGAATATTTTGATAATGCATGAGGGTCCCGATCTTATTCGCTCTGGTCGAAGCCTTCGGCCAGGTGTTGGTCCTTGAGCTTCACGTAGTTGCCTGCGGTGTAGGTAAAGAACGCCCGCTCTTTGTCGGTCAACGGCCGTGCCTGTTTGACCGGGCTGCCGACGTAGAGATAACCACTCTCCAGCCGCTTGCCCGGCGGCACCAGGCTGCCGGCACCGATGATCACCTCGTCCTCGACCACTGCGCCGTCCATCACGGTGCTGCCCATGCCCACCAGAATGCGACTGCCCAGAGTGCAACCGTGGAGCATGACCTTGTGGCCGATGGTCACGTCGTCGCCGATGATCAGGGGGAAGCCCTCCGGATTGAACGGCCCCGCATGGGTGATGTGCAACACGCTCGCGTCCTGCACGCTGGTGCGCTGGCCGATCCGGATGCGGTGCATGTCGCCGCGGATTACCGTCAGTGGCCACACCGAGCTGTCGGCGCCCAGTTCGACATCGCCGATGACCACCGCCGAGCGGTCGACGAAGACCCGCTCGCCCAGCGCTGGCGTGTGCTTGTGGAATGTACGAATGGCCACGATAGTCTCCTTCTTTGATAGCGATAGCTGCGGTCAGCGTCGATTGTAATTAAGATGTCCCAGTGTTTCTTCTCAGCCAAGGTGTTTAACCGTGAGCGCGAACAATCCGCTTCTGCAGTCCTACGACCTGCCACCGTTCTCTGCGATCCGTCCAGAGCACGTGCAACCAGCGATTGAACAGATCCTGGCCGACAACCGCAAAGCCATCGCCGAGCTGCTGGCCAACCAGGGCAGCCAACCGACCTGGGCCGGCCTGGTGCTGGCCATGGACGAACTCAACGACCGTTTGGGCGCCGCCTGGAGCCCGGTCAGCCACCTCAATGCCGTGTGCAACAGCCCTGAACTGCGCCAGGCCTACGAAGGCTGCCTGCCTGCACTGAGCGCCTACTCCACCGAGATGGGCCAGAATCGCCAGCTGTTCCAGGCCTTCGAAGCACTGGCCAATGGCCCTGAAGCGGCGGGCTTCGACATCGCCCAGAAAACCATCCTCGAGCATTCGCTGCGCGATTTCCGCCTGTCGGGCATCGACCTGCCGCCTGAGCAGCAGAAGCGCTATGCCGAAGTGCAGAGTACCCTCTCGGAGCTTGGCAGCAAATTCTCCAACCAGTTGCTGGACGCCACTCAGGCCTGGACCAAGCACGTCACTGACGAGGCCAAGCTCGCCGGCCTGACCGACTCGGCCAAGGCGCAAATGGCCGCGGCGGCCAAGGCCAAGGACCTCGACGGCTGGCTGATCAACCTCGAGTTCCCCAGCTACTACGCGGTGATGACCTACGCCCATGACCGCGCACTGCGTGAAGAGGTCTACGCGGCCTACTGCACCCGCGCCTCGGATCAGGGCCCGAATGCCGGCCAGAACGACAACGGCCCGGTCATGGAGCAGATCCTCGACCTGCGCCAGGAGCTGGCCAGCCTGCTGGGCTACGCCAACTTCGCCGAACTGAGCCTGGCCACCAAGATGGCCGAGTCCAGCGATCAGGTGCTGAGCTTCCTGCGCGATCTGGCCAAGCGCAGCAAGCCGTTCGCTGCGCAGGACCTGCAACAGCTGCGGGCCTATGCCGCCGAGCAGGGCTGCGCCGATCTGCAAAGCTGGGACAGCGGCTTCTACGGCGAAAAACTGCGCGAGCAGCGCTACAGCGTGTCTCAGGAAGCCCTGCGTGCGTACTTCCCGATCGACAAGGTGCTCGGCGGTCTGTTCTCTATCGTGCAACGCTTGTACGGCATCGAGATTGCCGAGCAAAAAGGCTTCGACACCTGGCACCCGGACGTACGTCTGTTCGAGATCAAGGAAAACGGCCAGCACGTCGGGCGCTTCTTCTTCGACCTGTATGCCCGCGCCAACAAGCGTGGCGGGGCCTGGATGGACGGCGCCCGCGATCGTCGCCGCACCCTGGACGGCGTGTTGCAGAGCCCGGTGGCCAACCTGGTGTGCAACTTCACCCCCGCCGATGCCGGCAAGCCCGCGTTGCTGACCCACGATGAAGTCACCACGCTGTTCCACGAATTCGGCCATGGCCTGCATCACCTGCTGACCCGCGTCGAGCATGCTGGGGTATCCGGCATCAACGGCGTGGCCTGGGATGCGGTCGAGCTGCCGAGCCAGTTCATGGAAAACTGGTGCTGGGAGCCCGAGGGCCTGGCGCTGATCTCTGGTCACTACGAGACCGGCGAAGCCTTGCCCCAGGACCTGCTGGAAAAAATGCTCGCCGCCAAGAACTTCCAGTCCGGCTTGATGATGGTCCGCCAGCTGGAGTTCTCGCTGTTCGACTTCGAGATGCACGCCACCCACGGCGATGGCCGCAGCGTGGCGCAAGTGCTGGAAGGTATTCGCGACGAAGTCTCGGTCATGCGTCCACCGGCCTACAACCGCTTCCCTAACAGCTTCGCGCACATCTTCGCCGGCGGTTACGCGGCGGGTTACTACAGCTACAAGTGGGCTGAAGTGCTGTCGGCGGATGCGTTCTCCAAGTTCGAGGAAGAAGGCGTGCTCAACGAGCAGACAGGGCGTGCCTTCCGTGAAGCCATCCTGGCCCGCGGCGGTTCTCAGGCGCCGATGGTGCTGTTCGTCGACTTCCGCGGTCGCGAGCCTTCCATCGATGCGTTGCTGCGCCATAGCGGCTTGAGCGAGGACGCGGCGGCATGATCACCAAGAAGCGCTTTATCGCCGGGGCAGTGTGCCCGGCGTGCAGCGAGCCGGACAAACTGATGATGTGGAGCGTCGATGACGTTCCCCACCGGGAATGTGTGGCCTGTGGCTATGCCGACACCCTCAACGAGCAAGGCAACTCGGTGCCGAGCGAACTGGGGACGCGGGTCAACAAGCCGGCGCCGAAGGTGGCCAACCCGAAAGTCCAGGTCGTGCAGTTCTTCCCGAATCCGAAGCTGAAAAAACCCGCTGAGTGATACCCTGAAAACGGCAGCCTTGGGCTGCCGTTTTCATTGATTCATCTGCGGTATATGGCCAATACCGATCACCCCTTGCGCGTCCCCATTCTGGTGCCCCACCCGAATGGACACGAACATGAACGACAACCCGCTGCTCAGCTCTCACGCCCTTCCCCCTTTCAGTCGGATCCGTGCCGAACAGGTCGGCCCGGCGATCCAGCAACTGCTCAAGCGCAATCTCGAACAGCTCTCGCATATCCTCATCGAACACCAGGTCGAGCCCACCTGGGAAGGCCTGATGCAGCCTTTGGAAGATATGGACCAGCGCTTGCTGGCGCTGATCATGCCCCTTGCCCGGCTGGCCGACGAAGCCGATCAGGGTGCACTGGCTGAGGCTTATGAGTCTGGCATGAGGCAGGTCATCCTCTATCAAACCGCGCTGCGGCAGAACGCCAGCCTGTTTGGCCTGCTGCAAAAACTGCAGGAGAGCCCTGCTGCTGCCGGGTATTCCCCTGAGCGTCACTATGCCCTGACCTATTGGCTCAGGGACGCGAGGTTGTCCGGTATCGGCTACGAGCAGCAGGTGCGCTACCGCATGCAGGGCTTGCAGCTGGAGCTCAACACGCTGTTCCAACGTTTTGGCCAAAACGCCCAGGCAGCTCACGAGGCCTGGTTCAAGGATTTCAGCGATGAAACAGACCTGGCCGGGCTCACCGCCGTTCAGCGCCAGGCCCTCGCCGACGAAGCATCGCAGCAGGGTGCTGCGGGTTGGCGCCTGACACTCGGCACACCCTTGGTCAGGGACGTGCTGTCCCATGCTCACAGCCGTGCGTTGCGCGAAGAAGTCTATCTGGCGTATTACTCCCAGGCCTCGGACCAGAGCCCGTCGGTGGGTGCGCCGGACAACGGCCCGGTCATCGAGCGCATTCTTGCCGCGCGGCTCGAACTGGCCAATCTGCTGGGGCATGAAAGCTACGCCCAGCGAGCGATGGCCACCCGCATGTTCGATACGCCGCAAGAAGTCGAGCGCTTGTTACTGGCCTTGCTGGCCGAAATTCGGCCGGCGGCCCAGGCGGAGCTAGAGCAACTGCGCGATATGGCCGAGCACGCCGGCGCCCCCGAACTGCAAGCCTGGGACATCGATTACTATCAGGAGCTGTATCGTCGGGCGCACTTTGGCGTGTCCGAAACGGCGGTCCGTGACTACTTCGCTGTACCGACAGTCCTGCAAGGGCTGGCTTCTCTGGTACAGCAACTGTTCGATGTAACAATGGGCGAGGTAGCGGATGCCGATACCTGGCATAGCGATGTCAGGGTTTTCGAGTTGCAGGCCGGTGACGCAACGCTGGGTTACGTCTACTTCGATCTCTACCCGCGCGTTGGCAAGTCGCCGGGTATCTGGATGCAAGGCTTGCGCGACCGGCATCGATTCGCCGATGGCAGCCTGCAACTGCCTTTGGCGCACCTGGGCTGCGACTTCATCAAGCCCGGCGATGACGACGCGCGGCTGAGCCTGAGTCAGTTGGTGAACCTGCTGCACGAGTTTGGTCATGTGCTGCATCATGTGCTGACCCAGGTCGACCATGGCAGCGTTGCAGGCATCAAGGGTGTGGCCGAGGATGCAGTCGAGTTCCCCAGCAGCTTGTTCGAGTTATGGGCGCAGGAGCCCTCGAGCGTTGCGCTGATGTCGGCACACAGGCTGACCGGTGAGCCGATTGCCGAAGAATTTCTGGGCCGCGTGCTGGCCTCGCGACGCGCGTTCCAGGCCACGCAGATGTTGCAGCAGATCGAGTTTTCGCTGCTGGACCTGCGTCTGCACATGCAGCCACGCGAGCCGGTGCTGATGCCGGTGCTGGACAGTGTGGCCGCCGCGGTGCAGGTGCTGCCCGTGCCAGCGGCCGTGCGTTATGCCCACTCATTTATTCATCTGTTCGGCACTGAAGACTATGCCTCGGGTTATTACACCTATGTGTGGTCACAGGTGCTTGCGGCTGAAACATTCGCGCGTTTTCGGCGCGAAGGGGTGATGTCGGCGCAGGTTGGCGAGCAACTGCGCGAGTTGATTCTGAGCAAAGGCGGGACACTGCCGATTGGCCAACTGCTGGAGCGGTTCACTGGTCGGCGGCCGGGGATCGAGGCGTTATTGGTCAATATGGGGCTGGCAGGCTGACACCCGACGGCCCTCGGTAAGGCCGAGGGCCGTGCGGTTAAAGCGTCGGCCGTTTTTCCGCTGGCTGGCGCCTTGCCGATGGCAGACCTTCGCTATACTGTATGCCTGTACAGTCTGGAGCGCCCTATGTCATCCTCTCTCCCTCCCCGCGGGCGCGGCACCGCGAGCAATCCTCACAACCGCTTCGCGCCTAACCGCTCCGTGGCCGAGGACGACGGCTGGCACCAGGAGGCGCCGGTCACGCAGGGCACCGAGGTGATGTTCGAGACCGCCAAGACCATCATCACCCGCAACCAGTCCCCGGACCTGCCGTTCGATCGCTCCATCAATCCCTACCGCGGCTGCGAGCATGGCTGTATCTATTGCTACGCCAGGCCCAGTCACGCCTATTGGGACATGTCCCCGGGCCTGGATTTCGAAACCCGCCTGATCGCCAAGACCAACGCCGCCGACTTGCTCGAACAGCAATTGAGCAAGCGCGGGTATGTGTGCGCGCCCATCAACCTGGGCTCCAACACCGACCCTTATCAGCCGATCGAGCGCGAGCAACGCCTGACCCGGCAACTGCTTGAAGTGCTGCTGCGCTATCGGCATCCGGTGACCATTGTCACCAAGGGGTCGTTGATTTTGCGCGATCTCGACCTGCTCAAGCAGCTGGCGGAGCAGCGGCTGGTGTCGGTGATGATCAGCCTGACCACGCTGGACGACGAGCTCAAACGCATTCTCGAACCCCGCGCAGCGGCCCCCAAGGCGCGTCTGCGGGCCATACGCGTAATGCGTGAAGCCGGTATCCCGGTGGGGGTGCTGTGTTCGCCGATGATTCCGATGATCAACGATATGGAGTTGGAGCACCTGCTGGCCGAGGCCCACGCGGCCGGCGCGGTGAGTGCCAACTACATGATGCTGAGGCTGCCGTTGGAGGTGGCGCCGCTGTTCGAGGAGTGGCTGCATGCCCATTATCCGCAGCGCGCCGAACACGTATTGAGTCTGATCCGCCAAAGTCGCGGCGGCGAGCTTTACGACAGCCGCTTTGGCAGCCGGATGCGCGGCGAGGGCGTGTTCGCGCAATTGCTGGCCCAGCGTTTCGCCAAAGCGATCAAGCGTTTCGGCCTGGAGCGCCGCGAGGGCTATCGGCTGGACTGCACGGCGTTCTGCCCGCCGGGGCAGCAAATGTCACTGCTCTGATGTCCAGCCCCACCTGTAGCGAGGAGGCTTGCCTTCAAAAATGGTGTGCAATAGCCAGTATCCAATGGGTAAAGATTTAGGACGTGTCTGATTGCAATCTTTAAAATGTTGAATATCTCTTATTCAGGTTCAATTAAGTTTGACCCGGTAGTTTCACTAGCGAACGACCCGTAGGGTCCCAGATTCCCGCATTACCAGGTTGGGTGTAGCATCAGGTTCGGTATTTCACCTGTTAACCCTATGGCCCGACCGTCAGAGAGGATGAAGTATGCCCGACCGCGACCATGACAAGGTTCCAGCCCCCCACAGCCACGAAGGTTGCGAGAGCGCCGATGAGGCCCTTCGGCACATCGTCGATGGCTTCCTGCATTTCCATCACGAAGTGTTCCCGGAGCAGCAAGAGCTGTTCAAGAAGCTGGCCACGGCGCAGGCGCCGCGTGCGATGTTCATCACCTGTGCCGACTCGCGCATCGTTCCTGAACTCATCACCCAAAGCTCGCCCGGCGATCTGTTCGTCACCCGCAACGTGGGTAACGTCGTGCCGCCCTACGGGCAAATGAACGGCGGCGTGTCGACGGCGCTGGAATACGCCATCCTCGCCTTGGGCGTGCAGCACGTGATCGTCTGCGGGCACTCGGACTGCGGCGCCATGCGCGCAGTGCTCAACCCCCAGAGCCTCGACAAGATGCCCACCGTCAAGGCCTGGCTGCGGCATGCCGAGGTGGCGCGGATCGTGGTCGAGGACAACTGCAACTGCACCACCGAAGCCGAAAGCATGCAGGTGCTGACCGAAGAGAACATCATCTGCCAGCTGCAACACTTGCGAACACACCCGTCGGTGGCCTCGCGCATGGCCAGCGGCCAGCTGTTTATCCATGGCTGGGTTTACAGCATCGAAACCAGTGAAATCAAGGCGTATGACGCCGAACAGGATCGTTTCATCCCCTTGGACAGAAACCATCCAATCCCCTGCGCAACGCCCAAAGGTCGCTTCTGACCGACGTTGCATGACATGTAGTTGATGGGCCCTTCAACGGCTGCGCCTGCGTGCGCGGCCCGCTTCGTTGTCGGTGTAGAAAGGCCATACCCATAACAACAAAAACAGATCTGTTGACTGGGCAATGGTGTTGCCGGGCGATTGCCAATCGTTGCCGGCCGCTTTCGCCCAGCGGCGTTTGCGTCGCCGCGAACGCCGCCCTTCGCCACTGACACCGACCGACGGCCCTGCAGGACTTTTCAGGAGAACGGTCATGAATATGGCGCAAATGAAAGCGGCTTTGCCCCGGGAATTGCTGGCCTCGGTGGTGGTGTTCCTGGTGGCGCTGCCGTTGTGCATGGGCATCGCTATCGCATCCGGGATGCCTCCGGCCAAGGGCCTGATTACCGGGATCATCGGCGGTGTGGTGGTGGGCTTCCTCGCGGGGTCGCCGCTGCAAGTGAGCGGTCCGGCAGCAGGCCTGGCGGTGTTGGTGTTCGAGCTGGTGCGCCAGCACGGTATGGCCATGCTCGGGCCGATCCTGTTGCTGGCGGGGTTCCTGCAGCTGCTGGCGGGGCGCTTCAAGCTGGGGTGCTGGTTCCGCGTCACTGCCCCGGCAGTGGTGTATGGCATGCTCGCGGGCATCGGTGTGTTGATCGTGCTGTCGCAAGTGCATGTGATGTTCGACAGCGCACCCAAGCCCTCCGGGCTCGACAACTTGCTGGGCTTCCCCGCGACCTTAGCGCAGGCGATGCCGGTGATGGGCGGCAGCCTGGGTTGGCAGGCCGGTTTGTTGGGGCTTTTGACCATCGCCATCATGTGGTGCTGGGAGCATTACCGGCCGCAATCGTTGCGCTTTGTCCCAGGTGCTTTATTGGGTGTCGGGGCGGCTACCGGGATCAGTCTGGCGCTGGCGTTGTCGGTCAAACGCGTCGAAGTGCCCGCCAACCTCGCCGAGGCTATCGACTGGCTGCGCCCGGCCGACTTGCTCAACCTGGCCGATCCGACGTTGTTGATCGCCGCCTTTGCGGTGGCCTTTATCGCCAGTGCCGAGACCCTGCTGTCGGCCGCGGCGGTGGACCGCATGCACAGCGGTGTGCGTTCGGACTTCGATCGCGAATTGTCGGCCCAAGGTGTGGGCAACATGCTCTGCGGGCTGCTGGGTGCGTTGCCGATGACCGGAGTGATCGTGCGCAGCTCGGCGAACGTTCAGGCCGGGGCCCGCACGCGGATGTCGGCGATCTTGCATGGGGTGTGGCTGCTGGCGTTCGTGGTGATCCTGTCCAGCGTGCTGCAAAGCATTCCGGTCGCCAGCCTGGCGGGCGTTTTGGTGTATACCGGCTTCAAGCTGGTGGACCTCAAGGCGTTGCGTGGTCTGGGCCGTTACGGGCGGATCCCGATGCTCACCTATGGCGTGACCGCCCTGGCGATCATTTTTACCGACTTGCTGACCGGCGTGTTGCTGGGCTTCGCCCTGACGCTGCTGCGCCTCGCATTGAAGGCCGCGCGGCTGAAGATCAGCGTGATCGAGACCGGGCCCAAGCAGGTGGAATTGCGCCTGATCGGGGCCGCGACCTTTCTCAAGGTGCCGGCCCTGACCCGGGCACTCGAAGGTATTGCGCCGGGCACTACGGTGCAGGTGCCGATGGGCTACCTGAGCTACATCGACCACTCCTGCCTGGAACTGCTGGAGGACTGGGGCCGGGCCAACAAGGCCAATGGCTCGCGGATGGAGATTGAAAGCCGTGGGCTGAAGCGGCGGATCGAGGGGCAATTACGGACCAGTGCCGGCTAGAGCAGCGAGTCGCACCTGCGGGAGTGGGCTTTGCCCGCAGGTATATGCACCGTCTGCCTTACTGCTCCAGCGACAGCCCGACGCTCAGCTGGCGTGACATGCACGGCCATTGCTTCCAGGCCGAGCCTGTGTCCGGGCTGGTAAGTTTATCGCGGTAGGCCTCGACCTTTTCCACCTCAAAGCTCTCATCATTGAGCATGTTGTCCACCGAGTGGTGCACTACTTCGTCCAGCTCATTGCCGAAGGCTTCGCCGATCAGTTGATGCACGATCAAGCTGGCTACTGTGGTATCCAGCGGAATCAGCGGCTGGCCGAGGTGTTTGATGTACAGATCGTTGACCTCCTCGACCAGCCGATGGGCCAGATAGGCTTCATCCAGCAGGCAATCCAGGCCCTCATGACCATCCAGTGCCGAGGGCGGGCTGGTGAAGTATTCCTCGGCGATCTTCAGCACCGGTTTGATCTGCGACTCGATACCGGCTTTGCGCGCGACCTCGTTGGCAGCGTCCAGAAGGTCGGGCACCTGCTCGATGTAAGCGCTCACAAAGCGGACTAAAACACCTGCGGCGTCACTGTCGGGCAGATGAATGGCCCGATGCAGATGAGGCAGTTGTTCCTTGAGCTGCTGAGCCAGGCGGCCGCTTTTGGCTTCGTGCTGGTGGGCACTTTTGATCTGCTCGCGCAATGCGGCGGTGTTCATGAACGCTCCGGTTACTGAATAGGCGATAAACGCGACGAAAGTCCTACGATAGCTGGGTTATGACGACTGCTCAGACGCATTTGTCATAATTATTTTCCACGCGTGATAAATGCGTTATATCGAAAGGCCATCATTGCTGTGCAAATTGTACTGAGGCCCGCTCGGTATTGCGCTTCCTGCGTGCCTGTCGGGTGTTGTACCGTAGCGGACTGTCGCGCGTGGCGACCCGGTCCAGCATCAATGGCTTGCTGCCACGGCTCATCGCGTTGCCCCAAGATCACCCCGTTGCGTTGAATGTATGACTCGAACCCAAAAGACCGTTTTCGCGCTGTTCGTCGTGGTGGCGTTGATCCTTGGCGTGGCCGTCAAGACCGTGCTCGACCAGCGTAAAGCCAGCTTCTCGCCCGAGCAGATCGATGCCGGGATCATCCTGCTGCCCCAGAGCCGGGCGATCCCGGCATTGCAGATGACCGATCAGGACGGCCAGCCCGTCAGCCTCGATCAGCTGAAGGGCAAATGGTCTGTGCTGTTCTTCGGCTACACCTTTTGCCCGGACATCTGCCCGACCACCTTGGCGCAGCTGCGGCAGATCAAGGCCGAGTTGCCGAAGACCACCGTCGCGCGCATGCAGGTGATTTTGGTCAGCGTCGATCCGCAGCGCGATACGCCGGCCAAGCTCAAGGAGTATCTGGGGTATTTCGACAAGGATTTCCGCGGCTTCAATGCCCCCGTGTCGGTGCTGGAGTCATTCGCCAAGGCGGTAAGCATGCCCTACGTGCAGCCGGACACCAGCAAGCCGAACTACACGGTGAGCCACAGCGGCAATCTGGCGCTGCTCGGGCCGGATGGCACCCAGCGCGGGTTTATCCGCGCGCCGTTCAGCACGCCGAAGCTGGTGGCGCAGTTACCGGCGGTATTCAAGGGCGATTGAATGTGTGACTGTGCTGGCCCCTCGCGGGCAAGCCTTGCTCCCACAGTGCAAGTAGTGCCAGCGCCTTACACCTGTGGGAGCAAGGCTTGCCCGCGAAGGGGCCGGCAAGCCTGGCATCGATAATCAGAACGCCGGAACCACAGCGCCTTTGTACTTATCTTCGATGAATTTCTTCACCTCGGGGCTGTGCAGCGCCGCAGCCAGTTTCTGCATGGCGGGCGAATCCTTGTTGTCCGGACGGGCCACGAGGATGTTCACGTACGGCGAGCCCGGGCCTTCGATCATCAGCGCATCCTTGGTCGGATCCAGTTTGGCCGCCAGCGCATAGTTGGTGTTGATCAGCGCCAGGTCGACCTGGGTCAGCACGCGCGGCAGAGTGGCCGCTTCCAACTCACGAATCTTCAGGTCCTTGGGATTGGCGGTGATGTCCTTGACCGTCGAGAGGATATTGGTCGGCTCCTTCAGGGTGATCAGCTTGGCACCCTGCAGTAACAACAGCGCACGACCGCCGTTGGTGGCGTCGTTGGGAATGACGACCTGGGCGCCCCCCGGGATTTCGTCCAGTGTCTTGTACTTGGTCGAATAGATACCCAGCGGCTCCAGATGCACGCCAACGACGGCAACCAGATCGGTCCCGCGGGCCTTGTTGAACTCGTCAAGGTACGGTTGGTGCTGGAAGAAGTTGGCATCCATCTGCTTTTGCGCCACTTGCACGTTCGGTTGCACGTAGTCGCTGAACACTTTGACGTTCAGGTCCACGCCTTCCTTGGCCAGTTGTGGCTTGATGAATTCGAGGATCTCGGCGTGCGGCACGGCGGTGGCGGCGACAGTGAGGGTGTCGTTGGCGTGCACGGCAAAAGAGGCCAGGGCGGCAGCGATGGCCAGTAGTTTTTTCATAGGGCTTACTCCTTGTGTAATTCGGTTAGTGCGCGATAGACCCCATGTGGGAGCGAGCGTCGCAAGCGAAGGCCGCGACGCGGTGTCTGGTCGGGCCTGTTCGCGAGCAGAGCCCGCTCGCACAAGGTGGCAGCCTCGTACGCGCTACTTGCGGGAAAAGTGCACCACCAGCCTGTCGCCGATCGATTGCAGTACCTGCACCATGATGATCAGGATGATCACGGTCACGTACATCACGTTGTCCTGGAAACGCTGGTAGCCGAAGCGGATGGCCAGGTCGCCCAGGCCGCCGGCGCCGACCACACCCGCCATTGCGGTATAGGAGACGAGCGTGATGGCGGTGACGGTCACAGCCGCGAAGATCCCCGGCAGCGCTTCGGGCAGCAGCGCGCGCATGATGATCTGCCGGGGCGTGGCGCCCATGGCCTGGGTCGCCTCGATGATGCCGCGGTCGACCTCGCGCAACGCGGTCTCCACCAGCCGCGCGAAAAACGGCGTGCAGCCGATCACCAGCGGTGGAATCGCGCCCATCACCCCCAGTGAGGTGCCGACCAGGAACATGGTGGTCGGGATCAGCACGATCAGCAGGATGATGAACGGCAGCGAACGCAGTACGTTGACCGCGAACGCCAGGGCGGCATAGAGGCCCTTGTGCTCGAACAGTTGGCGCGGGCCGAAGACGAACAACAGCACGCCCAGCGGCAAGCCCAGCACCACGGTGAACAGCAGCGAGGCGCCGAGCATCGTCAGGGTGTCGAGGGTGGCTTGGCCGATGTCGAGCCAGTCGACGTCGGCAAAATAATTCAACAAGTCCATCAGCGCAGTACCTCCATATGGACATCCGCCTCGGTGAAGCGCGCGAACGCGGCGTCCATGTCACCCCCCGTGATGGCCAGGGTCAACTGGCCGTAGGGGGCGTCCTTGATGCGGTCGATGCGGCCGGCGAGGATGCTGTAATCAACGCCGGTCTCGCGCGCGACCGTGCCCAGCAACGGCGCATAGGTCGACTCGCCCTGGAAGGTCAGGCGCACGATGCGCCCCGGCACATGGGCGAAATCGTCGTGCTGCTCGTTTTCGTCGACATTTTCGCTCTCCTGCACGAAGCGCTTGGTGGTTGGGTGCTGCGGATGCAGGAACACTTTGGCCACCGGGCCTTGTTCGACGATCACCCCGGCGTCCATCACCGCGACCTGATCGCAGACCCGGCGGATCACGTCCATTTCATGGGTGATCAGCACGATGGTCAGGTTCAGCTCGCGATTGATCTCGGCCAGTAGCTTGAGTACCGAGGCGGTGGTCTGCGGATCGAGGGCACTGGTGGCTTCGTCGCAGAGCAAAATTTTCGGCTCGGTCGCCAAGGCGCGGGCGATGCCGACGCGCTGCTTCTGGCCGCCGGACAACTGCGCAGGATATTTTTTCGCATGGTCCTGCAAACCGACGCGGGCCAGCAGTTCGGCGACGCGCTGGTCGATCTGCTTGCGCGACAGCTCGCCGGCCAGGCTCAAGGGCAAGGCGACGTTATCGGCCACGGTCTTGGACGACAGCAGGTTGAAGTGCTGGAAGATCATGCCGACACGTTGGCGGAAGCGCCGCAGCTGGTCGGCATTGAACGCGGTCACGTCTTCACCGTCGACGATGATGGTGCCGCCGCTCGGGGTCTCGAGGCGGTTGATCAGGCGCAGCAGCGTGCTCTTGCCGGCGCCGGAGTGCCCGATCAAGCCGAACACCTGGCCCTGGGGAACGATCAGGGAGGTGGGGTGCAACGCCGGGATGTCCCTACCGGCGACGCGGTAGGTTTTATTTACCTGTTGGAACTCGATCACTTAGCGAACCTTGTGGGGCGCATGAATTAGGAGCAGCGGATAGCTGGGCGCGCATTTTAGCCTGTCTGTATAGAGTGTATTAGCATTTATTTCATGGCTATCCCTGCATATTTGGCATAAGGCGATGAGAGGTCATAAATAAAAGGAACGGACAAAATTCCTGACCGGTCATTAGTAGACACCGTGAGGGTGCCGCTGAGCGCGGCGCTTGAATGCAGAGCCCGTTGCAATGGGCCAAACCATGAGGAGTCTAGGTCAGATGACGAAAGCCAAAGCACCAGGAACCAGCCAGCTCGCGGGTACTGACACGCTGGATCGCGCCAATACCAACGAAAAGCTCGAGAGCCTCGAGAAGTTTCGCTCGGATGCCACCGAGCAAGCCTTGCGCACCAACCAGGGCGTCAAGGTCAGCGACAACCAGAACACCCTGAAAGCCGGCGCCCGCGGGCCGTCGCTGCTCGAAGACTTCATCATGCGTGAGAAAATCACCCATTTTGACCACGAGCGCATTCCCGAGCGCATTGTGCATGCCCGTGGCACGGCGGCTCATGGTTACTTCCAGGCCTACGAGTCCCACGCGGCGCTGACCAAGGCGGGCTTCCTCACCGATCCGTCCAAGATCACCCCGGTGTTCGTGCGCTTCTCTACCGTGCAGGGCCCGCGGGGCTCGGGCGATACGGTGCGCGACGTGCGTGGTTTTGCCGTCAAGTTCTATACCGATGAAGGCAATTTCGACCTCGTTGGCAACAACATGCCAGTGTTCTTCATCCAGGACGCGATCAAGTTTCCGGACTTCGTGCATGCGGTCAAACCCGAGCCGCACAACGAGATCCCTACCGGCGGCTCGGCCCACGACACCTTCTGGGACTTCGTCTCGCTGGTGCCTGAGTCCGCGCACATGGTGCTGTGGACCATGTCCGACCGTGCCATTCCCAAGAGCCTGCGCACCATTGAAGGCTTCGGCATTCATACCTTCCGGTTGATCAACGCCGAGGGCAAAGCCTCGTTCGTCAAATTCCACTGGAAGCCCAAGCAGGGCGTTTGTTCGCTGGTCTGGGACGAGGCGCAGAAACTGGCAGGCAAGGACACCGATTTCCACCGCCGCGACCTGTGGGAATCGATCGAGACGGGCGATTACCCTGAATGGGAATTCGGCGTGCAGATCGTCGCCGAAGAGGACGAGCACAAGTTCGACTTCGACCTGCTCGACCCGACCAAGATCATCCCTGAAGAGCTGGTACCGGTGACACCGCTGGGCAAGATGGTGCTCAACCGCAACCCCGATAACTACTTTGCCGAGACCGAGCAGGTCGCGTTTTGCCCAGGGCATATCGTGCCGGGCATCGACTTCTCCAACGATCCGTTGCTGCAAGGCCGGTTGTTCTCCTACACCGACACGCAAATCAGCCGCCTGGGTGGGCCGAATTTCCACGAGCTGCCGATCAATCGGCCGCTGGCGCCCAACCATAACGGCCAGCGCGATGCCATGCATCGCACCACGATCGATAAAGGCCGAGCGTCTTACGAGCCCAACTCGATCGATGGCGGCTGGCCGAAGGAAACCCCTGCCGGGCCGCAGGACGGTGGCTTCGAGACCTATCCAGAGCGCGTCGATGCGCACAAGGTGCGTGAGCGCAGCGAATCGTTCGGCGATCACTTCTCCCAGGCCACGCTGTTTTTCAACAGCATGAGCACGGCCGAGCAGGAGCACATCATCGCGGCGTACAGCTTTGAGCTGGGCAAGGTCGAGCGTGAGCATATCCGCGTGCGCCAAGTGAACGAGATCCTGGCCAATATCGACCTGACGCTGGCCGCCCGCGTGGCCGAGAACCTGGGACTGCCGGCGCCAAAAGCGGCGACCGTACAGACCAAACCGTCGTCGTTGAAGGCCTCGCCCGCGCTGAGCCAGGTCAACTTGCTGTCGGGCGATATCAAGACGCGAAAAGTAGCGATTCTGGTGGCGAATGGCGTCGATTCGGCGGCGATCGATGCGCTGAAGAAAGTGCTTGAAAGCGAGGGTGCCCACGCCAAGGTGCTGGGCCCGACTTCTTCGCCGGTCAAGACGGCCGATGGCAAGACATTGGCCGTGGATGCGTCGATGGAAGGTTTGCCTTCGGTGGCTTTCGATGCCGTCTGGGTGCCTGGCGGTGCGGCTTCGGTAAAAGCGCTAAGCACCGATGGGGTGGCGTTGCACTATCTGCTGGAGGCGTACAAGCATCTCAAGGCGATCGGCATCAGCCCGGACGCCAAGGTGTTGATCGATGCGCTGAAGCTGGACGAAGACGCAGGGTTACTGGTGGGGCAGGACGCCAAGACGTTCAAGGCTTTCGTCCAGGCCATCGCCCAGCATCGGGTATGGGCGCGGGAGCCGAAGGCCAAGGCAGTGCCGGCCTGATACCGGGGGGCGCAACATCGTTGGATGTTGCGCCAGCCGTGCCGCCCTTCGCGGGCAACCCTTGCTCCCACAGCTGTACCACTTCGGTACTGTTTGCACTGTGGGAGCAAGGCTCACCCGCGAGGGGACCCTGAAGCCTCGCCGCGAATCAAGACATCAGCCCCATGGGCCGATATCGCCGCGAAGCCTCAGGGCTTGCTCGGAATCAACACCACGATCGGCCGTTGCCTGGGTTCCAGGTGACGGCCGATTTTCCATTGCAGATCAGGCGCCTGCTTGATCACGCGCTTCTTCAGCAAGCTAGCTAGCCATGGATAATCCGCCGCTCGTGGCACCTGCAGGATCACGTTGCACTTGTAGTTGACGATATCGACCGCAAGATCGTCCAACTGGCTACGTAGCTCGTTGATATCGGCGATGTTCAACTCGATAGGTGTGAAAGCAGCAGTCGGATCCAGCAGCTTTGCCGGCGGGCGCGCCTCGGCGGCTTTCACTGCGGCTTCAGCCTGATCCAGCTCTGCCTTGCGGGCGTGGGCGATGGCACCGTTGACCCCACTGGTAAGCGCGGGCGCGGTCGGCATCAGGGCGCGGGCCCTGGCCAAGGCACTGGCGGCAGCGTTGACATCGCCTTTTTGCAATACCACCTGACTGCGCTGCAGATACGCCTCTGCCAACTGACGCTGGTAGTTCACCAGGCGCTCGTCGGTCGGATTCTGTTTTTGCAGGGCGGTGAGTTGGTCTTCAGCGGTCGCCAGCTCGTTGCTGGTGATATTTTGCGACAGCTGCTGGTACGCCTCGGGTTCGGGCGGCGGCGCAGTATCGGCCGGCTTGGTCTGACAAGCAGCCAACGTCAGCGAAAATAGAACAAGGAGCAGATAACGGGAGGCGTACGGCTTCATTCCTGCGACTCTCTGTTTGCGCAAAAAACGAGCAAGTCTACACCCAAGAGGGCCTAGGAGAAAACCACGCGTGATCTACTCGTTACCTGTGGGAGTGAACAGAGTTCGCTCCCACAAGGATCAAGTGCGCTTGGGCAAGGCAAAGCTGAACAGGAACAGCACCGCCGCGGCGACGACGATGGACGGCCCGGCTGGAGTGTCCTTGAACCACGACATCGCCAGCCCGCTGCACACCGCCACCACGCCCAGCACGCTGGCGCCCACGGCCATCTGTTCCGGGGAGCGAGCGTGACGCTGCGCCGCCGCGGCGGGAATGATCAGCAGCGAGGTAATCAACAGTACGCCGACGATCTTCATCGCCACCGCAATGACGATGGCGATCAGCAGCATCAGCGCCATCCGCAGGGTCGCCACCGGCAAGCCCTCGACCTTGGCCAGCTCTTCGTGCACGGTCATCGCCAGCAGCGGCCGCCAGAGTATCGCCAACAGCACCAGTACCGCTGCACTGCCGCCGAGAATCCAGCCCAGATCAACGGGGCTGATGGCTAGCAGGTCGCCGAATAGATACCCCATCAGATCGATGCGCACGTTGTGCATGAAACTCAGTACGACCAAACCAAGAGACAACGTACTCGGCGCCAGAATACCCAACAGCGTGTCCGACGCCAGGGGTTGGCGTTGCTGCAGGGTCACCAGCAGGATGGCCAGCAACAGGCAACCCACCGTCACCGCCAGTGCCGGGCTGACATCCAGCACGAACCCCAGGGCCACGCCCAGCAGCGCTGCGTGAGACAGCGTGTCGCCGAAATAGGCCATGCGCCGCCAGACCACGAACGACCCCAACGGCCCCGCGACGATCGCCAGCGCCAGGCCGGCGAGCAAGGCATACAACAGAAAATCAGCCATGCTTGCAGCCGTCTCCATGAACGTGGACATGAGCCTGGGGCAGCGCTTCGCCGCCCTCACCCACCACGGCGCCGTGCAGGTCGTGGGCGTGGTCGTGATGGTGGTGGTAGATCGCCAGATTGGCGGCATTCTGGCCGAACAGCGCGACGAAGGCTGGATCGCCGCTGACCTGTTCCGGATGCCCGGAACAGCACACGTGACGGTTCAGGCAGACCACCTGGTCGGTGGTGCTCATCACCAGGTGCAAGTCGTGGGAGACCATCAGCACGCCGCAGCCGTGGCGCTCGCGCAGACGGGTGATCAGGCTGTACAGCTCCAGTTGACCGTTGACATCGACGCCCTGCACCGGCTCGTCGAGCACCAGCAGTTCAGGCTCGCGCAGCAATGCCCGGGCGAGCAGCACGCGTTGCATCTCGCCGCCGGAGATGGTCTGCACGGGGCTGTCGATGACCTGCATGGCACCGACCTCTTCCAGCGCGGCCAGGGCGCGCTTGCGATCGACCCCCGGCACCAGGCGCAGAAAGCGCAGCACCGACAGCGGCAGGGTAGCGTCCACTTGCAGTTTTTGCGGCATGTAGCCAATGCGCAGGCGCGGTTTGCGCCAGACGCTGCCGCTGTCCGGCTTGAGCAGCCCGAGCACGGCGCGCACCAGGGTGGTCTTGCCGGCGCCATTGGGACCGATCAGGGTGACGATCTCGCCGGCGTTGACGCTGAGCTGAACGTTGTCCAGTACGGCCTGACCGGCGAAATTGACCGTGACCTGATCGAGGCTGATCAACGCAGTGCTCATCAGGCCCCCACGCAGGCCGAACAAATCCCGACCACTTCGACCGTTTGCCCTTCGGCACGAAAGCCTACGTTTTTGGCGCCGAGGGTGATGGCTTCGCTGATGCTCGCCTGTTCCAGCTCGATGGCGATGTGGCATTCGCGGCAGATCAGGAATTGCCCTTGGTGCGCATGCTCGGGGTGGTTACAGCCCATGAAGGCGTTGAGCGAGGCGATGCGGTGCACCAGATTGTTGTCGAGCAGAAAATCCAGCGCGCGGTACACGGTAGGCGGCGCGGCGCGGCGACCGTCCTGCTCGCTGAGCACAGCGAGGATGTCATAGGCACCCAGTGGCTTGTGGCTTTGCCAGACCAGCTCCAGCACGCGGCGGCGCAGTGCGGTCAGGCGCTGGCCGCTCTTGGCGCACAGGGCATCGGCCTCCGTGAGCGCGGTGTGCACGCAGTGGGAGTGATCGTGGGGGCGACTGGCCAGGGGAGTTTTTGACATGGGGGCAGCGACGGCTTTTGAGAGAGACGTTATTATGTTACCTGTTCTCGCCTCTTCGAGTGGTCACTGTGTCCCGATTTTTTGCAGTTTTTGTCGCTTTTTTGATCAGCTGCGGCGTTTTTGCCGGTGCCCAGGCTGCCGATCAGGGGCCGGTGAAGGTCTTGACCAGCATCAAACCGCTGCAGCTCATCGCCGCTGCCGTGCAGGACGGGGTCGGTACGCCGGACGTACTGCTGCCGCCGGGTGCTTCCCCTCATCATTACGCCTTGCGCCTGTCGGATGTGCGTCGGTTGGGCGATGCCGATCTGTTCTACTGGATCGGCCCGCAAATGGAGAACTTCCTCGAGCGGCCGTTGCAGGGGCGCAGCAAACCGACCGTCGCCGTGGCTACTGTGCCGGGCCTCAAGCTGCGCCATTTCGTTGCAGACAGCGGTTCTCACGAAGACGCCGACGAGCATGACCACGACCACCAGCCTGGTTCGCTCGACGAGCATCTGTGGCTGTCGACCGTCAACGCGCGGGTGATCGCTGCCAGCATGGCCGCGGACTTGAGCAAGGCCGATCCGGCCAATGCGGCGCGCTACCAGGCCAACGCCAAGGCATTCGCGACGCGGCTGGATGCCGTGGATGCCAAGCTCAAGGCGCAAGTGGCGCCGATTGCCGGCAAGCCGTTCTTCGTGTTCCACGAGGCGTTCGATTATTTCGAGGATGCTTACGGGCTCAAGCACGCCGGGGTGTTCACCGTGGCCGCCGAGGTGCAGCCGGGTGCCCAGCACGTCGCTGCCATGCGCGCGCAGTTGCAGGCGGTGGGCAAGACCTGCGTGTTCAGCGAGCCACCGATGCGCCCACGGCTGGCCGAGACGCTGACGGCAGGATTGCCAGTCAAGCTGGCCGAGCTGGATGCGCTGGGAGGATTCAACGAGGCGACTGCCAATGGCTATGAACAGCTGCTGAGCGAGCTGGGGGATGATTTGGTGGGGTGCCTGAACAGTCTCTAGCGTCTGTACGGGCCCTTCGCGGGCAAGCCTTGATCCCACAGGGCGGGCCAAGAGCCTTGCGCTTTTGGGAGCAAGGCTTGCCCGCTACAAGGCCTGCGGATAATCACAAAGCAAACGGCAGCACCACCCCAACCTTCTGCCGCTGCGCCAATCGAACCTCGAAATCCTTCGGATCATGGATCATCACGTCCATTCCCGCGAACGACTCGGCAGCAATCTGCCGAGACACCCAGAACCGCACGCACGCCACCCGCAACATTACTGGCCACAGCTGCGCTTCTGCCGCGGTGAACGGCCGCAGCGCCGCATAAGCGCCCAGCATCGCCCGTGCCCGTGGCGCATCGATCTGCCCGTCGCCGGTAGAACACCAGTCGTTGAGCGTGATTGCCAGGTCGTACAGCATCGGCCCGGAACAGGCGTTATAGAAATCGATCACGCCTGTGAGGTGAGTGCCTTCGAACATCACGTTGTCGCGGAACAGATCGCCATGCAGGTTGGCCCGCGGCAGGTCGAGTATCCCCTGCTTGTGTGTGCGGATCTCCTCCAGCGCCGAGCTCAGCAGCGCCGCCGAGCCGGCTTCGAGACGTTGCACCATCGCGGCGCCCTCTTCGAGCATCCAATCCAGCCCGCGATCGGTCTTGCGCTCCAGCACCGCCGGCCGCGTGGCCAGGTGGATATGGCCGAGCAGCTCGCCCACCTGCACGCAATGTTGATTGTTGGGCGTGGAAATATGCTTGCCGTCGAGGCGCGGCTGCAGCAACGCCGGCTTGCCCGCCAGTTCGCGCAGGGCCACGCCGTCGGTGGTACGCAGTGCGTAAGGCACCTGGATGTCGGCTTCATGGAGCACGTCGAGCAATTCGATAAAGAACGGCAAGTCCTGCACCGGGCCCCGTTCCACCAGGGTCAGGACGAACTCGCCTTGCTCCATGCTGATGAAGAAATTGCTGTTTTCCGTCCCGGCGGCAATGCCCTGGAAGTCGCGCAGGCGACCCAGGCCGTAGGGGGCGAGAAATTGTTCCAGCTGGGGCCGCGTCAGCGGAGTAAACACAGACATGTCGAAAGTTGCCCATCTTGGCGTGCCGCTGCGGGCCGCCCGGTTGAAATTGGCGCCAGGCGCCCCTTGGGTAAAAAACCCGCTGATGCTACCAGCGCGCCACGCACATGGACATGTCGGCCGGGCAGTTTGCGCTGCCCAGTGATAACCTTGTGGCTTTGTCGTCAATGATCCGGCCATTCTAGCGCCAGACCCGTCGAAAAGGTTGATTCTGCTCATGAGCAAAGCCCCCCTCGTCCTGGTGGACGGTTCCTCTTACTTGTACCGCGCCTTCCATGCGCTGCCACCCCTCGCTACGTCCAAGGGCATGCCGACCGGTGCGGTCAAGGGCGTGCTGAACATGCTCAAGAGCCTGCGCCGGCAATATCCGGACAGCCCCTTTGCAGTGGTGTTCGACGCCAAGGGCGGGACCTTCCGTGACGACCTTTACGCCGAATACAAGGCCAACCGCCCGAGCATGCCCGACGACCTGCGCGTGCAGGTCGAGCCGCTGCACGCGTCGGTTCGCGCCTTGGGCTATCCGCTGTTGTGCGTCGACAATGTCGAAGCCGATGACGTGATCGGCACCCTGGCCCGCAGCAGCGCCGCCAGCGACCGCCCGGTAATCATCTCCACCGGCGACAAGGACATGGCCCAGCTGGTCGACGGCCATATTACGCTGGTCAACACCATGACCGGCAGTGTCCTTGACATCCCTGGCGTCAAAGAGAAGTTCGGTGTCGGTCCCGAGCACATCATCGACTTCCTCGCGCTGATGGGCGACAAGGTCGACAACATTCCAGGCGTGCCCGGTGTCGGTGAAAAGACTGCTCAGGGCTTGCTGGTGGGTATCGGCGGCGGCCTGGCCGAGCTCTACGCCAACCTCGACAAGGTCGCGGCGTTGCCTATTCGAGGCGCCAAGAATCTCTCCGCCAAGCTCGAAGAGCATCGCGAGATGGCGTTCTTGTCCTACGAACTGGCGACCATCAAGATCGACGTGCCGCTGGATATCGAAGTCGATGCGCTGATGTGCACCGAGCCGGATCGCGAAGCCCTCCTGGCGCTGTACAGCGAGTTGGAATTCCGCAGCTGGGTCGACGAGATCCAGCGCGACGCCAAGCGCGCCGGCACCGAAATCGCCACGCCGAGCGAACCTGAGTTGGTAGTCGAAAGCCGCTACGAGACCATTCTCGACCAGGCCCGCTTCGACGTCTGGCTGGAGAAGCTCAAGGCCGCCAAACTGTTCGCCTTCGACACCGAAACCACCGGCCTGGATGCCCAGAAGGCGCAACTGGTCGGCCTGTCGTTTGCCGTCGAGCCTCACGAGGCCGCATACATTCCCTTGACCCATTCGTACATGGGCGTGCCCGAGCAACTGGACCGCGACACCGTGCTGCGGGCCCTCAAGCCGCTGCTCGAAGACCCGACCAAGCTCAAGGTCGGCCAGCACGCCAAGTACGACATGAACATCCTCGCCAACTGCGCCATCGGGGGAGATATCAGCCAGGGCATCCTGGTGCAGGGCGTGGCTTACGACACCATGCTCGAGTCCTACGTGCTGGACTCCACCGCGACCCGCCACGACATGGACAGCCTGGCCTACAAGTACCTCAATCACACCAACATCGCTTTCCAGGACATCGCCGGCAAGGGCGCCAAGCAGCTGACGTTCGACCAGATCGCCCTGGAACAGGCCGGCCCCTACGCCGCCGAAGACGCCGATATCACTCTGCGCCTGCACTTGCACTTGCAGGAAAAACTCGCCGCGACCCCTAGCCTCAAGCCGGTGCTTGAAGACATCGAAATGCCGCTGGTGCCGGTGCTGGCCAAGATCGAGCGCCAGGGCGCGCTGGTGGATGCCAAGCTGCTGGGCGTGCAGAGCGTCGAACTGGGCGACAAGCTGGTGGCGTTGGAGCGCGAGGCGTTCGACATCGCCGGTGAAGAGTTCAACCTTGGTTCGCCCAAGCAGCTCGGCGTGATCCTGTACGAGAAGCTCGGCATGCCGATCCTCAACAAGACCGCCAAGGGCCAGGCCTCCACCGCCGAAGCCGTGCTCGCGGAACTGGCCGAGCTGGATTTCCCGCTGCCCAAGGTGCTGATGCAGTACCGCTCGCTGAGCAAGCTGAAAAGCACCTACACCGACCGCCTGCCCGAGCAGATCAACCCGCGCACCGGGCGTATCCACACGTCCTATCACCAGGCGGTGGCGGCCACCGGGCGCTTGTCGTCCAGCGATCCGAACTTGCAGAACATCCCGATCCGTACCGCCGAAGGGCGGCGCATTCGGCAGGCGTTCGTGGCCCCGCCGGGGTACAAGCTGCTGGCGGCGGACTACTCGCAGATCGAGCTGCGCATCATGGCCCACCTGGCCCGTGACGAAAGCCTGCTGCACGCCTTCCAGAACGACCTCGACGTACACCGCGCGACGGCGGCAGAAGTGTTCGGCGTCGAGCTGGCCGACGTCACCACCGATCAGCGCCGTAGCGCCAAGGCGATCAACTTCGGCTTGATCTATGGCATGAGCGCGTTTGGCCTGGCCAAGCAGATCGGTGTCGATCGCAAGCAGTCGCAAGCCTATATCGACCGCTATTTCACCCAGTATCCCGGCGTACTGGCTTATATGGAGCGCACCCGCGCCCAGGCCGCCGAGCAAGGCTTCGTCGAAACCCTGTTTGGCCGGCGGCTGTACCTGCCCGACATCAACGCCAAGAACCCGGCCCTGCGCAAAGGCGCCGAACGTACCGCGATCAACGCGCCGATGCAGGGCACGGCGGCGGATATCATCAAGCGCGCGATGGTCAAGGTCGACCAGTGGCTCGACACCTCGGGCCTAGATGCGCGGGTGATCCTGCAGGTGCACGATGAACTGGTGCTGGAAGTGCGTGACGATCTGGTCGAGCAAGTCAGCGCCCAGATCCGCCCGCACATGAGCGACGCGGCGCAGCTGGACGTGCCGCTGCTGGTGGAAGTGGGCGTCGGCCTGAACTGGGACGAGGCGCACTGACAGCGTTCAGATGAAGCCGCTGTCATGCTCGGTTCTGATTATGAAACAAGGACTTGATAGGTGCTGTTTACCAATCGGTCCGGAACTAATCGGCTTTGCCGGCACTCAGAGAACGTGAATGGCAGCGATGCCGTTCATGCTCCTATGTTGTGTTAAGTGTTGGCAGATATCCGGACCCCTTTCCCTGGGTGGTCTGGAACTTGAACCCCCGGACTTCCCCCTCCCCATACGAAGTCCAGGGGTTTTTTTTGCCTGCGATAAGGGACGTCCATATTTAAAAAGTATCAGAATCGCATTTTTTATATATTTCATATTTGCAGATCACCGGCGTAGGCTTTTCGGGCTTGGACCCCTAATAAAAAGCACAATCGGAGATCCCCAATGCCTGCCACCAAGACCCTCCTGCACCTGGCCGTCGCCTTTGCCCTGAGCGGCAGTTACGCCGCCTACGCCGCCAATACCGCCGACCTGCCCTGCGCCACCACTGAGCAATGCGCCGCCCAAGCGGCAAAGATCGGCGCCACCGTCGACAAATCCAAAGGCAAGGGTGACAAGAGCGAAAGCCAGTTCGCCTGGCTGAACCGCATCAACAAGGCCTCGTTGGTGATGCTGATCGAGCAAGGCATTGTCACCCCGCAAATGGGCCAGAAACTCGCTGGTGGTGTGCGCTACGCCATCGAGCAAGGCGACCAGCCCGATGGCAAGCGCCCGACCGATGTGCTGCAGCTCGAGCAGATCATGACCGACAAGATCGGCCCGGAGGCGTCGTTGATCCACTCCGGCCGCAGTCGTCAGGACATGCTTGCCACCTACCGGCTGGCCAAATTGCGCTCCGACGTGCTGGCTGTCGATGAAGCGCTGAACGCTACGCGCCAGCGCATCCTCGAGCTGGCCGACAAGAACATCGACACCCTGGTGCCCGCCTATACCAACGGCGTGCAGGCGATGCCGATCACTTACGCCCACTACCTGCTGGCGTACGAAGCCTCCTTCGACCGCGATGGCCAGCGCATCCGCGAGCTGTACCAGCGCCTGAACCTCAGCCCCATGGGCACCGCAGTGCTGGCCAACTCCGCCTACCCGCTGAATCGCGAGCGCCTGGCCGAACTCTTGGGGTTCGATGGCGTGCGCGAGAACTCGCTGGATTCGAGTCAGGTCTCGACCTATGACATTCCGATCGAAGCGGCAAACATCGCGGCGTCATCGGCAATCCGCATCGGCGCGATGATCGGCGATATTCATACTCAATATCATCAGATCCGCCCCTGGTTGCTGCTGGATGAAGAAAAGACCTACACCAGCAGCGCTATGCCGCAAAAGCGTAACCCCGGTTTGCTGATGCGAGCACGCGAGACGTCATCGGATGTCGTTGGCCTGGCCCAGACCGTGACCCTGCGCGCCCATAACGTCACTACTGGCATGACCGACTACAAGTTCGCTTTCGATTCGCTGGGCGTATTCGATTCGACCAAGGACATGTTCGGCGCCATGGACGCCGTGCTCGAAGCCTTGCAGGTCAATCCCCAGCGCGCCCGCGAAGAACTCGAAAACGAGTGGACCACCTCCATGGAGCTGGCCGACACCCTGGAACGCACGCAAAAAGTACCGTTCCGCATTGGCCACAGCTTTGCGTCGCTGATCGTCGAAGAGGCCCGTGACAACGGCTTCACGCCCAAGACCTTCCCCTACGATCACGCCCAGACGCTCTACGCCCAGGCCGCCGACAAATACCACTGGACGCCCAACACCCTGCCGCTCGACGAGGCCACCTTCCGCGCGTCGCTGTCGCCGCAGAACATGGTCAATACCCGCAAAGGCACTGGCGGTCCACAGCCGGAGGAGGTCAAGCGCATGCTCGCCGAAGCCCACAAGACCCTCGACGGCGACCGCCAATGGCTCAAGGAGCGCCGTGAAAAGTTGACCCAGGCCGAGAGCAATCTCGACCGCGCCTTCGGCCAGTTGCTGCCGCCCAAGGGTTGACCCACTTATGGAGCTTCGCCACCTGCGTTACTTCCTCATGGTCGCTGAGGAACGCCACTTCACTCGCGCTGCGGCCCGCCTGAACATGCAGCAGCCGCCACTCAGCCAGCAGATCCGTGCGCTGGAACAGGAGTTGGGCTTTGCGTTGTTCGTGCGTCATCCCAAGGGCGTCGACCTGACCCCCGGCGGTCAGGTTTTTCTCGCCGAAGCGCGGGATATCCTCAATCGGGTCGAAGACGCCAGCCGCCACGCCGCGCTGGCGGCCGCCGGTTTCGCGGGCAGCCTCAAGGTCGGCTTTACCACATCGGCCGCCGCCCACCCGGCGATCCCATCGCTGCTGCGGGCTTACCGTGCGCAATACCCTGGGGTCAGCCTGCTGCTCAGCGAAGGCAATGCCCGGGAGTTGACCGCGGAGCTCGCAGAGCAGCGCCTCGATATCGGGTTTCTGCGCGCGCCGGTGGCACGTCCGCCGAACCTGGTGTTTCATGCGCTGTTAGAGGAAGAGATGCTGCTGGTGCTGCCGGTTGGTCACCCGTTGCTGGAGCAACAGGGGGCTGATGGCTTCAGCCTGGCGCAACTGGCTGATGAAGCGTTTATCCTGGTGCGCCGCAATGGCGCTCCGGGGCTGTACGCCGATCTGATTCAGGCCTGTGAGAACGCTGGCTTCAGCCCGCGCATCGCGTTCGAGGTGGAGCGCATGCTGACCAATATCAATCTGGTCGCGGCGGGCGCCGGCATCTCGGTGGTGCCGGCGTCGATGCGTGGCTTTCACGGCGCGAGCGTCGTGTATTGCTCGCTAAGGGAGTCGACGCCCAAACTGATCGCGCCGATCACTCTGGTGCATGGCCGAGATGCGAGCAACCCAGTGGTATTGAATTTTGTCGATATGGCGCGGCAGGTCAAGGTGACCTAGCCGTCACGCTTCGACGACTTTGTCCGGCAGTTCCATCCAGTTGGCCAGGACCGCGTAAGCGTCTTCGAGGCCCATGCGCTTGGGCGCGGAGAATAGCTGGATGCTCACCGCATCGCCCCAGCCCTTGCGAATTTCGCTCTGCACCTTGAGCAAGGTGTTCTTGGCCGCACCGAAGGTGAGCTTGTCGGCCTTGGTCAACAGGATGTGCATGGGCATGTGGCTGGCGACCGCCCAATCGAGCATGAGAATGTCGAAGTCGGTCATCGGATGGCGAATGTCCATCATCAGGATCAAGCCCTTGAGGCTTTCGCGGCTGCCCAGATAGGCTTCCAGGTGGCGCTGCCAGTGCAGCTTGAGCGGGATCGGCACCTTGGCGTAGCCGTAACCGGGCAAGTCGACCAGCCGGCGTTGCTCGTCGAGCTGGAAAAAGTTGAGCAGTTGCGTGCGACCTGGGGTTTTCGAGGTGCGGGCCAGGCTGGCGTGGGTCAGGGTATTCAGCGCGCTGGATTTACCCGCATTGGAGCGGCCGGCGAACGCGACCTCAAAGCCCTCGTCATCCGGGCACTGGTCGACCTTGGCGGCGCTGAGGGAAAAAGTAGCCTGCTGGCACAGACCGAGGATGGGGTTCTTGACGTGCATGTGATATCCGATGAGGGCGCGGTGGGAGGCCCGATTGGGCGCGATGTTCCGCTACTGGTGCGCCAGTATACAATGCCGCCGATTGTCTGCGGTCGTTGCGCGCGCGGTGGTGGCTTTTATCCCGCTAGAAATGACCGGTGACATACTTGAAGACTGGCCTGGCTGTGTGAGAACGACGGATGAACAGATGGATGCTGTGCCTGCTGTTGAGCCTGGGATGGTGCGTGGTCGCCCAGGCTGCGGGCGATGCCGCTGCCGGTCAGACCAAGGTGGCCGTGTGCGGCGCCTGTCACGGCCCGGATGGCAACAGCCTGGTGCCGATCTTCCCCAAGCTGGCCGGGCAAGGGGAGCGTTACCTGCTCAAGGAACTGCTGGATATCCAGGCCGGGCACCGCGCGGTGCCGGAGATGGCCGGGCAGTTGACCGATCTCGCTCCACAGGATCTGGCCGACATCGCCGCGTTCTATGCAGGCAAAACGGCCAATGTCGGCGTGACCGACCCCGCCCTCGCCGCCCAAGGCGCAGCGCTGTATCACGGCGGCCGCCTGGAGGCCGGTCTGCCCGCTTGCAGCGCCTGCCACGGCCCCGATGGTGCGGGGCTGGCGGCCGCAGGCTTCCCGCAGTTGAGCGGCCAGCAGGCCGCCTACACCCTCAAACAGTTGACCAACTTTCGCAGTGGTGCGCGTGCCAACGATGGCGATACCGCGCCCATGCGCACGGTCGCAGGCAAGCTCACGGACAGCGATATCGCCGCGCTGGCGGCCTATATCCAAGGCCTGCGTTAACGCTGCGGTAATGCAGCCGCGCCAGCATGGCGGGTCATGGCAGTTGCAGCGTTGGTTCTCGCAGTTGTTAACGATTGGTTACGATTAATCGAGATGAAATCCCTGTCATGGAAAAGAAACCTGGGTGCCCGGTGGCCTTTTTGCCAACAACTGCCGTTACACTACCGAACTGAATCTTGCCGTGGCCAGTCTCACGCTGGTCGTTTCATGGCGATCCATCTTGCACAGGAGTAACGCATGCGTAATCTGATTCTCAGCGCCGCCCTCATGGTTGTCAGCCTGTTCGGCCTGACTGCCCAGGCGGCCGACAATGTCCAGCTTGAGCCCGGCAAGACCTACGTTCAGTTGGACAGTCCGGTGCCCGTACAAGTACCTGGCAAGATCGAAGTGGTCGAGATGTTCTGGTACGGCTGCCCGCACTGTTTCGCGTTCGAGCCGGTGATCAATCCCTGGATTGAAAAACTGCCTGCCGATGTGCACTTCATCCGCATTCCGGCCATGTTCGGCGGCCCATGGGATGCCCACGGCCAGCTGTTCATCACCCTCGATATCATGGGCGTCGAGAAAAAGGTGCATGCCGCCGTATTCAATGCGATCCAGAAGGAAGGCAAGCGCCTGACCGACAAGGAGGCCATGGCTGATTTCGTCGCTACTCAAGGTGTCGACAAGCAGCAGTTCCTTGAGACCTTCGATTCGTTCGCGGTGAAGGGCAAGATTACCCAGTACAAGGATTTGGCCAAGAAATACAATATTTCTGGCGTGCCGACCATGATCGTCAACGGCAAGTACCGTTTCGATGTGGGCAGTGCCGGCGGTGAAGAGCAAGCATTGAACGTGGCCGATCAACTGATCGCCAAAGAACGTGCCTCCATGAAGGTCGCTCAGTAACAGCTGCGCTACAGTATTAGTACATAGCAACGACGCCGGGCCCCCAGCCCGGTGGTGGCGCTGGAAGTTCGAGCGTCTTGCCGCTCCTGCGTTCTGCAGGAGCGGCGACCCCTCTGCCAGCAGGTAACGGTTTTTCTGGCAGACCCGCATGAGCGAAGAATCCGAACGCTGGAAAGAAAAATACCTCAAGAGCCTGGAGCGCCAGGAGAAGCTTGAGCGTCGTTGGGAAGCCCGTCTCGACTTGCTGCGCCGTGGCCTGGTGCGCAGTACCCTGGCCGCCGAAGGCAGCGACAAGGTGGTTGACCAATGTATGAAGGAAATGCGCGAGGTCGTGCGCACCGACGACATGGATGCCGCCTTGGCGGGCCTGCTGCCGAGGCTGGAGAAGGCCGTTCTTGATTCCGAGCAGCGCCGCGAGGTGCGTGTAGAGCAGATCGGCAGTGCCTTGGGGGCGTTGGTCACTCAGTTGCAGGCCCTACCGCTGAGCCGCGATGTCAGCCGGCCACTGAAGAAGTTTGCCAAAAGCCTTGATGAGCGTGCCGGTCAGGCGCGGGAAATCCCGTTGCTGTTGGGTGAGCTGAGCAAGTTGCAGGGCGATGCCTTGTCACAGCTGGAGATGCCCGAGCAGCCCGTTCGGCCTGGCTTGTTGCAACGGCTGTTCGGCGGCAAGGAGCCCGAGGTGCAAGAGGCGCAGGCGCCTGGCGCGGCGGTCGAGACGACTCACGCGGCGGCGGTGGGCGGTTCGTTACCGGCACCCGTCGAGCATGACGATGAAGTCGGCGAATCGAGCGCTGTTGTGCCGGCTCCAACGCTGGCGGAGGCCGTTCGGCCTGCCTTGCCCGCCGAAGAGCGGTTGACGCCACCCCCTCTCAAAGCGCCCGAAGCAGAGGTTGAACCACCAGCAGCGTCTGTGGAAGAAGCGCAAAAAGCACTCGACACGCCTGCGGCAACGCCCGAGCCTGAAGCTGAAGCTGAAGCCGAAGCCGAAGCCGAAGCCGAAGCCGAAGCCGATGCCGATACCCGTGAGCCCGCCGCCGCCTCCGTGCCCCTCGATCAAGCCGATGCGGATGAACCGTCGCCCCAACCCGCCCCGCTGCCGATCTTCCTCGACAGCCTGCCTTTGCCCCCGGTCATGGCCGAAGCCTTCGCCGCCATCGACCCGCACGCACCGGCCGAGGATATTCTCTACGCTCTGCCCGACACCCCCGAACCGTCCTACAGCTCGGTGGCTACCCATATCGAGGACACCTTGCTGGGCCTGCTCAACGACCTGAGCGTCCCCGAGCGTCACCAGCCCCAGGCCGACAGTCTCAAAGGCCGCCTCGAACACGGTCTCAACTGGTACGAACTGCTACCGATTCTCGACGATCTGGCTGTGCTCATGTTGGCGGTCAATGACAGTGGCCAGCATGAATTCGAAACCTACCTGCAGGAGCTCAATCGCCGCCTCGAAGGTTTCCAGAGCCAATTGCGCGAAGCCAGCGACGGTCACGCCGACAACCATAACGTGGCGCGCGAGATGGACAGCGAGCTGCGCGAACAGGTCGACGGCTTGCAAAGCAGCGTCGCTGGCGCCACCGACATCATCAGCCTCAAGGGCATCCTCGACAGCCGACTCGAAGGCTTGCTCGGCACGCTCGACGCGCACCAGCAGCAGCGCGACCTGCGCGAGCAGGAGGTGGCGAGCCGCTTGCAAGCGTTGGCCGAGCGGGTCAGCACCATGGAAACCGAGGCGTTGGGCTACCGCGAACACCTCGAAGAACAACGCCAGAAAGCCCTCAACGACCCGCTCACCGGCCTGCCCAATCGCGCAGCCTGGAGCGAGCGGCTCGAACAGGAAGTCGCACAGTGGCAGGAAACCGGCGATCCATTGATGCTGGCCATGGTCGATCTCGACCACTTCAAGGTCATCAACGACAGTTACGGTCACCTGGCCGGCGATAAAGTGCTGAAAATCATCGCGTCGCAGTTGCAAAAACGCCTGCGCCCGGGTGATTTCATCGCCCGCTTCGGTGGCGAAGAGTTCGTCGTATCGATGCCACGCACGGCCCAGGCGGATGGCGCCGCCGTACTCGAAAGCATGCGCGCGGCGATCGAAGCCTGCCCGTTCCACTTCAAGGGCCAGCGGGTCACCATTACCACGTCCATTGGTTTCAGCGGGTTCAAACCCCATGAGCGCGCCGATGCCGTACTCAAGCGTGCTGACCAGGCGCTTTACAAGGCCAAAGAGGCAGGACGCAATACGGTGATGCCGGGCTGAACTGCGGTGCCTCCACTGGCCTCCTTGCGGGCAAGCCTTGCTCCCACAGGGCAAGACGCGAGTCGAGCACCTGTAAGAGCAAGGCTTGCCCGCTAAGGGGCCGGCGGCCATCACACAAAATCCAAAGCTCAACCCACCTGCCAAATCACGAAATTCCAATAACCTTTACGTTATGATATTGCATTGCCGACTTCACACGTGTCCCGCCACCTTGAAACTACTCCGTTATTTCGCTGCCCCGCTGTTGATCCTGCTCGCCGCCTGCAGCAGCGAACCGAAGATCGACAAGAGCTTCCCTTCGGCCAACCACGACAGCCGCATCCAGTTCGTAGTGATGCACTACACCTCGGCATCCCTGCCCCGCTCACTGGCCTTGCTGACCCACGGCGAAGTCAGCGCCCACTACCTGATTGGCGACAACCCGCCGACCCTCTACCAGTTGGTGGACGAAAACCAGCGCGCCTGGCATGCCGGCGAAAGCGAGTGGGCGGGCCGCACCTGGCTCAACTCCAGCTCGCTGGGCATCGAAATCGTCAGCCCGGGCTATACCGATGGCCCCAACGGGCGTGTCTGGTACCCCTACACCGAGGGGCAGATCAACTCGCTGATCTACCTGCTCAAGGACATTCGTTCGCGATATAAGATCGACCCGCGCAATTATGTCGGTCATAGTGATATCGCGCCGCTGCGAAAACTTGATCCAGGGCCGCTGTTCCCTTGGAAACGCCTGGCCCAGGAGGGTTTCGGAATCTGGCCGGACGCCAACGAGGTCGCCCGCTACAAGGCTCGATTCGATGTCAATCTGCCGAGCGCGAC
This sequence comes from Pseudomonas baltica, assembly GCF_031880315.1. NCBI lineage: Bacteria > Pseudomonadati > Pseudomonadota > Gammaproteobacteria > Pseudomonadales > Pseudomonadaceae > Pseudomonas > Pseudomonas baltica. Next base: position 3,341,860 of record NZ_CP134771.1, on the reverse strand, counting down.
CTGGTTCCAGCAGCAGCTCGCGCAGTTGGGTTATGCGGTCCCGCAAACCGGCGAGTTCGATGTCACCACTGTCCACGTCATTGCCGCATTCCAGATGCATTATCGTCCGGAGCGTTTTGATGGCAGCGCCGATGCGCAAAGCGCCGCGATCCTGCAGGCGCTCAATAATATGAAGTGATATACCGGGAGCCGTCCACCGGCTGATATCTGACCCGCTGCCACCCCGTGTACCCACTGGATCTACGTCAATGTTATTTGCCACCGCAGCGCTGCGCAGCAACTTGGGCCGTCCCTGGATACTGGCGACGCTGACGGCTATTGCAGTGGCGCTGCTGCTCTCGGCAGGCAGCTACATGCTGGTCAAGCACGCGTTGGAGCAAAGCGAAGCCGAGCAGATGAACGCCCGCGGCGAACGCTTCCTCGATCGTCTGGAGCAGATCTTCGGTCAGTTGCGCGAAGGCGTCGATCAACTCGCGGCGCAGCCGTCGCGCCAGTGCGACGCCCCCATGCTGGCGGCGCTCAACCAGGTCGGGTTCGACTATCGCTTCGTGTTCGAGGCGGCGTTTGTCAACGGCAATCAACCGTGCTCCAGTCGCCCGGGTCGCGCCACTGCCGACCTGGATCGGCCCCCGGATATCGAGGGCCCCACCTACAAGTACTGGCTGAACACTTCGACCGAGCCTAACGACAACCTGGCGGCACTGATGCTGGGACGGGGCAATTTTCGTGTGTCCACCTCCCGTGGGCATCTGACCGACGTCGTCGATCTGTCCGATAACGGCAGCCTGCTGGTGCTGCTCGACAAAGGCCAGCGTGCGGTGCCGGTGCTGGGCCCGCCGCAGGTCTGGCCACCGACGCGCAACTGGCCGCCCAGCTCGGGGGACGCGCTGACCATCACCGCCGACCGCCTGATCTATCGCATGTCGACCAAATCGCCGGACTACCAGCTGGTATTGATCACCCCACGGATCAACCTGATGGCCCGGCTCAACTCGCCATTATGGCTGTTGTTCCCGGCGAGCTTGCTGATTGCCATCTTCTCCGGCTGGTCGGTGTTGGTGCTGGTGCGCCAGCGCCGCACCCTGAACGGTGAGCTGCAGGGCGCCCTGCGCCGTGGCGAGATACGCGTGCTGTATCAGCCGATCTTCGATTTGAGCAGCCGCCGCTGCGTGGGTGCCGAGGCGCTGGTGCGATGGCGGCGCCCAGACGGCACGCTGACCAGCCCCGACCTGTTCATTCCGTTGGCGGAGAACACCGGGTTGATTCGCGAGATCACCGACTTCGTGCTCCAGCAGCTGCTCGAACAGCTCGGCCAGGTGCTGCGCGCCAATCCGCACCTGTATATTTCGGTCAATCTGGCGGCCTGCGATGTCATGGAGCCGCGCATTGGCACGGTGGTGGGACAGTTGCTGGATCTGTATCGGGTGTCGCCGCGCCAGATCGCGTTCGAAGTCACCGAGCGTGGCCTGATCGACGTAGTGCCCGCGCGGGAAAACCTGCAAAGCCTGCGCGACCTGGGCCATCAGGTATTGATCGACGACTTCGGTACGGGCTATTGCAGCCTGGCCTATCTGCAGACGCTGCCGGTGGATTGCCTGAAAATCGACAAGGCCTTCATCGATGCCCTTGGCCATGACGCCGCCAGCAGTGGAGTGGCACCGCACATCATTCGCATGGCCCACGCGCTCGACCTCAAGGTGATCGCCGAGGGCATCGAGTCCGAGGCCCAGGCGATTCTGCTGGGCAGCGAAGGGGTCAATTACGGACAGGGCTGGTTGTTCGCTCAGGCGCTCAATTCGCGCCAGTTCAGCGAGCTGGTGACCCGTGGCCGGCGCAAGAAGATCGGCCGGAGGGTCGAAGACGAAGCCTGAACCCGGTCCGCCTAGACCGGCAGCGTCATATAGAACTGCGTGCCCTGCCCCGGCCGCGAATAGACCCCCATGCGTCCGCCGTGCAGTTGCACGATTTCCTTGCACAACGCCAGACCCAGGCCGGCACCGCCCTTTTTGCGCCCGACCTGCACGAAGGGCTCGAAGATCCGCCCCTGCTGGCCGTAGGCGATGCCTTCGCCGTTGTCCTCCACGCTGATGATGACGCGCTCGGCATGCCGTCGGGCCTGCAGATGGATGCGACCGTTTTCCGGGGTATGGCGCAAGGCGTTGTCCATCAGGTTGTCGATCACCCGATCGAGTTGTGCCTGATCGGCCAGTAGCCGGGGCAAGGCCTCTTGCTCCTCGATGGCGAGTACGATGCCTTTCTCCTGCGCCGGCCCCTGATAGCGGGCTTCGGCGCGCAGCAGCAGATCGCCGATGGTGCAGGGTGCCAGGTTGAGCTTTTGCTGCCCACTCTGGTAACGCGAGAAATTCAGCAGGTCGTTGATCAGTTGCATCAGGCGCTGCATTTCTTCGTTGACCGTGCTCAGCAGGTCGTATTCGCGCGACGCCGGGTCGAAGTGGACTCGCTCTTGCAGCAGCCCGAAGGCCATGTGCATGCCGGTCACCGGCGTGCGCAGCTCGTGGGAGGCGCGCAGCACGAACTCGCTGCGCACGCGTTCGAAAGCGCGTTGCTCGGTGACGTCGTGGAGCACCATCACGGCGCCTAGGATCTGCCCGGTCGGGTGGCTGACCGGGGTCAAGCTGTAGGACAGCAGGCGAGTCTCGCCCTCGACTTCGAAACTCAGGTCCTCCAGAGCACGTTCCAGCGAGCCGCCACGGAGGATCAATTGCAGCTGTTCGTCCATCTCCGGACGTCGCAATGCCTGGCCCAAGGGGTTGCCCAGCTGGCTGTCGTCCCAGCCAAGCTGGCGTTGCGCCACCGGGTTGAGATGTTCCAGCAGGCCCTGGCGATCGATCATCAGCAAACCGTCGTCGATGCTGTCGAGCACCGCTTGCAAGCGTTGCTGGCCCGCGCGCAGCTCGTCGACATTGGTTTCCTGATGGCGACGCAAGGCCGCGGCCATGGTGCCGAAGCGATCGGTCAGCTGATTCATCTCGACGGCCGACGAGGTCGGCAGGGTCACCTCGAAATTACCTTGGCTGATATGGTCGGCGGCGGTCGCCAGCGCTTCGATCGGTCCGCCGAAACGCTTGGCGATGCCATGGGCGGTGATGAAGCCGATGATCAGCACGGCAATACCCACCAGCCCCAGCAGCGTGGAGATCAGCACCGCGCGATCGTGGGAGGCCATCTCGCCAGCGGTGATCAGGTCGAGCGTGGCACGGTGGGTTTCGATCAGATCGTTGCGGACTCGGTTGAAAGCCTCATTCTGGTTGCCATCGTCGCTGACATTGCTGGCATTGTGCACGGCTTGTGCCAGCGCCTCTACGTAGCCTTGGTAATCGCTGGCGGCCTGTACGAAGGCGCGCTGTTGCTCGACGGTAATGGGCGCCGCGAGCGCTTCATCGAGCAGTGTGCGAAATTGCACCTGAGACCGTTGGAGCGCTGTCTTGTCGGGCACATCGTTCTGGGTCATGAACAATTGATCGCCCAAGGTCTGGCGCAGTTTCAGGCCGAGGTCCAGGGTGACGAAGTTGTTGTGAATCAGCGACTGCTGGGCCTTGGCCATCTGAATGACGCTGACCAGGCCCAGCAACAGCCCCAGCAAGGCAACAGTGATCAATGCGGAAATGCTCAGGAACAAGCGCGTCCGCAATTTCATCGGCAGCTTCATAGGTTGTACTGTTTGCGTTTGCGGTACAGGGTCGAGGCATCGATACCCAAAGTCTTGGCGGCTTGGTCAAGGGTGTCGCTGGTGGACAGCACCGCGCCGATGTGGGCTTTTTCCAGCTCGTCCAGGCTCAAGGCGGCACCGATACGCGGCGCGTTGTTGACCGGTTGCTCGGCCATGCCCAAGTGGCTGACCTCGACCTTGTCCTTGGCGCAGATGATGCTCGCGCGCTCGATGACGTTACGCAGTTCGCGGATATTGCCGGGCCAGCGGTAGTTGAGCAGTGCCGCGCGGGCTTCTTCGCTGAAGGTCCGTGCCGGGCGGGCGTATTCCTTGACGAAGCGCGCCAGGAAGCGCTCGGCCAAGGTGAGGATGTCTTCGCTGCGCTCGCGCAACGGCGGCAGGTGCAAGGTGATGACGTTGAGGCGGTAGAGCAGGTCTTCGCGGAAGCGACCGTCGCGCACCATGTCCTCGAGGTTGAGGTTGGTCGCGGCGAGGATGCGCACGTCGGCGCGGCGGGTCACCGGGTCGCCGACGCGCTCGTATTCCTTGTCCTGAATAAAACGCAGCAATTTGGGCTGCAGGGTTAGCGGGAAGTCGCCGATTTCGTCGAGGAACAAGGTCCCGCCATCGGCCTGATTGACCCGGCCCAAGGTGCTCTCGCTGGCACCGGTGAAGGCGCCGCGGCTGTGGCCGAACAGCTCGCTTTCCATCAGTTCGGCAGTCAGCGACGGGCAATTGATGGTTACGCAGGATTTTTTCGCGCGTTTGCTCCAGCCATGGATGGCGCGGGCCAGTTCCCCTTTACCCGTACCCGATTCGCCGAGGATGAGGATGTTGGCGTCGGTAGTGGCGACCTGTCGAGCGGTCTCCAGCACGACCATCATCGCCGGACTGTGGGAGTCGAGGCCGTCTTTAGGTTTGCGCACTTCGCCTTCGAGCGCTTCGAGCCGCGCCGACAGTTGCCGCACTTCCAGCTGCTTGGCGGTGGCCAGACGCAGCTGATCGGGGCTGCACGGTTTGACCAGATAATCCGCAGCGCCCGCCTGGATGGCGTCGACGGCGGTATCCACTGCCGAGTGAGCGGTGACGATGACAACTCGCATCCAAGGCGCCTGCACGCGCATCTGCGCTAATACGTCGAGGCCGTTGTCATCGCCCAGCCGCAGATCGAGGAAGCACAAGTCAAACACCTGGCGTTGCAGCAATGCCTCGGCCTGGGCCGAGCTATTGGCTGTCGCCACGCTATAGCCTTCATCCTCGAGGCAGTAACGAAAGGTACGCAGAATGGCGGACTCATCATCGACAAGCAAAATTCGGCCTTGATGGTCCGTGCCTGGTTCCATTTTCCTACGCCTCTATCAGATTGGTCTTACAGAAATGTCTTACATTAGTCAGGGAAAAATCGTGCAAGTTGCAGGGTTTATTCTGATTCATTCCGCACCCTGCATGGTAGTTCGCTGAACAAACAATCGCTAACTTTCTGATTTTTCTCCAAATCCGTGCTGTCAAAGGCCTGGCATAAGGGTTGCGACATCTGGGGCAATCCAAAAACATGGAGAATTATTGATGCAAACCCTCAAAAAGCTGGCTCTTGCTTCCGCCGCGCTGACGGTACTGTCAATGCACAGTGCGCCCAGTATTGCCGCCGACAGCAGTCTGGCCAGTCAACTGCAAGCGGCCAGGCAAGAAGGGTCGATCTGGACGGCATTCGCCCTTAACCGTCACCTGAGCCCGTTCAAGCTTGGGGTGGTCGTGCACCAAGGCACGGCAACCCTCAGTGGCTCGGTGGAAAACGAAGTGGATCGCGAGCTCGCGGCGCAGATCGCCGGGGACGTGGATGGGATTACCAAGGTCGACAATCAACTGAAGGTGGATGACCACCTGGCCGAGCAGATGCCCGCGCGCCAGTCGCTTGCCCAGCGCTTCGATGACGCGACCCTCACAGCCACTATCAAATCCAAATTGCTGTGGAACACCAGCACCCGCGACCTGCACGGCAGCGTTGCCACCGAAAACGGTGTGGTGACGCTCAAGGGCAAAGCGCCGACCGCCGATGCCAAATTGCTGGCCGGCAGCCTGGCGAGCAATACCGAAGGGGTCTATCAGGTCAACAACCTGATCAGCCTGGGCGCGGCCGATACGTCGACCACCCGCGCCGAAACAGCCGCCAAAACCACCGAAGACGCTCTGAGCGATGCCTGGATCACGAGCAAGGTGAAGGCCAGCCTGCTATATAGCCGCAGCCTCGATGGCCTGACCATCAATGTCGAAACCCACACCGGTATGGTCAGCCTGAGCGGCGATGTGGGCAGCAGCGAGGAAAAGACTGTGGCGCTGGAGCTGGCCCGCAATATTCGCGGCGTTCGCGGGGTGGATGCCGACCTGCTCAAAGTGGCCATCAAGCCGGCGCTGTAAGGGCCGACGGCGCAAGGCTGACTGGGTCGTGCAAATCGCCCGACCTACCGAGGGGGTATCGTGCAGGATGAACGTCACAAGCGCGCACTTTTAATCATAAGCTATTGATTTAACTATGTTTTATTCGGTAACAAAATGTGGCACGACGTCTGCAATAACTTCGATAACAGAATTATCGTCGTTGAACGCTACGACCAATCCTTCAGCAGCCATCACTGAAGGTCAGGAGCCACAGGATGAACCGCACACCTCTCGCCACCGCTGCTGTCGCCTCCTCCCACGTTCAACAGGGGCTCTTCCTGCTGTTCGCCATGCTGGTCACCCTGTTGGGCTGCATGGCGTATCAACGCATGACTCAAGCGCCCGAGCCATTGCTCCACATGGTGCCGCATGCGCAGAGCTCGCACTTCAGCCCGGTCAGCAGCCGCGGCATGGAAATGCCCAGTGCCCGCGACTTCGAACAAACAGCTGAAGTGAACGCCCCCGCCGCACCACAGCAGCGCTGGACGTTCTAAGAATCGACAGACGCCGCTATCGGCGGCGTCTCGGTAAACATCCGAGCCGAACAGGCCGGAAGGCAATGCTTCAAACCTAGAGACGTAACATAAGGAGATACATCATGCTGAGTTGGGCAGTTACATTCCTCATCATCGCCGTCATCGCTGCGGTCCTGGGCTTCGGTGGCATCGCCGGTACTGCCGCAGGCATTGCCAAAATCCTGTTCATCATCTTCCTGGTGCTGTTCGTGGTGTCCTTCTTCATGGGGCGTCGCGGTCGACCCTGACCGATAGTACGGAGTCGCAAAGCGACCAAGGGGTCGGGATGCTTTGACCGTCATGGTTGAAGTGACCTAAGGGTACAGGGAGTACCTTCGATGAGGACCGGGTCAGGGGAAGTGGTCATGCGCGATCATGGCCGAGCTGGAAACCAGCTCACAACTCTGTGGGAGCCAGGTATGCTGGCGAAGAGGCCAGCCGTTACATAACGGCGTCTGTTCGCGAACATAGCTCGCTCCCACAAGTACTTTCTGCGGAGGTTTCATTTTGATTTAGTTTCAGCATCTTTCTGATCGGAAATTCGAACATCCCGCCGTTTGAAAACCCCCTCCGCTCTACAGGCGCCAGCCAGCCTGCCCTCACCGATTCGACATTCCGAACGACCCGATGGCAGTAATTCGCACATCCACACAGATATCCAAGCCTTATACCGTTTCGGCATGACCCATGCCGTTCCGGCATTAGACGGGTCTTTTCTGCATGGGAATAGTGCACCCTTTTTTTCGTTGGCCAGCCCCGCCATTCAGGGTTGGCGAGCTTTTCCCGCAGCGCCGCGAGGTGCTCCAGGGTCACTGCAACAAGGGGTAATCTATGAAAAAGGCGAAACTCAGCCTGGCTTGGCAAATTCTCATCGGCCTTGTGCTCGGAATTGCAATCGGCGCAGCGCTCAACCATCTGGGCAAAGCCACCGCCGGCATGGAAGCCAAAAACTGGTGGGAAGACTCCTCGTGGTGGATCAGCACCGTGCTGCAACCGGCTGGCGATATCTTTATTCGCCTGATCAAGATGATCGTGGTGCCTATCGTGATCGCCTCGCTGATCGTCGGTATCGCGGGCGTGGGCGATGCCAAGAAGCTGGGCCGCATCGGGCTGAAAACCATCATTTACTTCGAGATCGTCACCACTTTGGCGATTCTGGTGGGTGTAGGCCTGGCCAATGCCTTACACCCCGGCGCGGGGATCGACATGAGCACCCTGTCGACAGTGGATATCTCTCAGTACCAGAAGACCACGGCCGAAGTGCAGCATGACCACGCTTTTGTCGCCACCCTGCTCAACCTGATTCCGTCGAACATCTTTGCCTCGATCGCCCGCGGCGACATGCTGCCGATCATTTTCTTTTCGGTGATGTTCGGCATGGGGCTGTCGAGCCTGCAGGCGGACCTGCGCGATCCGCTGGTGAAGGTGTTCCAGGGTGTCTCGGAAGCTATGTTCAAGGTCACTCACATGATCATGAACTATGCGCCGATCGGCGTTTTCGCCCTGATCGCGGTGACCGTGGCCAAGTTCGGCTTCAGCTCGTTGCTGCCATTGGCCAAGCTGGTGATCCTGGTCTACGTGGCCATCGCCTTCTTCGCCTTTGGGGTGCTGGGGCTGGTGGCGCGGATGTTCGGCTTCTCGATCCTCAAGCTGATGCGCATCCTCAAGGATGAGCTGATCCTGGCCTACTCCACCGCCAGTTCGGAAACCGTACTGCCGCGTATCATCGAGAAGATGGAAGCCTACGGAGCGCCGAAAGCGATCAGCAGCTTCGTGGTGCCGACCGGTTACTCGTTCAACCTCGATGGTTCGACGCTGTACCAGAGCATTGCGGCGTTGTTCATCGCTCAGCTGTACGGGATCGATCTGTCGATCGGTCAGCAACTGATGCTGATCCTGACCCTGATGGTCACCTCCAAGGGCATCGCCGGCGTACCGGGTGTGTCCTTCGTGGTGCTGCTGGCGACGCTCGGCAGCGTGGGCATCCCGCTGGAAGGCCTGGCGTTCATCGCTGGCGTCGACCGCATCATGGACATGGCCCGCACCGCACTCAACGTGGTCGGCAACGCCCTGGCGGTACTGGTGATCGCCAAGTGGGAGGGCATGTACGACGCGACCAAGGGCGAGCGTTACTGGAACAGCCTGCCGCACTTGCGCGGTCGTAGCACCAAGGCGCCAGCCGGCAAGGTCGTTACCGAATAAACCGATTTATCTGCGGTTGGCGAGCCCCGGATATTCGGGGCTGGTTTTTATCTGCTGCATTTCGCCTTATCGGTTTGGTAGTCCGGGGCCACGCCGTTATCATCGGCGCATCGTTTTGGGGGTGTGACAAATGCTTAATGGCCTATGGCTCGGGTTTTTCCTGGTGGCGGCGGTGTCCGGTCTCGCGCAGTGGCTGGTGGGCGGCAACGCTGGGGTCTTCGCGGCGATGGTCGAGAGCATTTTCGCCATGGCCAAGCTGTCGGTGGATGTCATGGTGCTGCTGTTCGGCACCCTGACGCTGTGGCTTGGTTTTCTGAAAATCGCCGAGAAGGCCGGCATCGTCGACTGGCTGGCCAAGGTGCTGGGCCCCTTGTTCGCGCGGCTGATGCCCGAGGTCCCGCCGGGGCATCCGGCGCTGGGCCTGATTACCCTCAATTTCGCTGCCAACGGCCTGGGCCTGGACAACGCCGCCACGCCTATCGGCCTCAAGGCCATGCGCGCGCTGCAAGAGCTCAATCCGCTGCCAGACACGGCCAGCAATGCGCAGATTCTGTTTCTGGTGCTCAACGCCTCGTCGCTGACGTTGCTGCCGGTGACCATCTTCATGTACCGCGCGCAGCAAGGTGCGCTGGACCCGACCCTGGTATTCCTGCCGATCCTGCTGGCCACCAGTGCGTCGACGCTGGTGGGGCTGTTGTCGGTCGCGGTCATGCAACGGCTGCGCCTGTGGGACCCGGTGGTGCTTGCCTATCTGATTCCGGGAGCCTTGTTGCTGGGCGCGTTCATGGCCCTGCTGGCCGGTCTGTCGGCGACGGCGCTGGCGAGTCTGTCGTCGATCCTCGGCAACCTGACGCTGTTCGGTTTGATCATCCTGTTCTTGCTGATTGGCGCGCTGAAGAAAGTACCGGTGTACGAAACCTTCGTCGAAGGCGCCAAGGAAGGCTTCGACGTGGCAAAGAACCTCCTGCCTTATCTGGTGGCGATGCTCTGCGCCGTTGGCGTGTTGCGGGCGTCGGGAGCGTTGGGGTTCGTGCTGGAGGGGATTCGCCATGCCGTGGAATGGGCCGGGCTCGATGGGCGATTCGTCGATGCGCTGCCAACCGCATTGGTGAAGCCGTTCTCGGGCAGCGCGGCGCGGGCGATGTTGATCGAGACCATGCAGAGCAAGGGCGTCGACAGCTTCCCGGCGTTGGTGGCGGCGACGATCCAGGGCAGCACCGAGACGACCTTTTACGTGCTGGCGGTGTATTTCGGCGCCGTGGGCATCAAGCGCGCGCGGCACGCGGTGGGATGCGCGTTATTGGCGGAGTTTTCCGGCGTGGTGGCGGCGATTGCGGTGTGTTACTGGTTTTTTGGGGCGACGGCGGCTTGATGGAGCCAGGGCCGGCCTCTTCGCAAGCACAGGTGTACGACTCTAGATATGCCAACGCTGTAGAAGCAAGGCTTGCCCGCGAAAGGGTCGGCCTGGATTGCGCAAATTCATGACCCCGACGCTTTATCGGCATCCGCCACCACCTTGAACCGCAATACCCCGATCACCTGGCCATCTTCGGTCATCACCCGCACCTGCCAGTTGCCTACCGGGTCGCCGGGGAAATTTTGCTTGTGGGTCCAGGCGCGGTAGCCTTCCTTGCGCCCACCGTGGATCTCCAGGGCAATGCGGTCCATTTCGTTGCCGTTGAATTTCCACACGTGGAAGATCCGCTCGTCCAGCCCGCGCGGTGCGTTGATGGCGGTGTAGGCGAACAGCCCGCCATTGCGCACCTGGCTGGCGGTGACCTGCTGCAGGTCTTCGCCGGGGGTGCGGTTCTGGCCGTCGAGGCTGTCGGTAATGGCGTTTTCGGTCATCCACAAGGTGGCCGGCGGCACCCACGAACGCAGCAGCCAGCCGCCGCCACCGACCGCCAGGGTCACCGCCACTAACGCCACGCCACGTCGCCAATGGGTGATCGGGAAGCTCACCGCCAGGCTCGGAAACGACAACAGCATGGCGGTGCCGAGCGCCAGTTTGAAGCTTTCGGCGGTGGTCAGATGGAGAATGATCGGCAGCGCCGTGAGCATGGCCGCGAACAGCGTGACGGTGTGCATGGCCATGAACAGCCAGCGCCGTGGCGCCACCCATTTGTAGTACAGCGGGTCGATGATCGACACCAGCCCGGCTGCGGTCAGCAGCCCGGTGAAAATCGCCTGGCCGCTGTTCCAGGTCGTAGTGATGTAAAAGAACGGCAGGACGAAGAACAGGCTTTCCTGGTGGATCATCTGCGTGGCGTAGCGCAGCAGGTGCGGCGGAATCTCGCGCTTGAACACCCGAGTGAACAACTGGGTGAAGGCGTTTTCGAACATCAGCCACAGCCAGGTGAGCAGCATCACCACGGCGACCCAACTGGCCAGACCGGCCTGGCGATCGACCATGATGAAGCTGCCCACCCCGGAGATGAAACCGCCGATGGCGATGACGCCGGGGTAGCGCTTTATGAGGTCGATCAGGCGCAGGATGAAAAGCGGCATGGGCGGTGGCGGCCTTGGTTTAAACGATAAATGTTACAGGATACTTCAGGCACCGTGATCGGTTGCCGATGGGGCGTCTGTACCGGCCGTCTTCGCCGGTAGGTCTTGCCGCCACAGGGATAGTCGTCATCTTCTGGAGCGGCGGCGCAATAACAGTATCGCCCCGATCAGTAATCCCAGCGCTACCGCAGCGGTCACCATCAACAGCTGATCCAGTTCGTCATAGCTCAACAACGGCTTCTCGATGCGTACATATGGCGGCTCGGCCAATAGCGCCTTGAGCGCTTTGTTGGCGTCTTCCAGGGTGACCTTGCGCAGTCCTGCCACCGGATTAGTGAAGTGGCCATCGGCGTAATCGCCCAAGGCGTTCCAGTAATAATCCGCCAGCCCGCTGTCGCCCTGAATGGCCCAGGCCTGCTGGTCGACCGCCACCTGCTTGAGGCGGGCGAAGGTGTTCGGGTCCATGCCGTCGCGGCGCAATTGCGCCATGCGTTGGGTGAGGAGTTGTTCGGCGGGTTCGATGTCGTTGCGCTCGAGGTCGGCATTCAGGCTCAGCAGGCCGGTATCGCCAAAGGCATCGCGCTGGCTGCTCGGCCCGTAGGACAGGCCATGAGCCAGGCGCAGGTCCTGGTACAAGGTCCAATCCAGGTAACGCTGTACCAGATCGAAAGCCTGATCCGGAACGTCGTCCAAGGTCGGTTCGAGGTAATACCAATGCAACCGGGCGCTGTCGCCGAGCCAGCCTTGGATGATCGTGCGGCGCTGCTCGGCACTGCCCTTGACCAGGGTCGAGTCTGGGTGCTCGGTAGGGTCGATGGCCTTGAGCTCGCCCCAGGCGCGTTCCAGATAGGCCGGCAGCAATCGATCCAACTGGCCGACCACTATCAGCGACATGTTATTAGGTGCGTACCATTCCTTGCGCACGGCATTGATCTGACTCAGCGTCAGCGCCTCGACCGAAGGCCGCTCCTGGCACTTGAGGCCCAGTTCGATAGCCAATTGGTCGCTGGCGCCATGGCCGAAATCCTGATGGTCGAGCCAACTCTGCAGATGCGAGGCGTGGCCACCATCTTCACGGGTGACGATGGCTTTGGCGGTGTCGAGGGCCTGCTGGTCGATACGGGTCTGGGTCAGCGCAGCGAGCAGCAAGTCGAGCACCTTGCGCTGATTGCGCGCGGGGGCCTCGATCACATAGGTGGTGTCGGTGTCGCCGGTAAAAGCGTTCCACTCGCCGCCCAGCGCCTGCATGCGTTCTTCGAGGCCGCCTTCGCCGCGGGCGTCGAGGCCGCTGAACATCAAGTGTTCGAGCAAGTGGGGGAGTTCTTGATCGGCGCAATTGAAGTCGCTGAAACCCACCCCTACCACCAGGCGAATCGCCACGTGGCCTGGCTCGCTGCCTGGCTTGAGTACCAGCTGCAAGCCATTGGGGAGCAGATAGCCTTCGACCTGATAACGGTCGGCGGCGGATACGCAATCAACCTGAATAACGCCAAGCAGTGCAACGAGCAACAACAGACAACGCATGGGGCGAGTTTCCTTGCGGGAACCTGAGAGTCCGCGCGCCAGGCGGATGGGTCTGTTTGAACAGACTTCACGGTCCCCCGGATGTTCAAGTGCTTTTTATTCAGACGCCATCGTTCAGGTCGCTTCGCGGGCCTCGATGCTGGCTTCAGTGGCCGCTTCGACAGCCTCCTCGACTTCGCTCTCGGACATCAGCGAACCGGTTTCCGAGGTGCCGAGCACCGCATAGGCGCTGCTGCAGAATAGCGAGTTGAGGCGCTTCATATCGGCGATCAGCTCCAGGTGCAGCGAGCTGGTCTCGATGCTCTGCACCACTTTGCGCTGCAGGCGGCTGACATGGGAGTGCGCCAGGCGCCTTTCCTGCGCGCGGAAGCGGCGTTTTTCCCGCAACAACTGGCGGGCGCTTTCTGGGTCGCCGGTGAGGAACACCGTCAGGCCCAAGCGCAAGTTGGCTATCAACTGGTTGTGCAGGCCGGTGAGCTCTTCGAGGCCGACATCGGAGAACGAGCGGCGCTGCGAGGTCTTTTGCTGCTGCACTTTGCGCAGCATGCGTTCGATCAGGTCGGCGCTGAGCTTGAGGTTGAGGGTCAGTTCGATGATTTCGGCCCAGCGCCGGCTGTCGAGCTCGCCGAGGTCTTCACGGGGCATTTGCGCCAGATACAGCTTGATCGCCACGTACAACGCCTCAGCGTCATCGCCCAGGGTGCGGACTTCCTGGGTCACGGCGGTCTGGGTGCCGCGCAACACGTTGAGCATCGCCGCCAGCATGCTGTCGATCAGGTCGCCCATGCGCAGGGTTTCGCGCACGGCGTTGGCCATGGCCAGGCTGGGCGTGTCCAGGGCGGCGGGATCGAGGTGACGCGGCTTGCTCTGGCCATTGGCTTCGGCGCGCTTTGGCAGGATGTTGGCGCAGAGCTTGGCCATCGGCCCCACCGTGGGCAGCATGATCAGGCAGCGGATGGAGTTGTAGAGCACATGGAAGCTGATCACCATGGTCTGCGCATCGTAATTGAGGCTGTCCATCCAGTGCACCAGCGGGCTCAGCACCGGGATGATCAGCAGCAGGCCGATCAGCTTGTACAGCAGGCTGCCCAGCGCGACCTGGCGGCCAGCGGTGTTCTGCATGTTGGTGGAGATGAATGCCAGCAGACCGCTGCCGATGTTGGCCCCGATCACCAGGCCGATGGCCACCGGCAGGCTGATCACCCCGGATTCGGCCAGCGTCGCGGTCAACAGCACTGCGGCCAGGCTGGAATAGGAAATCATCGCGAACAGCGCGCCGATCAAGGCGTCGAGCAGAATATCGCCGGTCAGCGAGGCAAACAGGACTTTTACGCCCTGAGCGTGGGTAATCGGGCCTGCGGCTTCGACGATCAGCTGCAAGGCCAGGATGATCAGCCCCAGGCCGATACCGACCCGGCCAAGCTGCCCGAGCGGCGTCTGCTTGCGCGACAGGAAGAAGATCACGCCGAGGAATATCAGCAGGGGCGAGAGCCAGGACAGGTCGAACGTCAGGACCCGCGACATGATCGCGGTACCGACATCGGCGCCAAGCATGATCGCCAGCGCCGGGGTGAGCGCCATCAGGCCTTGGCCGACGAAGGAGGTGGTCAGCATCGCCGTGGCGTTGCTGCTTTGCACCACGGCGGTGACCAGTATCCCGGCGATGAACGCCAGTGGCCGCTTGGACATGTTCTGGCTGAGCAGGCGGCGCAAGGCCGTGCCGTAGACCCGCAGGATGCCGGTACGAACGATATGCGTGCCCCAGATGAGCAACGCGACTGCAGAAAGTAGATTGAGCAGGGTCAGCATTGACGACGGCCCCCTGTTGACTGCCCGTTAAGGGCTGATTCGAATAGACACCCGGTTAAGCTTTAGTCCGCTTCCAGGCCGTGCGCCAGCATGGCACAGCGAATAAGATCTTTGAAACAAAACTGTCATATTTTTCATGGTCCTGCGGTTGACACAACCCCTGCGGGAGCGAGCACGGCCCGTTCCACAGGGGTGGGCGGCGGCGCTTACTCCGCCTTTTTCTTCTTCGCGTGGCTGGTGCGCATCTTGATGTTGATCGCTTCGACTGCCAGCGAGAATGCCATCGCGAAATAAACGTAGCCTTTGGGCACGTGGATATCGAACGATTCGGCAATCAGCACGGTTCCGACCACCATCAGGAAGGAAAGTGCCAGCATTTTAAGCGATGGATGTTTGTCGATGAAGTCACTGATGACCCCCGCGCACAGCATCATCACCAATACCGCGACCACGATGGCGGCGATCATCACCGGCACATGGGACACCATGCCGACTGCAGTGATCACTGAGTCGAGGGAGAAGACGATGTCGATGATCGCGATCTGCACGATGGTATAGAGGAAGTTGCCGCCCTTGCCGCCTGGCGTGCCGTCGCCCTCCTCTTCGCCTTCCATGCCTTGGTAGATCTCTTGGGAGCTCTTCCAGATCAGGAACAGGCCACCGAAGAACAGGATCAGGTCACGTCCGGATATCCCCTGCCCGAACACCACGAACAGGTCGGCGGTCAGGCGCATGACCCAGGTGATCGACAGCAGCAAAAGGATCCGCGTCACCATGGCCAGCGCCAGCCCGAACAGGCGCGTGCGCTTTTGCATGTGCTTGGGCATGCGGCTGACCAGGATCGAGATCATGATGATGTTGTCGATCCCGAGGACGATCTCGAGGGCGGTCAGGGTAAAGAAGGCAACCCAGATTTCCGGGTTGGTCAGCCATTCCATGTCGTTTCCTTTGTAGTGAGGGGGCTTGCCCCCGACGGGCTGAAACGGGCACCGCGCGCAGTGTCCGTTGCAGCACTGGGTAAATGATAGTTATAGACTGCCGACGACCGGGAACACGCCCATCACCAGCGCGCCAAGCAAAATCACCAGGCACACCAGCACCGCCCATTTGAGGGTGAAGCGCTGATGATCGCCGAATTCGATGCCCGCCAATGCCACCAGCAGGTAGGTCGAGGGCACAAGTGGGCTGAGCAGATGTACCGGTTGGCCGACGATCGAGGCGCGCGCCATCTCCACCGGGCTGATGCCGTAATGCGCGGCAGCCTCGGCGAGTACCGGCAGCACGCCGTAGTAGAAGGCGTCGTTGGACATGAAGAAGGTGAACGGCATGCTCACCAGCGCAGTAATCACCGCCAGGTAAGGCCCCAGCGCATCCGGAATCACTGCCAACAGGCTTTTCGACATGGCGTCGACCATGCCTGTGCCCGAAAGGATGCCGGTGAAGATACCCGCCGCAAAAATCAGCCCGACCACCGCCAGCACGCTACCGGCATGGGCGGCGATGCGCTCTTTCTGATGATCCAGGTTCGGGTAGTTGACGATCATGGCGATGCTGAAGGCGATCATGAACAGCACCGGCAGCGGGAGCAGGCCTTTGATCAGCGCAACCATGAGCACCAGGGTGAGCAGGCCGTTGAACCAGATCAGCTTGGGCCGACGTGCATCGGGGAACTGCGACACACTGATTTCGCTGTGGTCGACTTCTTCGCCAGGCAGGTGCAGTTCGCCCAGGCGCGCGCGTTCACGCTTGCCGTAAAAGTATGCGATGGCCAGCAAGGCGATGACGCCGCAGGCCATGGCCGGAATCATCGGCACGAAGATGTCTGAAGGGTCGACGTGCAGCGCGCTGGCCGCACGGGCGGTCGGGCCACCCCAAGGGGTCATGTTCATGATCCCGCCCGCGAGGATGATCAGCCCGGCCATGATCCGTGGGCTCATGCCTATGCGGCTGTACAGCGGCAACAGGGCGGCGACGCAGATCATGTAGGTAGTCGCGCCGTCTCCATCCAGCGATACCACCAGCGCCAGCACGGCGGTGCCGACCGAGACTTTCAGCGGATCGCCCTTGACCAGCTTGAGGATCTTGCGCACCGCCGGGTCGAAGAGCCCGGAGTCGATCATCAGGGCGAAGTAGAGAATGGCGAACATCAGCATGACGCCGGTGGGCGCCAGTTTGGTGATGCCTTCGAGCATCATCGGGCCGATTTTCGGCCCGAAGCCACCGAACAGCGCGAACAGGATCGGGACGATGATCAAGGCGATCAGCGCGGACAGGCGCTTGGTCATGATCAGGAACATGAAGGCGATGACCATGGCAAAGCCAAGGAAAGTCAGCATAGGGATACTCCAGGCGTAGCGCGGCTAGGGAAGGACGAACCGGGATGGGGTCAGTACTGGGCGGCGGAGGCTGGGAGTATCGGAGGCGCAGCGAAGGCGGGAGTGCACGTCATACAGGATCACCAATTGTTGTTGTCATAGGGCTGCACGCGGGCGTGCGAACCAGCCGGTCTGTTGCCGGGGTTGAGGTGATGATAAGGGGTGAAGCTTTCAGGCAGCTTTCGAGGGCGAGAATTCAAGGCTTGCGCGCGAAAGGGGTCGGATCTGCAAACGCCGCTACAACTCCAACCCGCCAGCCGCTTTATGCAGCGCCCGCAGATGCTCGCCGATCTGTTTGAGGTTGTCCTCGTTGGCAGTGATCTCGGCCTGGCGCTCGGGGGTCAGCAGCTTGCGCACTTCCTTGTCGAGATCGACGCTCAGGCTCAACAGCTGCGCCTGGCGTTGCTTGCTCTCGGACTGCAGGCGTTGCATCTCCGGCCCTTGCGGCAAGCCGTAGCCGTCGGCGCCCAGCAACTCCGCCGGGCGGCTGAGGAATCCGCTGTTGGCGAGGATCTGCTGCAGGGTCTTGTTGGCGTTGTCCATGCCGCCGTTCTTGAGCTCGCGGGCGCCGAGGTACTTCTGCTTGACCTCATCCTGAGCCAACAGCAATTGGCGGCGGTAGCTGGCCTGCTCGAGCAGCAGCAAGGCCGCGCTGGTGCGCAGGTCGGCCTTGGCGAACCAGGCGCGGCGGTCTGCGGCAGATTGCTCGAGCCAGCTTTCGACTGTGGTCTGGGGGATGTCGAGATGCTGTTTGAGGACCTTGAACATGGCAGCGTAGCGATCGCGGTAGGAGTCGAAGCGGTAGCCGCGGCGCAGCGCCTCCTTGGGGTCGTCGAGCACGCTGCCATCGGCCATGCCGCGGCCTTCGAGCACCTGCAGCAAGCCGTTGGGGACGATACTGTCGAGGTCGCCGAGCTTGGGGTTGCCGGTACCGCTGCGCAGCAGCTTGAGGTTCTCTACCGCGCAATTGTTGGAGACGAAATAGTAGTTGCCGTCGTAGCTCCAGTGCATCTCCGCCGCGTGGCGCACCAGCGATTCGATTTCGCTGCGGGTCAATTTGAGCGGCACCGAGGCCAGGCTGCGCAGTTCGGTCTTGGTGTATTCGTCGATCACTTGGGACAACGGCAGCACGAACAGCCGCGACGGGTACTGACCCATCAGCCCGCCCCAGGTGGACAGCTGCACGTCATTGACGAATGCCCGATAGGACAGCACCAGGCTTTGGTCCAGGTCGAGGCGGCAGTCCGGGCCGCGCGGCCGTCCTGGGGCGCAGATCACCAGGCGCAACATGCTGTGGCCCCAGCGGCTGACCCAGTTCTGATTGGCTTCGGCCAGCAGGTAGTCGACCTCGTAGACGCGCTCCGGATCAATGTGGCCCAGTGGCTCCTTGGCGAAGTCGCTGCCGGCGTTGAGGTACGGCAGGCTCTTCTCGCAGGCGTCCTGATGGGCAGGTGCCCAGCCGAAATGATCGCGCAGGTACTCGAACAGCGCCGGGCGGCGGCAGGCGTAACTCGGGTCGAGGAGGAAATACTCCATGTTGACCGCGATGAATTCCTTCGGGCTGCTGGCTTCGTACAGGTCCGGGCTGCGGGCGACCTGGTGATTCTGGATTTCCCGTTCGCCGCGACGGCCTACATATTGCGGCCAGCCCGCCAGGTCGAGCAGACGTGGATCGTCGCTCAGCGTGAAGCGCCGGGCCGTTTCTCCACGGCACTCGCTGGGCAGGCCGACATCGCCGAGGCTGGCGTTGCGCCGCGCACAGCGGCTGAGCAACAGGCGCTGATCCGGTGCCCACAGGCGAGCGCGATCGTAGATATGGGTGAGTTCGTGCAATACCGTGGCCAGCAGTTCTGCGCGCACGGTGCCGTGGGGGCGGCCGGTCTGCTCGGTGGCGGCAGTGCCGTCGGTGAGGCTGGCCAGCTGGCGAATATTGAGGTCGAGGCTGGACACTGGCGAGGCCTGTCCGTAGGCGTCGTCAGGCATGTGGTCGGTCCAGCCGACCGTGATGCGTCGATCCAGGCGTTCGATAAAGCTCGGCGGCAGCGCATGCATGGCATCGTCGAGCAGGGTCTGGGTGGCCTGCACTTGTGCCGGTGTCAGGCCCTGAGTCTGAAGATCAAGCTGCAGGGCGGCAACGGCGGTATGACACGACAGCAAGAGGGTGCAGGCCGTCAGCCAGGCCCATAGGCGCCTCACAGCGCGAGGATGGCTTCTGCGAGGTCCTGGTCGCTGGCGTTGCGGGCTTCGGGCACGGCGTTGCGCACGGCCACAAAGGCGGCTTCGAGCTGGGCGCCACGGATGTCACCATTGCTGCCCACGTAGCTGGCGGCATCGTCCTTGGCTTCGCGGACGATTTTCGAGTCGCGGATCGAGGTGGTGGTATCGGAGGTGAAGTTAACACTGCGCCGCGAAGCATTGACGATGATGTTGCTGGTGGCGACGAGAGTGTGCGCTTGGGCCATGTCGGCCACGCACAGCAGGCCAAGAGTGACGGCGATCAGCGAGTTACGCATTGAGGTGCTCCGGATACAGATTTAAGAAAGTGGCTATTGGACGAGAATTGCCTGCGCCAGTTCAAGATCACTCGCATGAAGTTTTGCACTTCGTGTGCGCAGGTAGTCCAGGGCCGACTCCAATTGTACTCCGCGCATCGCGCCATTGGTGGCGACAAATGCGGCCGCATCGTCGCGGGCATGCAGGACGATCTTGCGATCGAAGGGCGCCGTGGTGACCTGGCTGGTGACATAGCCGGTCATGACCACACCCTGGGTCGTGGTGTCGAAGGCCATGGCCGAGGAGGTCCAGGCACAGAGCAGGCACAGCGGGAGCAGATAACGCATGAGTCTCGGTATGTAGTGGAAGTCGATACAGGCTAGCGTAAGGCGGTGTTTGAGGGCCAGTGCCTGGCGGTATATGGCAAAACATTCATCTGGGGACGTCGGTCGAATCAACCGAAGTCCACCAGCGAAGCAATCAGATCGCCAGAATAGCCTGCGCCAATTGCGCATCGGTGGCTCGCAACTGTGGCTGTTCAGTACGGATATACGCCAGGGCGCTTTCCAGGCGCACACCACGGATATCACCTTGGGAGGCGACAAAGCTGGCGGCGTCTTCGCGGGCTTCGCGGACGATCTTCTTGTCGCGCAACGAAGAAGACAGGTCCGTGGTGGTATCGGACGACGCTTTGAGGCCGCGCACGATGGAGTCGGTGGTAACGACAAAGCTGGACGCGCTGGCCGCCAGGGGCAGGGCCAGCAGCAGGGCAGCGCCGAGCAGTCGGGAACGGAACATGGTGGTTCTCCTGGATGATGGCGATATGAGAGCGAACTGCTGGGCAGCTCTGGCACAGTCCTATTAGAGCCGTTGCGGCATGGCAATACCAGTACAGACTGCTGTGACGCCTCTAATCGTACTGGAAACGCTTGGCCTGTTCGGCCAATCCATTGGAAGTGAGCTGCGGTGGCACAGCTATTGAAGCACATAATTGTACTTGTAGTATTTTTGGATAATTAAAACTGTACTTGTCGTTAGCAAGTCAGCAGTCCGGACCGCAGGGCTTTCATGCGAAACGCTTTTTTTCAGCAGGCGAAAAAAAACCGCCTGCAGTTGCCTGCGGCGGTTTTTCGGAATTTGGGGTGCTGGGTAGGGACGCGCAGTCCTGGGCCAGCGGGTGTTGCTTAACGCCAGAAAGGCTTGCTCAGCTCTTCGGAACGTTGTGCTTCGCTGATACCGGCATCGGCCAGCAGGCGGGCATCCAGACGGGCCAATTGATGGCGGCTGGCGATACGGCGTTGCCACAGCATGAGGTTGGCGAGTACGCGCAACGGTGCAGAAGTCGAAGCGTTTGCAGTGCTGGATTTGAAGAGCAGGTCGGAACTTACGGTGCGTTCCATGGTGTACATCCTTCCGCTTGTGGCGGGATCAGTCAGTGGTTTGTCTGGGAGTAATGATCCTCCTGCGCAGGCTTTCTCCCAAGGCACAGTTCAACTGTATTGTGAGAGCTCAGTTAACTGTTTAACGAGACTGTTTTGATCGAAAATGAAGCAACTGTATTGGTCTGCACTGAAAAAGTGCCATGCAAGTGAATTTGACTGTTTTTTTATCGACAAACAGGGATAAAACATAGGCACAGTAGTACAGTTTTTGAATATTGGCAGGTCCGAAACCGGCGGACTGATACAGATGGGCACAATCAGTCCGCCAACTGTTCGATCAGCTTGCCAGCATCTGCCCGGTCTCCTCCAGATTGATGTGCCAGGCGAGTGCATCACGCAGGATATGCGGGGTATGGCCGCCCACCTCGCAGGCCTTGCTGAAGTAATCGTTGAGCGGCTGGCGGAAGTCCGGGTGCACACAGTTGTCGATGATCACACGTGCGCGTTCCCGTGGCGCCAAGCCACGCAGATCGGCCAGACCCTGCTCGGTGACGAGGATATCGACGTCGTGCTCGGTGTGGTCGACGTGGCTGACCATGGGCACCACACTGGAGATGGCGCCGCCCTTGGCGATCGACTTGGTGACGAAGATCGCCAGGTGCGCATTGCGCGCAAAATCCCCCGAACCGCCGATGCCGTTCATCATCCGCGTACCGCACACATGGGTGGAGTTGACGTTGCCGTACAGATCGAACTCCAGCGCCGTGTTGATACCAATGATCCCCAGGCGGCGGATCACCTCCGGATGGTTGGAGATCTCCTGCGGGCGCAGCACCAGGCGTGACTTGTACCGGTTGAAGTCGGCGAACACTTCTTCGTGCTTGCGTGCCGACAGGGTCATGGAGCTGCCTGAGGCGAAGGCCAGCTTGCCCGCGTCGAACAGATCGAAGGTGGAGTCCTGCAGCACTTCGGAATACATGGTCATGTCGGTGAACGGCGAGTCGATCAGGCCGTGCATCACCGCGTTGGCGATGGTGCCGATCCCGGCCTGCAACGGCATCAGGCTGTTGGTCAGGCGGTTTTCACGGACTTCGTTCTTGAAGAATTCCACCAGGTGGCTGGCGATGGCCTTGGTCTCGTCGTCCGGTGGTAGCACCGTGGACGGGGAGTCAGGCTGGTTGCTGATGACGATGCCGACGATTTTCGCCGGGTCGATCTGTACGGCGATGTTGCCGATGCGCGTGTCAGCGTTGAGCACCGGGATGGGCAGGCGCGTCGGGCGATAGCTGGGGATATAGATGTCGTGCAGGCCTTCGAGCTCCAGCGGCTGCGACAGGTTGATCTCGATGATCACCTGCTTGGCGAGGATGGCGAAACTGGCGGAGTTGCCCACTGAGGTGCTGAGCACCAGATGGCCCTCTTCAGTGATGGCGACGCATTCGATCACTGCCAGGTCGACGGCCTTGATCTGCCGATTGCGCAACTGCTCGACGGTGTCCGACAGGTGCTGGTCGATAAACATCACGGTGCCGTCGTTGATGGCCTTGCGCAAGGTGCTGTCGACCTGGAACGGCATGCGCCGGGCCAATACGCTGGCCTCGGTGAGCTGCTTGTCGAGGTCGTTGCCCAGGCTGGCGCCGGTCATCAGGCTGATCTTCAGCGGTGTCACGCGGGCGCGCTCGGCCAGCGCGGTAGGCACGGCCTTGGCTTCACCGGCGCGGGTGAAGCCGCTCATGCCGACGGTCATGCCATCTTCTATAAGAGCAGCAGCTTGTGCCGCAGTCATCACCTTGCTGTGCAAGGAGTCCAGGCGGATACGATCACGGTGCATGATTATTATCTCGGGTTCACGGGGCAAAGAGCGCAGTCTATTGAAAGCCGCACTGTGTGGCGCCGCGACCATGGTCGAAGGTGGGGGCTCTATTGCAGGGGTTTGCGGTAAAACACCGTTGCCGGGGATGTAAGAACCCGGCCATAGAAGCCGGGTTTTATCTGTGTCGGAGTCGTGTCCCTGTAGGAGCAAAGCTTGCTCGCGAAAGCGTCAGCAGGTGCACTGCATCAACTTTTTCGCGGGCAAGCCTAATCCTGCAGGAAGAACAGCGACGCTACTATTCGACAGCCTTGACCATATCCTCGATGACCTTTTTAGCGTCACCGAACACCATCATGGTCTTGTCCAGGTAGAACAGTTCGTTGTCCAGGCCGGCATAGCCGCTGGCCATCGAGCGCTTGTTGACGATGATGGTCTTGGCCTTGAAGGCTTCCAGGATCGGCATGCCGGCGATCGGCGACTTGGGATCGTTCTTCGCGGCCGGGTTGACCACGTCGTTGGCGCCCAGTACCAGCACCACGTCGGCCTGGCCGAACTCGGTGTTGATGTCGTCCATCTCGAACACCTGGTCGTAAGGCACTTCGGCCTCGGCCAGCAGGACGTTCATATGGCCAGGCATGCGCCCCGCCACCGGGTGGATCGCGTACTTCACGGTCACACCGGCGTGGGTCAGCTTCTCGGTCAGTTCCTTCAGGGCGTGCTGGGCGCGGGCCACGGCCAGGCCGTAACCCGGCACGATGATCACCGTGTCGGCGTTGGTCAGCAGAAAGGCGGCGTCGTCAGCCGAACCGGATTTCACCGGTCGTGCTTCCTTGGCGCCGGCAGGACCTGCATCTGCCACAGCGCCGAAACCACCGCCGATCACATTGAAGAACGAGCGGTTCATGGCCTTGCACATGATGTACGACAGAATCGCGCCCGATGAGCCCACCAGGGAGCCGGCGATGATCAGCATCGAGTTGTTCAGCGAGAAGCCGATACCGGCCGCCGCCCAGCCCGAGTAGCTGTTGAGCATCGAGACCACTACCGGCATGTCGGCACCACCGATCGGGATGATCAGCAGCACGCCCAGCACGAAAGCCAAAGCCAACATGATGCTGAAGGCCAGGTAGCTGCCGGTGAACATGAAGGTCAGGCCGAAGAACAGCGCGCCGAGGCCGATCACCAGGTTCAGCTTGTGCTGGCCGGGAAACTGTACCGGTGCGCCCTGGAACAGACGGAACTTGTACTTGCCGGACAGCTTGCCGAAAGCGATGACCGAACCCGAGAAGGTGATCGCGCCAATGGCCGCGCCAAGGAACAGTTCCAGGCGGTTACCGGTAGGGATGGCATCGCCCAGCTGCGCCACGATGCCCAGGGACTGCGGTTCGACCACCGCCGCAATGGCGATGAATACCGCGGCCAGGCCGATCATGCTGTGCATGAACGCCACCAGCTCGGGCATCTTGGTCATTTCGACGCGCTTGGCCATGATCGAGCCCACGGTACCGCCGACCAGCAGGCCGACGATGACGTAGCCGATGCCGGCGGTGGCGATCTCGCTGCCCAGCTTGTAGATCAAGCCGACCGTGGTCAGCACTGCCAAGGTCATGCCCAGCATGCCGAACAGGTTGCCGCGGCGCGACGTGGTCGGGTGCGACAAGCCTTTAAGGGCCTGGATGAAGCAGATCGAGGCGATCAGGTAAAGGATGGTTACCAGGTTCATGCTCATGGTTTGGCAGCCTCGTCCTTCACTTTAGGAGCTTTCTTCTTGAACATTTCCAGCATGCGGCGCGTCACCAGGAAGCCGCCGAACACGTTGACCGCGGCCAGGGCCACGGCCAGGGTGCCCATGGTCTTGCCCAGTGGCGTGACGGTCAGGGCGGCTGCGAGCATGGCACCGACGATGACGATCGCGGAAATCGCGTTGGTCACCGCCATCAGTGGCGTGTGCAGCGCAGGGGTGACGTTCCAGACCACGTGGTAGCCGACGTAGATCGCCAGCACGAAGATGATCAGGTTGTAGACGCCGTGAGAAATCAGCATGTCTTCCATTATTGTTATCCTCAGCCGTTCTTGCGGATGATCGATCCGTCGCGGCACATCAGGCACGCGGCGACGATGTCGTCTTCGAGGTTGATGACAAGCTTGCCGTCCTTGTCGAACAGCAGCTTGGTGAAGTCCAGCAGGTTGCGCGCATACAGCGCCGAGGCATCGGCGCCGACCTGGGCCGGCAGGTTGGTCGGCCCGGCGATGGTCACGCCGTTGTGCACCACCACCTGGTCGGCCACGGTCAGCGGGCAGTTGCCGCCTTGCAGGGCCGCGAGGTCGATGACCACCGAGCCTGGCTTCATCTCGGCAACCGTCTCGGCACTCAGCAGCGTCGGTGCGCGGCGGCCCGGGATCAGTGCGGTGGTAATCACGATGTCGGCCTGTTTGGCGCGCTCGTGCACGGCTTGCGCCTGGCGTTGCATCCAGCTGGCAGGCATCGGCCGCGCATAACCGCCGACGCCCACGGCGCATTCACGCTCCTCGTCAGTTTCGTACGGCACGTCGAGAAACTTCGCACCCAGGGATTCGATCTGTTCCTTCACCGCCGGACGCACGTCCGAGGCCTCGATCACCGCGCCCAGGCGCTTGGCCGTGGCGATGGCCTGCAGGCCGGCGACACCAGCACCCAGGATCAGCACGCGGGCAGCCTTCACGGTACCGGCGGCGGTCATCAGCATCGGCATGAAGCGTGGATAGTGATGGGCCGCCAGCAGCACGGCCTTGTAGCCGGCGATGTTGGCTTGCGACGACAACACGTCGAGGCTCTGCGCGCGTGAGGTCCGCGGGGCGGCCTCAAGGGCGAAGGCGGTAATACCGCGCTCTGCCATCTTGGCAATGGTCTCGTTGTTGAACGGGTTGAGCATGCCCACCAGCACGGTGCCGGCCGGCATCAAGCTGAGCTCGTTGTCGTAGGGAGCATTGACCTTGAACACCAACTGCGCGGCAAACGCATCGGCGGCACTGCCGATGGTTGCGCCAGCGGCTTCATAAGCGCTGTCGGTAACGCTGGCAAGAATGCCGGCGCCGCTCTGGACGGTGACCTTGTGCCCTTGGCCAATCAATTTCTTGATGGTTTCCGGGGTGGCAGCCACGCGTGTCTCGCCCGTCTGTGTTTCGAGAGGAACACCAATGTGCACGTCGTTTCTCCGTGATCTTTTTAGAGTACCCAGCGCTACTTTTGTTATGAGACAGCAAGGTGGCAACTGGGGCGGCGGATCAGCACCAACCCGCCGCAAGTGGGCGGGGCGCGGCATTTTGCAGGGGTTACCGAGGCGCTTTCAACAGCATATGTAAGGGGGATAGATTATTACTACATATTTTCCTGTGGTGCATTGACGCACCTAAGAGGGTTTAATCCTTTAATTGTGGGGGGTTCAGCCAATTTCGAGCGGGGGTGAATATTTTTGCAGCTTTACCTTCAGTGCGGCAGAAAGTCGCGGTTTGATTCCCTGCAGGCCACGGGATATAAGGGCTGAGCGCCAGTTCGAGTTTGTTGGAGTACAGATGTCGTAATGGCGTCAAATAGTTATATCTGTAGGTGATTTCTGCATGCCACTACCTGGATTAGCCCTGATTCTGCGCGGTGTAACCGCGTGCTTCGGTGGTCAGCCAGTTCTGGAATGCCTTTAGCGAAGCAGATTCGACTTTTCGTTCGGGAATCATCAAGTGATAAGCCTTGGTGCTGGTCAATGCATGGGCATTGCACACTGTAAGCCTGCCCTCCTCCAGTTCGCGGCGGATCAGGAACGGTGGGATCAGCGCCACGCCCATGTCATGCATGGCGGCCTGGGCCAGCATCGAGAACAGCTCATAGCGCGGACCAGTCATGTCGCGCGACACATTCATGCCCAGCGAGCCGAACCACTGGCGCCAGGCATAAGGGCGCGTGCTTTGCTGCAGCAGCGGCATGCGCGCCAGGGTCTCGGCGTCGAGGCTCGGCTGATTGGCGATGGTGGCCGGGCTGCATACCGGCACGGGAGCTTCCATCATCAGCGCGTAGGCCTGGGTGCCGGACCACTCGCCATCGCCAAAATAGATGGCCGCATCGAAATCGGTATCGGCGAACAGAAATGGTCGCGTGCGGTTGGTGAGGTTGACGGTGATATCCGGGTGCAGCGCCTGAAAGTGCTTCAAACGTGGCAACAGCCATTGAGTGCCGAAGGTCGGCACCACGGCGACTTCGATGACATTGCTACCCTGCTGGCCCATCACCGAGAGGGTATCGCGCTCGACGGCATCCAGTTGCGTAGCGACGCGGCGGCTATAGGACAGCCCTGCCTCGGTCAGCTTGACGCCCCTGCGCGAACGGCGGAACAGTTCGACGTTGAGGAATTCCTCAAGGCTGGCGATCTGGCGGCACACCGCTCCCTGAGTCGAGGACAGTTCCAGCGAGGCCTTGGTGAAGCTCTCGTGGCGTGCGGCGGCTTCGAAGCACACCAGTGCCGTGGTGCTGGGGATTTTGCGGCGCATGTACCTATACCTCACTACAGCGTTGGCTGATTCGGCTTTATTGGCTTTATGGAGTGAGAAATTAGCACAACGCCATGCGGATTCCTCGTTTGCTCGTTGCGCCCGCCCCGCCTAGGCTCGACGCATGATTCCAACTGATCGAGGATGCGTACATGGCTGGCAAGGCAAGCTTCAACTGGATCGACCCGCTGCTGCTTGACCAACAGCTCAGCGATGAAGAGCGCATGGTGCAGAGCAGTGCCGAGCAGTTCGCCAAGGACAAGCTGGCGCCGCGCGTCCTCGAAGCCTTTCGGCACGAGAAGACCGACCCGGCGATCTTTCGCGAGATGGGCGAGGTCGGTCTGTTGGGGGCGACTATCCCTGAGCAATACGGTGGCAGCGGCCTCAACTATGTGTGCTATGGCCTGATTGCCCGTGAGGTGGAGCGAGTGGACTCCGGCTACCGCTCGATGATGAGTGTGCAGTCCTCCCTGGTGATGGTGCCGATCAACGAGTTTGGCACCGAGGCGCAAAAACAGAAGTACCTTCCCAGGCTGGCTTCGGGCGAATGGATTGGTTGCTTTGGCTTGACCGAGCCCGACCACGGCTCCGATCCCGGCAATATGGTCAGTCGGGCGCGCAAGGTCGATGGCGGTTATCGCCTGAGCGGCGCCAAGATGTGGATTACCAACAGCCCGATCGCCGATGTGTTCGTGGTCTGGGCCAAGGATGATGCGGGTGATATCCGCGGCTTTGTGCTGGAGAAAGGCTGGGCAGGCCTGAGTGCGCCTGCGATCCATGGCAAGGTGGGCTTGCGCGCCTCGATCACTGGCGAGATCGTCATGGACAATGTGTTTGTCCCTGAGGAAAACATCTTCCCGGATGTGCGTGGCCTCAAAGGGCCTTTTACCTGCCTCAACTCCGCCCGTTACGGGATTTCGTGGGGCGCGCTGGGTGCGGCCGAGTTCTGCTGGCACACGGCGCGCCAATACACCCTTGATCGCAAGCAATTCGGGCGGCCGTTGGCGGCCACCCAACTGATCCAGAAGAAACTCGCCGACATGCAGACCGAGATCACCCTGGCCTTGCAAGGCTGCCTGCGGCTGGGGCGCATGAAGGATGAAGGCACGGCCGCCGTGGAGATCACCTCGATCATGAAGCGCAACTCCTGCGGCAAGTCGCTGGAGATCGCCCGTATGGCGCGGGACATGCTCGGCGGCAACGGGATCAGCGACGAATTCGGTGTGGCCCGCCACTTGGTCAACCTTGAGGTGGTCAATACCTACGAGGGCACCCATGACGTCCATGCGTTGATTCTCGGGCGTGCGCAAACCGGCTTGCAGGCGTTCTATTAATAGAGGGGCACGTCATGGGCGCGCTATCGCATGTGCGGGTGCTGGATTTGTCCCGGGTACTGGCGGGGCCGTGGGCCGGGCAAATCCTCGCCGACCTGGGCGCCGATGTCATCAAGGTGGAGCGACCAGGCAAGGGTGATGATACCCGCGCCTGGGGGCCGCCCTTCCTCAAGGACGCCGGGGGCAGCGATACCAGCGAGGCGGCTTATTACCTGTCGGCCAATCGCAACAAGCAGTCGGTGACCATCGATTTCACGCGGCCCGAGGGTCAGCAGTTGGTGCGTGAGCTGGTGGCGCAGTCGGATATCGTGATCGAGAACTTCAAGGTCGGTGGGCTGGCGGCCTATGGGCTCGATTATGCGGCGCTCAAGGCAATCAATCCGCGGCTTATTTATTGTTCGATCACGGGCTTTGGTCAGACGGGGCCGTATGCGACGCGGGCGGGTTACGACTTCATGATTCAGGGGCTCGGTGGCCTGATGAGCCTGACCGGTCGATCCGAAGCGGAGGAAGGCGCCGGTCCGGTCAAGGTGGGTGTCGCGCTGACCGATATCCTTACCGGTTTGTACTCGGCTGTCGCGGTGCTCGCCGCCCTCGCCCATCGGGATCTGCAGGGCGTGGGGCAGCACATCGACATGGCCCTGCTGGATGTGCAGGTGGCCTGCCTGGCGAATCAGGCGATGAATTACATGACCACGGGGGCCGCCCCTCGACGGCTGGGCAATGCTCACCCCAATATCGTGCCCTATCAGGATTTTCCTACAGCCGATGGCGACTTCAT